>NZ_JACDIJ010000005.1:0-147311 GCF_050937815.1 Treponema sp. OMZ 840
CCGGAAACGGCGCATATCGTAAAAATAAGCAATACAGAAATTATAGCAATTATTTTTTTCCCCTTCATAACGTTTCCTGCCGTCTTTAACTTATCTTCGGTATTAAAGTCGCCGAGAACTCCTTTCCCCTATTATACCACATACTTTACATAAACACTATGAAAAAATCCGTTACGCCGGGGAAAAACGAATAAAATACAGGAAGAATTTGCATCATTTTAGAAAGCTTGCGCGCCCTTGTCCGCTTCCCCTTCGTTACCCTCTTCTATGTCTAGATACTTGCCGTATACCCAGCCGTCGGGATAATTTTTTGATTCTACTTTGTACCAATACCACGTTTCATTATCAATTGTAAAGGCTTCCGCAGATTTATCTTTAATTACCACTTTGTAATTTTTATTCATATATCCCCATACATCGGCATTAAGGTTTGGCTCTGTTCGGATCCTTACTCTTGAATCATTGACAATTGCATTTATTTTTTCCATAGTTGATTCCGACGAAATCCGTATGAAGGGGCTTTCATTTTCAAAATAACCGGGCGGATCAAATTTTATGATAATTTTGTTTGTACCGACTTTTACAATTTCCATAGAACCTCTATATTCATCAAGCGGACGTGTATAAACAGTATCAAATATTATTTTTGATGAATTTTCTGCTTTCTTAAAAATCTTTTCATCATGCTCACTATGATAATTGAAAAATCCCTCTTGTTTTTTTTCGTCATATTTAATTATCAAACCGTCCGATTCAAAACATCCCGTTACGGTAAAACCGTATACGTCATGGTGAATATAATTACAATCGGTAATATCCGAAAAATAATCGGAATTGACCATCTTACGGTACTGACTTTCGGAAACCCAAAAACCGTTAATATCGAGTGCAGACAGCTGAATTACCGACAAAAGAAAAAGTAATATGTAATAAAGCGGCTTCACTCTCTACCTCACATATAAATCCACAGGAACTGTATTAAAGAAAGGGGTAACGGCATAACCGGGGTTATATCGTATTATCATAAATATCTCCTGCACCAAAATGGAATTCAAAACTGTGAAGTCTTTATTGTAAATTCAGTAGGCTGTGTCAAACAGGCTTTCCACATAATTGACTATAAATTATAGTTGTTTTTTATCAAGCGCACATTTTTAAAGACAGCCTGCCCGTAACTAAGCTGTCTTTTTTGTAGATCGGTCAGGCAGCCGGCCTTGAGCAGGACGGCACACAGTATCTGCTCGACGAAACAACCGCCCCGGTCGACCTCGGCCTTGTTCCTCAGAATATGAGCGACAGTACCAAGTGGTTCGGGATAGAAGGATTGGGAAGGTAATCAGTCCTCTTTAATAAGCAGTTCGTAGGCTTCGGCCGGCGTTTCAGCGGCTAAAAGGCCCGAGCGCAAATCGGCATTTATCGATATAAATTAACCGTCCTCATTTTGCAGCAATATGTCGAGTGATGTATTCAATACTTTTGCAAAAGCAGCAAGCTCTATATCCGTAACAAAACGCTTACCGCATTCTATGCGCTGAATGGCGTTTTTATCAAGATCTATACCGAAAAGCTGCATCTTATCCGCCAATGCACGTTGAGAAAGTACAGGCCTAAAAGCCTTTCTCAGCACGGAAATATTTTTCCCGGAAATATTATTTGTATTACCGTTTCGATTCTTATACATCTTTTTCTTGACATTTACTGATTGTCAATAATTAAAATATAGCTTACAATAGACTTAGAAATGACATCTACTAAATGTCATTTCTGCGGAAAAGATTGTTTACGTAAGATCAAAAGAGAATGAATATCGGAAAAGCCGAAATCGAGTTGATTCTCTTGACGGAGGAAAAGGGGTTAATCGGTAGGCACATATTTTATTCCGCTGCACAAGAATATTTATGTATAGGAGGCCGTAAAATGGCAAGTATTATTTTAGGAATAATAGGATTATTTTTTGTTTTGATAGGATTAATTCCATTGTTAGGTATTATGAATTGGCTGGGACTTCCCTTATTGGTTATCGGTTTGGCATTTGGAATTACGGGTATTGTGAAAAATAAAAGACGCGGTGCAAATATTGCCGGAACAATAATTTGCGGAATTTTTATGCTCATCGGTACGGTTAGACTTATAATAGGAGTTTCCATGATGACCGATGCTGCAAAAAAACTGCCGAATACAATTGAAAAACTGAACGACCTTTCCGAATCTTTGGATGACCTTTCCAAGTCATTGGATGATCTTGAAAAATAACCGGTATTCGATTCGAAAATTTATAATTTAGAGGAGGTTCTATGAAAAAATTTATCGGTTTAGTATGCATTTTTACAGTATGCACCGTTTTTTTTACCGGTTGTATGTCTTTTTTATTTGATGAAGCGCAAGATACCAGTGCTTCTCAAGCCGAAACAGATATTAAACAAGAAAAAGAAGATTCGTCTGAAAAATTCCTACGATTGCTTGCAGACGATTACCAACGCTTTACAAAGGAAAAAGAAACCAAGACGATTGAAGAATCTATTGAAATAACTTTCCAGCCTCAATCGATCACAAGTATCAAAGAAATTACAACAGAAAAATTGACTGAACCGGGCAAGCCCTATTATTTTAAAGTAAAAGCTCTCTATAAAGGTTATGATGCGGAAGCGAAAAGAGCGATTGTACGTGATCTAAATCGAAAGCAATCTTCTATAAGCGATACGGCATTTAAAGCTTCTTTTGGAGTTGATACGGACAGTTATCCTCTAGCTCTTGCTTCAGACGAAGTTTCAGACCTACCGCCGGAAGCAAATGCCGCTGCAACCTTTTATCTTGTTGCTGTCTTTGATGACAACAGCCGGGAAATTGCAAGCCTCATTATGTTTGTACGCGACATTGAAAAATCCGTTTTTAATCCGGCACATTTTATTCTTACAAGCGGTATGCGCTATATAACGGCAGAAGATGCCCATGTTCCTACAGGTGCGGATGCTATGGCTGCATATCTTTTCGGCGGCTCGACAGGAAATGCTCCCAATGATATATTTGACCCGACCGAATATCCTCTGACCGACTTAATGGATGCTCGTGCCGCTATGAACAAAAAAGATTTTTCAAATCAGCGTACTTTCCCAACAGTCAGAGTTAAGTATGTTTCCGAGGTGTTATTTTTAGGACAATCAAATACGGCAATCACCCTTTCCACAACGGACAATATTCTCACCGAAAAAATGTCGTTTACCGGACGGGCTTCTTCACTGAAAAAAGGAGAAAAGGTACGGGTATATTATACCATTGCCAAAGATCCGCTTGAAGAATGGGAAATACAGGCTATAGAACGGTTGTAGCGGAAAAGAGCGTATTCCTCAAAATTAGGCAAGCTTGTATGACATTAAGTGAAACAATTCAAGAAATAGTAAATTCATTTTCAGAGGGAGATTTGTTTGATTCTCATACAATAATCAATGAACTCATAACAAAATCCGAATATCACATTGCATATTTGAGAGAATATCCTGAAAATTGTTCAGTAAATCAATATCACGGTCAAATAGCAAAAATGATAGGTAATTTACAAAATGTAAAAGCATTTGGCAAAAAGGTAAAAACTCACACCATCTACGGTGATATATCTGAAAATGAATTATGGCAAATTGTGTAAGAGTAAATAAAAAAAAGGGTATTGTCAAAGCGTACGGTATATCGTACGCTTTATTTATATGGAGGTATTCACATGGCAGTAATGACAGCAACCGCTGCAAGATCGAATTTATATAATTTAATTGACCAAACAAAAGATTTCCACGAACCTATAATAATTTCCGGAAAAAGAAATAATGCCGTATTGATTTCTGAAGAGGATTGGAATTCAATTCAGGAAACTTTGTATTTATGTTCAATTCCGGGAATGAGAGAATCTATTCTTGAAGCAAGTAAAGAACCTTTGGAAGAAAGTGTGAAGAACCTTGAGTGGTAATGTGGAATGTAGTTTATTCAAAGCAGGCTGTAAAAGACAGTAAAAGAATTGAACAATCAAATTTAAAAGACACGGTTAAGAGATTAATTGAGGTATTAAAAAACGATCCTTTTCAGAATTCGCCGCCCTATGAAAAATTAGTAGGTGATTTGACGGGAAAATACTCGAGAAGAATCAATATTCAGCATCGGCTTGTGTATGAAGTTTTTGAAAAAGAAATGACAGTTCGTATTCAACGATTTATTTTGCAATTTCCTTAAAACACCTTGATGTATATCATGCTGGGCATTGTATATCTTTTTTTCACCGTTTGAAAAAGTTATAAGTAATTTATAATCATGCAAGCATTCCACTGCGACCGGAATAACCATATAAGTATCTCCTCGGTTTTATTGGAAAAAGTATATCACAAAAGTGTAATTTTTACAAATTGCACGAATCTTCAGTCTTCTTTTATAAGCAGTTCGTACGCTTCCTGTGCCGTTTTAACGGCCAAAAGTCCCGCACGTAAATCGGCGTTTTTAAGTTTTGAGCTGAAAAATGAAAGCGCCTGCAAATAATAGGCGTGCTGATTATAGGCTGCGGCAATCATAAACAAAAGGCGCACGGGCGCATCGTCTATCGTTTGAAAATCGATGATATCGACCTTGCTTATACCCACCGACATAACAAGGTCGGTTACCGAGGTTAAGCGCACGTGAGGAATCGCAATCGAGCGCCCGATAGCGGTAGACATCAATTCTTCGCGCTTTAAAATCTCGGAAGCAAGTTCTTCGCCGTGCTTTATTTGGGGCGCAGTACTTAAATTTTTTGCCAATTCAAGCAAAGCATCGTGTTTAGTTGAATGATTAAGAAAAACGATTCTGTCGGGAGATAAAATATTCTTTACTTGGATTCGATTTCCCGGCGAAACGTTTTTTGTTCCCGAAGACAAACGCTCATTTACCCATTTTTCAATTTCGGATTTTTTAAATCGCCATACGGTACCGATTTTACCGGAAGGAATTTCTCCTTTTTGTGCCCAATCGTATACCGTGCGTTCCGAAACCCGTAAGTATTTAGCTACTTCTTCAATTGTAAGAATATCATCATCCACCGGAAACTCCTTACACATTCAACTGATATATGTACATTATTTTGCATTGTTTACGTTTTTTTGTCAAGTATTACAGCCCCAAGAACACCGACTATGGAGATAAAAACGCACAAAGCGACTCTTGACTAGATTCAAAGCCTACTATACGATAGTTTTACAATGAAAATAAACGATAAGAGTTTTCCGCTTTTTCCGATTTTGCTGATATTCGTTATAGCCTACCTCTTTTTGGCGGTGCAGCCCTTGGAAAAAAAGCTTGATATAACCCCCTGCTGGACAATTTCCGTTAATAAAGAAGCGGAAAATACGGCATACACCGATAAAAAGCGTTTTCCGTTCAAATTGGGTACAAAAATCGGCTATTATACGGAGGACGGGGTAATAACGTCGTTTATTCCCGTCGATCGGCGTTCTTCCGTTTCCGCCGATTTTTGGACGGTATACGATCAAGATGCCGCTTATATCGACTTTTTTACTCCGGACGGACACAAAAGCGGTTCTTTCGATAAATCCGGCTTTCCTTTTTTTGATAATACCGGCATTTTTTTATTTCATCCGGGAGGAAGTTCGTTTTCAAAACATAACGGCAGCGGCGGCACCGAATGGGCATACGAAAACTATGTGCCGATAACGGCATTTTCTTCAAGCCGCGCCGGATGTGCGGCCGGGTTTGCAGACGGTAATATCATATGTTTTAATGAAAAAGGACAAATTACCGGCGATTTTTATCCGGGAGGCAGCAATACGCAGGTTATTTTCGGTGCCGCGCTTTCGCAAAGCGGAACATATTGCGCTTGTCTTTCGGGCTTAAATCCGCAAAGAATTGTTATTGCCGAACTTGCCGGCGGTAAAACAAAAATAATATATCATGATTATCTAAAAGACAACCTCAGAGAACAAACCCTTGTCCGCTTCAGCAGTGACGATAAATACGCTTTTTTTAACGGTAAATCGGGCTTGATAAGCGTACTTCTAAAAGAAAAAGAAGCTTTTTTTATGCCGTTTTCGGGTAAAGTGCTATCCATAAGCGAATTCGGAAGTAAGGATATTTTTTTTGTACTCAGCAAAGACGCCGATATGTACACCGTTACGATTTTGTGCGAAGGAAAGTATAATAAGGGAGCTTTTTCGTTTAAAGCCGAAAATGCTTTTTTATATGCGGAAAACGGCAATATATATGTGGGCTGCAACGACCGCATATCAAAAATGACGCTCAGTTTCGATTAGGCTGAAAAAGGGGCTTACATGAAAAAACACACTGTACATAAATACAAATCGGTTTTTGTTTTTGCTGCGGTTTTATTGTATATAATTCCGCTGTATGCGTTTAATTGGCCCCAGCTTGCGGATAATATTGCCGTTTTTTTTACCCAAAAACACGCAGATACCTTTAACCGCGGCTTAATATTCAACAAACCCGGCGAAGTTAAAGCGGCGGATAAGGGCGATATTTTAATAACACTAAAATCGGATATTGAGGCTGCCGGATGGTTTCCCTCAACCTTGGGCAATGCGGTTATTATAAGTCACAAAAATCATATACTTACAGTATATGGGGGCTTAGAAAAAAATTCCGCCGATGACGGAAGCGGCAGCGTGGAAGCCGAAGCGCTTATAGGTATAAGCGGGAATTCGGGATGGAAACAAGGCGAAGAAAGTTTACAATTTCAAGTTATAGATACAAAAATAAAGGCGGCAATAAATCCGCTTATCCTTATGAATTCCGCAGCCGCAGCAAAACCCTTTAGTATAAAAAATATACGAATAAAGAAAAAAAACGACAATCCGATTACTTTAACAAACGGTATGCATATCAACGGAGGAACTTACACGGTATTTACCGATATCGTTCCGGGAACTATGCCGTACACAACAGGGGTGTCGGTAAACGGAAATCTTATAGAAAAAACCGATTATACGGCTTTAAAAACGTATTTGGGTACATTATGCATACAGGGCGACAAACATTATGATCTTCCGACCCTGTATCCGGATACAAAAACGTTGCGTTTAGCCGAAATCGTTTTATCAAAGGGAAAAAACACCATAGACATATCGGTAAAAGACATCGGAATGAAAGAAACGTCGTTTCATATCAATATCAACGTTTTTTAGCTAAGCGGCAAAACGCTTTTTATTCCCCGTATATTATTCTCCGTATAAATGAGAGAACTCATGCATTTTTTCCATCGCACGCTCTTTGCATTTTCCGCATCCGGTACCTATTTTGGTGCGGGCCTGCAAATCTTCCCAAGTTCTATCTCCGGCTTTATAGGCTTCTTCCAAGTCGCGGTCGGTAACATTTAAACAATGGCAGATAACAACCGTATGCTCTTGTCCCTTAAAAGACGGGCGTCCCTGTTTTTGCAAATAATCGTCGATAGCGGAACGTAACGCTTTATCGCCTAAAACCGAACAGTGAATTTTATTTGCGGGAAGACCGCCCAATTTTGAAACGATATCTTCCGGCCGTAACTTATATGCATCGGCAATATTCATTCCCTTTATCGATTCGGACAAAATCGAAGTTGAAGCGATAGCACTGGCACAACCGTAGGTTTTCCACCTGACATCGGTAATAACATCGTCTTTTATACGAAGCAATACCAACATTTGGTCCCCGCACTGTATATTTCCCACAATTCCTCTGCCGTCGCAGGGCCATTTCGATTCTTCTTCCATCAATACATTTTTAGGATGCATAAAATGATCTTTTACCGTATCCGAATATAACCATTCATTCATAATTACTCTACCTCACAGCGCTTTATGCCACCGTTGACATTTTGCGTAATGTATCTATAACAGCGGGCATCTTATCCAAAAGATACTCCACTTCTTCTTTTGTGCTGTCCATTCCCAAACTGAACCGAATCGATCCGTGTGCAAGTTCGGGCCCCATTCCCGTAGCTACAAGAACATGAGAAGGTTCCAAACTGCCCGACGCACAAGCCGAACCCGTTGAAACGGCAATTCCCAATAAGTCCAAGTGTAAAAGAATAGCCTCCCCTTCGGCACCGGGGAAAGAAACGTCAAGCGTATTCGGCAGCACCCGTTCGGGATGTCCGTTTATTTTTATATTGGGGATACGCTTTAAAAAACCGTCGCGCAGCAAAAGACGCAGTTCTCCGGTTTTCCGTGCATAGGTATCGATATTTTCCAAAGCTTTTTGTGCCGCCAAACCGAAAGCGGCAATAGCCGGCGTATTATATGTGCCGGCACGTAATCCGTGTTCTTGATGACCGCCGCGGATAAGCGGTTCCAAAGGCGCGCCTTTTTTTACATATAAGGCGCCTATCCCCTTCGGCCCGTAAATTTTATGAGCGGAAATCGTTGCATAATCGACATCCCATGCGGTAACATCGACGGGAATCTTCCCGCAAGCTTGAACCATATCGGTATGAAAAAGAGAACCGGCTTTATGGGCAAGGGCGGCTAAAGCGGGAATATCCTGTATTGTGCCGATCTCATTATTTGCCGTCATAACGGAAACAAAAAGCGGTTTTTTTTCAAGGGCGGCTTTATAGGCCGCATTATCTACAATACCGTCCGAATCGACGGGTAAAAATAATACGTCAAAACCTTTTTTTTGCAGTATGCGCGCGGATTCCAATACACAGGGATGTTCTATGGAAGTTGTAACGATAAATTTATTGTTACGTTTTATCGACTCTGAAATCATAGTATTAAAAACCGTATTATTCGATTCGGAACCGCCGGAAGTAAATAAAATATCCGAAGCGTCTTCGGCATTAATCAATTGTGCTATTTGACTGCGGGCCGTTTTAACGGTTTCGGCAGAATGTCTCCCGTCCTCATGCAAACTTGACGCATTTGCGTATTCGGTAAGTTTATCCGTATAAAAAGCAAGCACTTCTTTAGAAAGAGGTGTCGTCGCATTATAATCAAAATATATCCGTTTTGACATCTATATTGCCCGGGTTATAATCCCGCCTCCTAATATGAGCTGATTTAAATATACTACTGCGGACTGCCCCGGGGCAACAGCTCTTTGCGGTTTTTCAAAAAAAATTTTATATTTTCCCGCATCCGAAGGGACAATACGCGCACGGCAGGGAGGAGAAGCCAAGCGTATTTTTACCGTAGCGTTGAATTCGACAGCAGGAGCATAATCACCCGTCCACACCCAAGAATCCGCTTCAAGTCCGCAAGACACCAGATTGTCTTCATCGGCTAAAACAATACGGTTGCGATCGGCATCGATGGATCGAACATATAAGGGGCGGTTAGCGCTGACGCCGAGACCGCGCCTTTGTCCTATCGTATAATGCTCTATTCCCCGGTGTTCCCCTATTTTTTTACCCTCCGTATCGACAATATCGCCGCAAACGGATGCTTGATCCGAAAATATAATATCAAAATATTCGGGAGGTATAAAATCCTGACTTTCACTGCGCGCGGCCGCTGTCAAACCGTGTTCCCGGGCATATTCGAAAATCTCTTTTTTCGTAAAGCCGCTGAGAGGAAAGCGCACCTTTTCAAAAACCTTTGAAGAAACCCGGTGCAAAAAATAGGTTTGATCTTTACCGGCATCTTTTGCGGCCGCTACCATAACGGGAAAACTCGCGCCCGAAAAGGCTTCCGTTGTTTTAGACCCGCCGAGTGCATCCGCCTCAAGCGCATCCGATTTAAGTTCGGCCGCAGCAGGTTTATCAGATTTAAGTTCGGCCGCGCCAGGTCCTGCCGTTCCGGATGTATCCATTTGCCGCTCGACGGCCGCCAAGCAATACATCCGTTCTATAGGAATAAGAGGGCGCACCAAAGAAGCATAGTGTCCCGTACAAAAATAATCAAAATCAATATTTAAAATGCGGCAGCCTTCTATGAGAGCACCGAATTTTACATGTTCATTGCAATGAACACAGGGATTCGGCGTACGGCCGCTTCTGTACTCTCTTTTAAAATAGTCCAAAACAAAAGATTTATACGCTTGGCGTACATCTATCACATAATGCCGTATACCCTGTGCCGCACAAAATTCGGCACACTGAGCTATATCGATAGCCTCGTCGGAACCGTAACAAGACATCCGTATACCGTCTTTTGCCGGCGGCAAGGGTACATCATTGTTCCAACTGGACATGGTAACACCGACAACCGTACAGCCCCTTTCTTTAAGCAAAAGGGCCGTAACGGCCGAATCGACACCGCCCGATAGGCCTACCGCAACAATACTGCCCTTTTCAGGCCACTGCAAATTTTTTGTCGGTATATGCAAGTCCATGATATAAGTATATCTTTTTTTTGTTTTCATGGGAAGAAGCTTTTTTAAAACAAAAACGGATTGACAGCCCCCGAAGTTTTCTGATACTATATACGGGTTACGAAGACCGTTTTTGCCGGGATGGTGGAATAGGTAGACACAAGGGACTTAAAATCCCTCGGCATTTAAACGCCGTGCCGGTTCAATTCCGGTTCCCGGCAAAAAGGCTGCTGAAAAAGAAATGCTTTTTCGGCAGCCTTTTTTTTGCATTTAAGGAATTTCGATTAAAAAAATCTCTGTTTAAGAAATTGCGATTTCAGGAATCTCGAGAGCAAATACTTCTTCTTCCAAGGGTTGCCGTAAGCGCCCCGTATTTATTTTTACGAATTTAAATTCTTGGGAAGCTTTTCCGTTTCCGGCTTTTTTTAAAACCGCACCTGAAACCAATACCTTTTCTCCGTATAATTTGGTTAAAGATTCCAAACGCATTACCGTATCGACGGCCTCCGATACCGCTATTTGCGATAAGCGTTCGGCCGATCCTGTAGTACCGAGAACAACCTTCCCGTAATGAATACCTATACCGATACGCAGTGAAATTGGTTTGCCGGTTTTTAAACTTTGCATTTTTTGCTGCATTTCAACGGCACACTGAAAAATATTGGACCTGTTGTCCGGAAAAACGGCAACTATACAATCGCCCAAATACTTTTCAATAAAGCCTCCGTGCGTACGGATAAGGGGGGCTATATTGGTCAAACAGGTATTAAGCAAATCAAACACTTCTTTACAACCGAGTTGTTCGGATATGGGGGTAAAATTGCGGATATCCGCACAAAGCAGCGTTACGTCCCGCATTGTATAATCGCCCATTTCGACATCGGTGATATTTCCTTTTTTTAAAAGCTGTAAAAATTCTTGAGGCACAAAGCGCATATAAGACATATTTATTTTTTGCAAATTTCCGGACAATAATTCTATCGCCGCAGAAGCTTTTTCATGCCTGATTGCCGTAATAAGCGATTGAAAAAATACAAAAACGATAAACGAATACGATACCAGCCTTAAATCGGGAAAGGGAACACGCATCATTTGAAGAGCCAATATATCGTGTAAGGTACCCAAGCCGGTTACCGCAATGCTGAGAACGGTTAAAAGGAATATTTCAAAACTGTTTTGGCGCAATTCCATAAATAAAACAACCAACACAATTGTTGCGCTTATCAATAAATATGTCAAACAGGGAACGACAAGATAATTGGCCCAGCGCAAAGGCAAAGACCATACGGCGACACCTAAAAATATACCTATATAAATCACAAGTTTAACTATAAGATTTTTTTTCGAATTGCTTTTTAAATCGATATTATATAAAAATACCAAATAAAGCATAAAGCATACCGGTGCCATAAAAACAACGCTATATTCTATTTTCATATCGAAGCCGTACGGAAATGCGGGCAAATAATACAGCAATAACGAAAAATCCGCCGACACGCTTCTTAAAAATATCGAAAACGCAAATAACGAAAAATAAAAACTCGGCCAATCGTATTTTCTGAATAAAAACAAAAAAAGGTGATACAGCATAATGCTGAGCAAGGCGCCGGCATAAAAGAAGTTAAAGTTAAGCGTTAAAAAAAACCAATGCCGCACGTGAGTTTCTTCGGCAAACGTTATTTCGCTCCACAAACCGCCCTTCCGGTAAATACTGTTCGAACAATGGAACACCAAATCGATAACGCCTTGACTGTCCGATTCGAGTACTGCAATATCCATAGAACGCATTGCACGGGTTTGGCTGTAATTTTCCGAAGCGGTACCTTGGGAAAACACAAGATCTCCGTTACAATACAATTTTGCAGCCGTTCCGACCTTGTCAAACATAAACATTGCGTATCTGAAATTCGGTTTTAGATTCGTAAGCTTTATATGGTAGCTTGCACAACCCTTGCCGCGTTTTGCAATCGGATCGTTTATAAACGTATTCCATACCGACGGAACTTTAACAAAGGCGTCCGCTTCAGGGCTTTGTGCCGGTGCGGCGTCAAGCGAGTAAAAATCATGCGGGTCTACAAACCTATTCCAATAGAATTCCCATAAACCGGATAATTTGATAAAAGAGTTTTCGAGTTTGTCGGGATTTTCAATATGTATGTATCCGGCGGATAAAACGGGAATGTCCGTGCGTGCGGCGGCACCGACCGGAACGGTATATACGGCCGTTAATAATATACACAAAAACAACACGGAGCCGAAAGCGGTACGGATTTTATATCGTTTCATATGTTTGCTCCTTGTCCGCCCCGATATGAACAGTTCGTTTGATTTTTTGTGCAAGTTTTTCACGAAAAGGTTCCAGAGGAAGGCACTTGAAAAGCGAAACCAATTTTACCCTGCCCTTTATATGAATGTTGCCTAAGGGAATTAAAGCAATATCGGGATTTTTTGCCAAATCGGATTTTTCGACCGCTTCAAGCGAAACCAAAACGGGCGATTTTAATTTTTCGGCGACGCTTTCTATACGCGCTGCGGTGTTCACCGCATCCGATATAACCGTATCGTCCAAACGTGAAATTTCGCCTATAGTTCCTAAAATCATTCTGCCGTAGTGTATTCCCATTGCAACGGAAACGGGCGGTCTGCCGGCAGAACGGCGTATTTCGTTGAGTTTATCTATGCGCTCCTGTATTTCAAAGCTGCAATTAACGGCATCCTGCGTACCGGAAGGAAATAAAGCTATTATTCCGCGGCTGAGAAATTTACTTACAAAACCCTTATATTGCGGCATAAGCAAAGACACTACCATCGAAAAAGTGCTGAAAATATCGTATTGTTCTTCCAAGGATATTTCTTCCCCGTCCGATTTGATGTAAATTTGCGAAAACAAAATGCCCATATCCCGCTGAACATAATCGCCCAAAGCAACATCGGTTATGTTTTTTTTATTTAAAAGATCCAAAAATTCGCGCGGTACAAAGCGTACATATGCATCGTTCAGTTTTTTCAGCTTATGTATAAGTACAACCCTGTCCGAAAACAAAGAGGTTTCTTGGGCGGCAAGAGTAAAAAACTGTACGATAGCAAGAATTAAAAAAGCCAAAGGAATAAAACTGTATACAAGCGTTCCGTGTATGGAAAGATACGCAATTTCGTACAATACGGCAAGGGCGACGACAAACAAAGATACGGAATACATAAATACACGTTTTTCTTTTTTTAAAAACGCAATAATAAGCAAAATTCCGCAATACAGAGCGCCTAAAACGGTTCCTATTTCAAAAAGCGGTACCATTCTGTTGACTATCGAAATAGGCAAAACAATCGAAAGAACGCCGAGCGTAAGTTGAAAAATGCCGTATGCATACTTTAATCGCTTGGCAGGTGCCCACGTAAACATTGAATATAAAAAATACAAAAAAGCGGTCGGCGCAAGCCATAAAACGGAATACTCAAGCTTAAACGCCAGTGCATACGGAAAATTTTCAAAAATTAAACTGGCTATGTTAAAACCGGTTATACTCATGCGGATCGCAAGGGAAAACAAAAAAAGTCCCAAATATAGAGAATTATGTTTTTTGACGTTTAAAGCAAATATTGTAAAACAAACGATAACCAAAAATAAAAGCATTGCGCAGATAAAAAAAGTAATGCCCGCGCTTGTATTGTAATAACGGTATACAACATTTTGTTTACCGAAGTATACGGGAGTCCAAAGTCCTCCCTTGCGGTATGTCCAATTCGCCACTTGTATAACAAGTTCCGCCTCGCCCCGGTTTGATGCGGTAAATTCCGCATACATCGGTTTGTATGCGGGTTTAAAATTTTCCTCGGAAGCGGACACCTGCCCTGCCGAAACAATTTGCTTTCCATCGACATATATTACACAAGAAGCCGACGGCGTATATTTCATATAAAAGGCATAGCGGATTCCGGGCTGTATACCCTGCAATAAAAGCCGGTATGTGGCATAACCGTAAGCGGTTTTTTCGCCTTTAAATTCGGAATACTGCTTATTCCAGTTTGACGGAACGGCAGCTTTAAGCGGTGAAGAGGGATTTTGCTCCGTTTGCAAACTCGTAAACAGGAAATCGAAGTAAATGTCAAAATCGGTGTTTAAAGCAATAACGGAGGAAGCTTTTTCCGCATCGACATAAAAAGATGCAGGCGGCGTTTGGGCAAAACAGGTGAAAACAAACAAAAGAAACAAATAAAAAAAACTTTTCTTTATTTTTTCCATACACATCATTTTATACTGCTGTATAAATCGGCAATATCGGAGCGCCACGAATATTTTTTATCACGAGGTTCCCATTCTATAATACGTTCGATTGTAAAATGCGAAAGATCCGAAGGAGTTTTAAAAGAGATGACGGCAAAACGTCCCTGTCCTATATATGAAATGCTTCGGTTTTTTTCCAAATTTTCATGCTCGTTAAGATAGTTAAGCACACAATCGAAGTGTACCGGTTCCCCTGTTGTTTTATCCGCCAACGCCGACATAAAATCCTTTACCGGCTTATTGCACAAAGAACACTGCACCGGTTCCGGCGCATAGGGAGGTAAATATTCCGCTTCGGGTATACGTGCCGAAGATGCGGAAACGGAATTGTCTTTTTTTGCCGTATCTTTGCGGCGTTTATTATTCCGTCTTCTTTTTTCGTTTTTATGCTGTTTTTCTTCTTTTACGTTATTCATAATATCACTTCTTTAAAACGGCAGGGTTTTCCGGCAATTTCACGGCTTAAAACCAAGGCTATGCGCTGCACCGCATTATCGACATAAGCAGTGTCGTTAATTTTGCGGCGGATTTCCAATATTTTAAGCGGAATATTTTCAGCCGCAGCGTTTTTTGCAGAAACCGTCATACACACTCCGAAAAAGCGTTTTTTATATGATATACCGGAGGATAATAGGGTACATCAATAATAAGCACATCAAATCTGATATAGCTGTTATTATATTGTCGATTCTCCAGCAAAAAACATTTAGCCGTTTCGATTATTTTTTTTTGTTTTATACTGCCGAGTACACGTTCAAGAGTATCAATCGGAGAACAAGACAGTGCTTTAACTTCGGCAAAAACAAGTACGCCGTCTTTTTCAGCTATAATATCGATTTCACCTCTGCGGGTACGCCAATTACGGTATAAAACGGTATATCCGTGTTCCTTAAGGTAATCTTCTGCCTTTTTTTCTCCTTTTTTCCCCTTTTGAATTGTATTATCCGATTTATCAGCCACCGGCCATTTCACTTTCCGGATGTATTGCCCGGACAATAAAAACCGTTTTTTGAACATTTAAATCTATTAATTGTCCCACCTTATCCTCTTTTGCTCCGTTCGATAAAATAATCTGTACGGAGGGAACAAAGGGGGCTTCGGCGTTATTACACACAACTTGTGCAATCGACGAATCGTTGAGCAAAACAAAGGTACCCGGCGGATATAAGCCTATGGAACGGACAAAGGCTTTAAGCACGGAAGAATCGAAATATTTTTCTTTTGCATCCAAAAGCTTTTTTGCGGCATCGTAGGCAAGCAAACCGCCGCCTTCGGGCTTTTTTGAAATCATATTGTAAAAAGCGTCGCATACGATTAAAAGGCGGGCGCCGATGTCTATGTCTTCTCCCCTGCGGCCGTCGGGAAAACCCGTTCCGTCCCAATGTTCATGGCGCTGCATAAGAATAACGATAACTTCGCGCGGATACATTAAAACATCCGAAGCAAAAACCGTTGTTTTTTGCAACTGTGTTTTTAGCTGCACGTCTTCAATCAATCCGAATTGCCCGCTTTTACCCAAAGCGGGATCGGAAATATGCATCATATCGAGATGGTGCAGCAAAGCCGCCGTTATACTGTGTATGATAGTCGGCTGAGGCAGCGATAAAGCGGACCCCACAACCGTAACCAGAATGGCGGTATCCAAAGCCGCTCCCGGATAAAAGGAACTTTTTTCAATTTTACAAAAAACACAATTAAGTGCAAAATCCCTGTCTTCGTTTACGAGCTTGTATACCGATTTTACGATTTCGTCAAACAGCGATTTATCGACCTTGTCCTCGTCTTTGTAATTCATATAAATCCGCTGCATACTTTTTAAAGCTTTCGAATACGATTGCCATAAAGAAACATCGGTCATTTTTTTACGTATAATGTTGGAAAGGGAAGAATTTCCCGAATCGGCAGGTTCAAGTTCTTCCAGCATTTCCAACTCTTCAACATCATCCGATTCCGCACTTTGATCTTGCGAACATTCTTTACCGTAAGTTATGACATAGGGTATTTTCCAACGCGTAAGAACGTTTAAATGAAAAGGTGTAACAGGCCTTTTTTCACCCAAAAACATATTTTTTCCGTCATCAAAAAAAACGGGAGCGGAAAATCGCATACCTTCTTTTAATGATTCGCTTTTAATCGTTTCCATACGCTTCATTCTCTTTTAAAAAACAAAATACCGCCGCGAGAATTTGATATGTTTCCTGCGGAATATAGCTGCCTATCTCTTGCAGCGAAAGTATTTGTGCCGTTTCAGGCTCCGCAACCAAGGGAACCCCCGATTCTTTTGCCGTCCGTATTATGGCATCGGCAAGCCGCCCCCTTCCTTTACAAGCAATAAAGGGCGCCGGAAACCCTTCCGGGTAGCGTAAAGCTACGGCGGTTTTCCGAAAATCGTTACGTTTACTCATGCGCGGGCCTCGACAAATGAAAGATCCGGCATACCGGTAAAGCCTCCCGAATCAAACAAATCCTGTCGATAACAAACCTCCGTTTCCGCAATTGCCGACAGCAATTCGTTTAATAAACGGTTAAGCCGTGCCGTTTTTGATTCCGACACGGCAGGACTTATGCAATAGTCAATATGTATACCTAATTTCTCTTTTTGATTTGTTTGATGTTTAAAGTATAGCATGAAAAGATAATTCGTAATAGGTGTAAACGCCGAAATCACCGCTTTTTCAGCTTTTTTTTGTTCAAGGTTTAAAAAAACTCTAATAACTCCACTAAAAACCTTATCTCCAATACAATATTCAAAGGGAAGAAATATCCAATGTTTTTCGGAGGTTTTGGTGTGATTCAAAAACGATAGCAGTCCCGGCGGCAAAGACACAATATGTTCGGGTTTTTCATACAAATGCGATACGATAGTGTTTTCGATATCGGACAAAGAAAAAGCCGAAAATTCGTGCAAAAACTCGCCGCCCTTATTGTTTGTATCGTCGCCGCAAGTTCCGTAAAGCAAAGACAAAACATACATAATACTTTTTTCATCCGGCTCTATTCCTTTTTGCAGCAAAAATAAAGCGGCTTCGGCGGCATCGTCTTCATATCCTTTAAAACGCTTTGCAAGAGAACGCGCTTTTAAAGCAAAGCGGCTATTAAACTGTACGCCGTTTTCTTGGAAAAACTGAACCAAGCGAAAAGACAGGCTGTCGGCGGGCAAACCGAGCTGCTGCAAAAAGGAAAAAAGTTTACCCGAACTGTCGGCATTCAGTGATGAAAACCGCTTTACCGAATTGCCGGCCGAATCGGAAAACGCAGGTTCCCGCCGGGGCACAAGCAAAATACGGCCGTTTTCCATGCGCACATCGGCGCGGAAAGAAGTTCCCGGAGGTAAAGCGCTGCGTGAAAAAACGCTAAAGCGCTGCCCCGCAAAGGATACCGTATAACGCCCGCTTCCTTCGAATGCAAGAACACGAACAAATACAGTGCTCCCTTCCGTTAGGGTTTTCGAACCTGCTTGCGAAAACGAAACGACGGGAATTGACGAAGGCGGTCCTTGTAAAAAACTCATATCAGGCTTCTTTTAACATTTCGGTTTTTTTTAACAAGCGGTTTTCGACGCCCCGAATAACCGCATCCGGAGTGGATGCTCCGGCTGTAATGCCGACGGTTTGTAAATTAAAAAAATCCGCCGGAATATCGGCGGCGCTTTCGATATGGGCCGCATAAGGGCATAAACGCAGAGCGCTTTGAAACAAACGTTTGGTATTTGCCGAGTTTTTTCCTCCGACAACAAGAATTCCGTCAACCTGTCCGGACAGTTCCCGCAAAGCTTTTTGCCGCTCATGCGTTGCCGGACATATCGTATCGAATACCCGTATATCCGGATGTACGCCGCACAGTATTGCACGTATCTTCTCATATTCGTCGGTGCTCACGGTTGTTTGACTTACCAATGCGGTTTTTGCACCCGCAAAACCGCTGCTGCGGCTGAGAACGAGCGCTTCATGTTCGTTATGTACAATAACGCATTCGGCTCCCGCATGAACAGCTTCGCCCCAGAGAGCGGTAACTTCGCCGTGGCTTTTGTCGCCCGCTATAATTATTTTGTATTTTTGTACGGCGCAATTAAAAACTTTTTTTTGATTTGCAAGTACGCGCGGGCACGTCGCATCGACAATGACAATGCCGGCAGCGTGCAGTTTTTCACGTATATCGGGAGCTGCCCCGTGAGCGCGGATAATAACGACGGATTTTTTTGCTTTATGTTCGGATTCCGCACAAAGATGTTCCAATGCGGTTTCATCAAGAACGGTAAGCCCCAAGGAGGCTAAGTACGCAAGCGCATCTTCATTATGTATAAGAGGGCCGATACTGTACACATCCGAATCGGCATATTTTTTTAAAGTGTCTTCGGCAAGCTTCACGGCACGGCGCACTCCCATACAATAACCGAGTACCGAAGCGCGTATAATCCTACTCATAGTCAAACTATAGCAAAAATACCGTCTTTATGCTACAGTATGCCTTATGCTCAGCATTTTGCAAACGGGGGATTTGCATTTAGGTAAAATTTTTTACGAATTTTCACTTCTTGAAGACCAATCCTTTATGCTTGATTCCCTTTTTTCCGAGTTGACTTCATATCATTACGATGCACTCATTATCAGCGGAGATGTGTACGACAAGGCGGTTCCGCCGCCGGAAGCGGTAAGCCTTTTTGACAGGTTTTTAAGCCGCATCCATAATACGCTTCCCGGCCTTGCCGTATGCATTATTCCGGGCAATCACGATTCGGCAAAACGGCTGGGTTTTGCGGCGGAACTTTTAGAAAACGAGCATATTTATATTGCAAGCGATCCTATAAACTGTATAAAACCCGTCTTTCTAAAAAATAAAGAAGGAAGCGTCGAAGCCGCCCTTTATCAACTGCCTTTTTTGCAAAGCGGCGCACTAACCGCTTGCGACGGCACGGTTTTGCGCTCTCAAGAAGACTTGGTCCGGGAAGCGGTTAAAAGAATACAAAAAGCCCATAGAAAACTGCAAAAAAGCGATTCGGCATTTAAAGATTTGGCGGCTTTATTGTCCTGCCATGTATTTACAACCGGCGCGCAAAGCGGCGGTTCCGAGCGTATTTTTATCGGTACTGCCGAACAAATAGACGCTTCCCTTTTCGATTTTTTTGCATACACGGCGGCAGGTCATATTCACAAAATGCAAAAAGTGACCGACCGCATGTATTATGCCGGTTCGCCGCTTTCATATTCTTTTGATGAGGCGGGAACGGAAAAAAAATTATTACGGGTCGAATTTAATCCGCAGACAGCTCAAAAAAACAATTCGGTTAAAATAACCGCCCTGCCCGTTAAAAGTTTACGCCGCGTCGTTAAAATAACCGGAAACTTTGAACAATTATTCCGCACCGATATGTACGCCGAATATGCCGGCGATTATGTGGAATGTACGTATACCGATTCCGTCGTTGCGGAAAATGCAGCGGCGCGATTGCGTGAAAAATTTCCGTTTTTGCTTTCGGTTAAGCGCGAAGCGGACATTCGAATGCAAAGCTTAAACGGCGCACAAGCGGAAAAAAAAAGGCGGCTGTTGGAAGCACAGGACCGGCTGCCGCTTAAAGATATTTTGTATTCGTTTTTAAAAGATGCCGGACTTTTAAATACCGACAATGCGGACAATACCCGCAATGCGGATTGCGCCGCACAAAATGCCGATTGGGAAAAAGCGGTGGATTTATTCGTACAAACAGAACAAAGGATACGTACAAATGAAACCGCTTAAGCTGACCGTAAAAAACATAGCCTCTTTTGCCGGAGAACACCGTATCGACTTTTCTCTTTTGGGCGATATGTTCCTTATTTGCGGCAAAACAGGCTCCGGTAAAACCACCGTTCTCGATTCCCTTACATACGCCTTATACGGGAGTTTACCCGGTTCAAGGAAACAAAACGACATACGCTTACTGCGTTCCGGCTTTTGCGGCGAACAGGACGAATGTTTTGCGGAGCTTGATTTTTTACTCAACGGAAAACAATACCGTATCCGAAGAACGCTGCCCGTAAGCAGAATTACCCGTAACGGAACGCTTACCGAAAGCGCCGAAGCGGTTGAACTGCACCTTATCGCCGACAATAGGGCGCAATTGTTAAGCTGCCAAAAAAGCGAAACCGACGCGCTTATACAATCCCTTCTTGCCTTGTCGGCGGATGAATTTTCGCGGATTATATTGCTGCCGCAAGGCGATTTTGCCGAATTTTTACGGCAAAAATCCAGCGAGCGGAAAAATATGCTGGCAAAACTCTTTCCTATCGAACGTTTTACCCGAACCGCCGAAGCCGTAAAAGAAGAAAAAAACCGCCTTGACAATATGCTTGAAGAAGTAATGAACGCTTTGAACCGCCTTGAAAAGGTATTTTCGACTGCCGACGCTCAAAACCGTATTGAGGAATATGAAAAAAACGTAAAACAAAGCATGCAAAACTGCGACCGGCTGCGTAAAAATCTTTTAAAGATACACACACAAATTGTACAAACCGAAGAAAACCTGCGGCAATACCGCGAATACGAGCATATAAACAAAGAATTGCTGCGTTTGGACGAACAAAGCGGGCGGCAGGCAGAACGGGAAAAAACACTTGCGCATATTCGTTTTGCCCTGAGCATCGAACCTCTTTTAAATGCCGCAGAAGCGGCCGAATTACAGTACAACCGCATACAAAAAGAACTGAGCGATACCCGCCAAAAACTCGACACGTGCACACAAAAACTTTCCGATATGGAAAACCGCGCAGCCGAAGCCGAATTGAACGAAAAACGCACACGCGAACTTTCGCTGCTTATTCAAAACGCGGAACACGCTTTAAAAGGCGCAAACGATTTGGATGAGGCAAAACAAAACGCGGCCGATATTGAGCGGAGTATACAAACCGCCGATGCGGAAAAGCAGGCGATTACGGAAAAACTTAATCCTTTGCAGCAAATCAGGCAAAAAGAATATGAATTGCGCGAAAACGCAAAAAAAGCCGAACAAAACGTGTCGGAAGCCGAATACATACTCCTTAAAGTCCGTGAAAACGAATTAAAGGCACTGCAAACATCGGCAAAGGATACGGCCGAAAAAGCCCGTATGATTTTAAATGATTTTTTACGGGAAAAAGAACATATCGATACAAATTCGGCTGCCTGTTTTTTAGCGCAGCATTTGCAAAACGGCAGCCCCTGCCCGGTATGCGGTTCTACGGAACATCCTTCACCCGCCGTACCGAAAGAACAATCGCTTGACTTGGCAGAAAAAATAAAAACGCAAGAACAGTTGTGCATGCAAGCGGAACGTTCTCTTAGAGAAACCGAAGACAGCGAAAAAGAACTTCAGGGACGTATAAACCAAAGTAAAAAAAACCTGCCGATTTTTTCGGACGATTTTATCGGCGAATGCGAAAAAAAAGCACAAACGCTTGCCGCCGCCGATGCGGAACAAAACCTTAATCACGCACAGCATATGCGCGAACAGCATGCGGCACACATACGGGAGCTGGAACAGGCATGCGCTCAAATACAAAAATACGAAAACGAACTCCAAGTTCCCGAAAAACGGCTTATCGCTTTGGAAAAAGACAAAGCGGCGGCACAAGCGCGCCTTTTGCACACAAAGCAGCATCTTAAAGAACTTTTATCCCCATTGCAAACGCATATTCACGCAAAAGAAGACGAAAATCCCGTATACATTCGAAAGATATTGGAAGATTTATATAACGAACGGAATCAAGCGGAAAAAAACGTACAAGCATACAGAGAACAAAGGGCACAAGCCGAAAAAGAGCATGCCGAATTAAGCGGCAAAGCGAAAATATTGCATAAAGACGTGCTCATAAGCGAAACGGAACGTGCCGAAGCCGCCGCAAAACTGGATGCAGCCCTTGCCGATTCGCCCCTCAGTCTTATGCAAGGTTCAAGCAATACGGCGGAACAAGCCGTACGTTCCGTTTTAGAATTAAAAAACAATGCAGAGGATTTGGAACGTCAAATCGAAGCATATAAAACCGAAAAACGGCGGCTTGAAATTATACGAGAAGAAAAAAAAGCCGCGCTGCCTGAAAATCCGGAACAAATGGAACGCCTTTATGCCGAACTTTCGGAACAAAAAGCCCAAACGGAACGAGTACTTGCCGAAAAAGAAGCGCACGTGCACGAAATTCAAGTTTTGCTTTCCGATATAAGGGCAAAAAACGACGAATTTATGCAATTGGAAAAGCGGCGCAAAGAACTGTTTGCCGCCTTGGCCGATTATGAAAAAATCCACAACGCCGTTTCGGGAAAAAATCCGAAAAAAATACAGCTTGAATCGTGGATACTGCAAATGTATCTTCAGGAAATATGCTTTTACGCGGGCAAACGGCTCGAACGCATATCGGACGGCCGCTATGAGCTTTACGTAAAAGAAGCCGCAGGAGGCCGCGGCTATCAGGGCTTGGACTTGGAAATATACGATAATTATACGGGAAAACGCCGCCCCTGCTCTACCCTTTCAGGCGGCGAAACCTTTATGGCGTCAATAAGCTTGGCTCTTGCCGTCAGCGATACCGTTCAGGCAAAAAGCGGCGGTGTTCAGCTCGATTCCCTTTTTATAGACGAGGGCTTCGGTTCTCTTGACGATACGGCATTGGAAAAAGCTTTGTCGGTACTGGACGAAATCCGCGGCAGCCGCTGTATAGGCCTTGTTTCTCACGTCGCTGCTTTAAAAACACGCATAGGTGCACGGCTGGAAATAGAAAAAGGCATAACCGGAAGTAAAATTCAGTGCATCGTGTAGCTTTATATTGTTTTTTTTATAATTTTAGTATATCATATAAATGACCCTAAAATGATGCTACATCGTTTTAATTTTCAAGGAGGTTTTTATGAAACAAAAAAGACTATTGATTGCGGCCGTTGTCTTATTGGTATCGGCTGTATTTGTATTTGCAGATACTGCAATTTCAATCGGACCGGCTTTTACAAACTATCTTGTACGCACAAAGATGGAAGGGGGAACCTTACCCGCAGACGTTCAAGCCATTGTAGGCGATTCTTTCGGCAATCTTAAAGATGAAAAAAACAATGCTGCAGGCTTTGCCCTCGACGTACGCGGCAGGTTTTTGTACGGTATGATTCAAATGGCCTTTCCTGCAAAAACCCATTCGGACATTATTAACAGCAATATTAACGATTTGAAAAACTCGGCAATCATCTTCGACAGCCAATTGGGAGCGGGTTTTACGTTCTTTAAAAAAAGCCCCTTTAACCTCTTTATAGGCGGCGGCGTAGGATTGAACACAATGTACGCACAAAAGACGATGAAACTTCCGGTAACGGGTAATGAAGTAAGCTATGCAAAGCTTGACTTTATGCTCGGAGCGGGTGCAAACGTACTTGCACAGTTTTACTTTACAAAGCACCTCGGTATCTATGCCGGTATTGCCGACACGGTATATTTTGCCCCGCTTGTCGCTAAAAAAGAATTCAAATTGCCCGACGGCAGTACGTATAACTACGGCCAAAGTTCCGATACACAGGTAAAAAATACCTTGGCAAACAGCTTAAACGTAAAAGCGGGTCTTACGATTAAATTCTAACAATCGAATTCCAAACTTGCGCTAAAGCGAAACCGTCTGTACTATTCAGGCGGTTTTTTTTTTGCTATACTTGCCTTATGCAGTTATCGGAACAGATGAAAAATCTACGAATCACCGTTATGGGCTTGGGCCTTAACGGCGGAGGGCGCGCCGCAGCTTCTTTTTTTGCCGAACGGGGCGCACGGGTAACCGTTACCGATTTAAAAAGCGCCGAAGCGCTTCGTCCTTCGCTGGAACAATTAAAATGCTTTTCCAATATCCGTTTTGTACTCGGCGAACACCGTATAGAAGATTTTAAAAGCGCCGACATCGTTATAAAAAACCCCGGCGTAAAACGCGAAGGCAATGTGTATTTGGAACATGCCAAACGCATAGAAACGGACATTTCCGTTTTTCTTAGCCTCTCGGAAGCTCCCCTCATAGCGGTAACGGGCAGCAAGGGAAAATCTTCAACCGTAAGCGCCCTGCACTACGGTTTAAAAGCCTTAGGCTATAATGCTTTTTTAGGCGGCAATATCACGGTAAGCCCGCTTAGCTTTGTCGAAAAAACGGGGACGGATACCCCCGTTGTGTTGGAGCTTTCAAGCTGGCAACTTGCCGACCTTAAAGAAACTTCGTTTTTTAAACCCGGTATCGCCCTTATTACGCCGATTATGAGCGATCATTTAAACTGGTACGGCACAATGGAAAAATACGTCGCCGATAAAAAAATCATATATAAAAATATGGACGAAACCGGCCGCCTTATTTGCGCATACGGCGATAAGTGGGGCGACGAATTTGCACGCGAAAGCCGCGCTGTTACCTATCGTTACGGTGAAAAAAAACTGCCCGCCCCTGTGCAGGGCGCTTTTTTTGCAGAAGACGGAAACGGGTATTGCCGCATAGACACAAAGCTTATACGCGCGCTGAACAACACGCCGCTTATACCGGGTATAAAACTGAGGCAAAACGTTCTAAATGCGGCTTTGGCGCTTGTTTTATACGGCGCGCCGCAGGATAAAATTGCGGATGTAATGGACACATACGGCGGCATAGAACACCGCATGGAATTTTTCTATGAAGCAAAGGGAATACGCTTTTACAATGACAGCGCAGCCACAATTCCCGAAGCGGCAGCGGCGGCACTGAACGCCTTTATACAAGAGCCCGTACTTATTTGCGGAGGTACGGATAAAAACCTCGATTTTACGCCCCTTGCCGAAAACGCTTCGCGCGCCAAAAGCCTGTACTTGCTCGGCGGAAGCGGTACAAACCTGCTTATCCCCCTGCTAAAACAACGCAACATTCGCTATTACGGCCCCTACGAGGGTTTTGAACCCCTGTTATGCGAATTAAAAAAACACCTCGAAACGGGCGATACGGTAGTTTTATCGCCGGGGGCGGCCAGCTTCGAACTGTTTACAAACGAATTTCATCGCGGAATCGAGTTTAAACAGCGGGTACGGTCGCTGTTTTAAACTAAGTTATTGGAAGCAAAAACCTTTTCTTTATATAAAATTCCCGTTAGGGGCTGCAGTAGCACGCCAAGCGGAAGCCGAGGTAGTTGAGCCGGCCATCGGCGTTTTTTATATTATCGATGAAGTATATTTTGATTTTATGCGCTCTGTAAATCTTGCTCTGTGATATAAACATACACCGGTAGACCGAACAAAGGGCGGGTGTCCGTTTTTCCCCGCCCTTTTCCGCCGTTATTCCGGCTAGCGTGTCCACTCATTAAACCATTTTGCAGGTGCTGCATCCGTAAAGCTGAGCGAATTTGTGCGTATGTTAAGAGCGGCTATACGGTTACGGTCCGCCGTAATGTTCAAATGGTGATGACCGTAACCGTCTTCGACATAAGCCGAATCAAAACCGTCGTCGGCTATGTAGATATTGTCGTCGTCAAAGCCGATAACCTTTACCGCCCCGTAAAAGTTTTGAGCGTAATAACTCTTATCAAATGTATGATCATCGGTATCAATATCGGGGTCGTCAAAGCCGATTTTTACCGGCTCCTCACCCAAATCGTTTACATTATAGCGCACAACGCCGCCGAAAATATAAAAGGGATTACTGAAGCCGGGAAGTTTATATTCGGTCGTAAAAAGCACGTAGACATAAGAACCGCGCATAAAAAGGTCGGTTACTTCGGAAGGCTCACAATCATCGATTTCAATATCATCATCGATTTGTGTGCCGAAAAAGTGAGTTCCAAGCGAAGAAACGGAATTGGGAATCGGGGCAACCTTGAGGAGCTGGCTGCCTGTGTCGACCCATGCAATGCGGCCGTTATCGGCGGCAAAAACACGTCCGTCAAGTCCCATTGCAACCACCTGTCCGGAGAGGTTGTCCTCTATCTGCACTAACTGATTATCGTTAGAAATATGAGCATACATCTTCCCCGTTGTATAATCGTTTGCAAAAGAATCGGCCGCCATTACTGTACCGTTGACATCAAGATTTCCCTCACTCGTATAGCGGTCAACACAAAGGTTGGTGACAGTATATCCGACTAAAACTCTTCCCAAACTGTCGCGGGCAAAACTATAGGAGGCTTCAGATCCTATCAAGTCAATTTTTTTTCCGCCAAGGTAGAGGGTTAAGTCGTAATTAGTGTGTCCCATTTCATTGACTGTTTTTTTCTGCGTAAACAAAAGCTTATTTAAGCCAGACACCTTTTTACCGAGTTTGACGCTGACGGCGTTTGCGCCTTCTTCTACCCGGTGCGTAACCGAGCCCGACCATATACCCGACGGATTATAGGCGGATACTTTTATAACAACCGTATCGCCGACAGGAAGGTTTAAACTGATGTTTTTAGGCGCTTGCGGCGGCAATTCCACAGCGGAGTAACCGCTGATCGAACCTTCCGTTTCTATTTTTATGCGCGTACTTGAAAGTATCGGAAGCGCGGTTGCCGAATCAAGGGCACGTTCAAGCGGTGAAGAAGCGCCGAAATCGATTTGTACCGTTGCAAAATCTTTTTTTAAACCGAAATTACAGGCTAAAAAAAGTATCGAACATAAACTTATACATCCTACACAGAGTTTTTTCATAACAACCTCCTCTAAGGAAGGGCATACCCCAAAAGGGGATTCATTCCCACACGTACAGTATATACGATTTTTTCGGAAAAAACAACGTTTTACACAACTTGAACCTCGAACCTCGTCATTCGATATTCGCACCTTGACCTTCGAGCTTCGACATTTGACCTTCATCAATCGCCGAACCGTATTCCTCCTGCAAGGCCGATTGCCCATACTACCGGATAACCGCCGCGTATATAGGGTTCTATAAAAAAGTTATGTAGTGTCAGGCGGTATCCGAAAGAAGCTTGTCCCAAACCGAATATAAGCGGGTTGCCCGTCTTTTTATGTTCGCTGTAACTTAAAACTGCGCCGCCTTCGGCTTGAATAAAAAAGCCCGAATCTTTGTGCGGTTTTGAGGCAAAATCATAAAAGTTCCAACGAAACAACAGAGCGGTATCGAACAGGTGATGTTTGTTAAAATCGTGCGAATACAGCGCCTTTACCCCTGCGGAAAAGTTTCCGAGCTTTACATCGAACGGCAGGACAAAAAGGGCGTACATGCCCGTTCCGGAGGCGGGATTTACAGGGCTGTTCATATTCGCTTCGGCTAAAAAGGCGAGCGACCATGCAAACCTTTTCGGGGCGCCCGCGGCAAAGGAAAAGGCGGGTGTATCTTGAACGGTTTTGCCGGGCCTTTTTTCGGTATTTTTTTCCGAAGCGTCAACCGGGCTTTTGGGTTCCGCAGCGGGGGCGCTTTCGGAAACCTTTTTTGGTTCCGGCATTGTTTGTACCTTTTCGCTGTCGGCGCTTTTTTCGAAACCGGCCGCAGGTTTAACCTGTTCTGCGGACATTTTTTTGAGCGGCGGACTTTTTGCAGCCGGAACTTTCGCTGCAGGATTTTTTGCCTGCGGAACTTTTTTTGCAGGCGGCGGATTCGATTCGGCAGTTTTCGACATATCACGGGCGGAAAAAGGCGTAAGGGGCTTCAAAGGTTCTTGCTGCAGCGGGGAAACATCGGCGGCTTTTTTTTCCGCATTTTGAACAGCTGCAGGCGGCTGTACTTGCAATTCGCGGTTTTTTACCGTTTTATTATACAGCCACAGTCCGGCACTTGCAGTACCGGCACAGACGAAAACAAACACTGCCGTTTTTACAATATTTGTATTCATATGTTATTGTACCGAATGCCTTTTGCAAGTGTCAATAGACACATTGCCGCTTTTTGTTATTTTCCCATTCGAACCTCGCCATTCGACCTTCGACATTTGACATTCGTCATTCGCCATTTGACATTCGACACTCAGCATTCGCCCTTCGCACCTCGACCTTCGACCTTTGTCATTCGGCATTCGACATTTGCACCTTGAACTTTGAACCTTGTTCCCCTATATTTCCTGCGCGTTTCCCGATTCGGGTTGTTTGTACATCTTCCAGTTTTTCGCTTTCGCTCCGTTAAAGGCAGCTTGTAAAGAAGACGGAAAAGTAAAATCCGTACAATTTTCTTCACCCGCCCCGGTTGAATACAGCGTACAGCTGCCACCATCCGAGGCAGGACGATTCGGAAGCGCGTTGAATATACTTATAAAAGTGGTTGCATCCAACCTATTTTTCCAGCAGTTCAACACATCCAAAGCTGAGCAGCCCTGCACATTAAGTGATGTCAATTGATTTTCCTGGCAGTACAACCACTGCAAAGCCGAACAGCCCTGCACATTAAGCGATATCAATTGATTATTAGCGCAGTACAACAACTGCAAAGCCGAACAGCCCTGTACATTAAGCGCCGCCAATTGATTATTTTGGCAGTTCAATTCCTGTAAAGCAGTTAAGCCCTGCACATTAAGCGATGTCAATTGATTTTTCCTGCAGTACAAGAATTGCAAAGCCGAACAGCCCTGCACATTAAGCGATGTCAATTGATTATCATTGCAGTACAAAGACTGCAAAGCCGAACAGCCCTGTACATTAAGTGATATCAATTGATTATCATTGCAGTACAAAGACTGTAAAGCCGAACAGCCCTGTACATTAAGCGCCGCCAATTGATTATTTTGGCAGTTCAATTCCTGTAAAGCAGTTAAGCCCTGCACATTAAGCGATGTCAATTGATTTTTCCAACAGCTCAACCTCTGCAAAGCCGAACAGCCCTGCACATTAAGCGATGTCAATTGATTTTCCCTGCAGTACAAGAATTGCAAAGCCGAACAGCCCTGCACATTAAGCGATGTCAATTGATTTTTCCAACAGTTCAACCTCTGCAAAGCCGAACAGCCCTGTACATTAAGTGATATCAATTGATTATCATTGCAGTACAAAGACTGCAAAGCCGAACAGCCCTGTACATTAAGCGCCGCCAATTGATTATTACGGCAGTACAAGAATTGCAAAGCCGAACAGCCCTGCACATTAAGCGATGTCAATTGATTATCATTGCAGTACAAAGACTGCAAAGCCGAACAGCCCTGTACATTAAGCGCCGCCAATTGATTATTTTGGCAGTACAATTCCTGTAAAGCAGTTAAGCCCTGCACATTAAGCGATGTCAATTGATTATTACGGCAGTACAATTGCGTAATTTTACCCTTCAGCACCACCTTAGTGCCTAAAGCGTTTAAGACTATCCACCTATTGTTCGGAATGGAAGTTTGAGTACAGCCTTCAACATTAACAGGCAAAGAATCCGCCGTTACGACTTTAATACAAATATCTTTTTTGTCGGGACTTAAAATCAGCGAAGCCCCGCCTTCCACATAGGGAGCGCTTATCGTTCCGGAACCGGAGGAAGGCTCTTCCGCTACGGAACTTTCCCCTTCCAGCATACTTTGCAAAAAGGGATTTTTACAGGAAACCGTTGTAAAAACAGCAGCTAAAACAACAAAAATCAATATTTTTTTCATATAAATCTCCGAATCGGGAGCGGAACTGACAAATACATAAGGCGAGGGGTTCCCGACACTGTATATTATATACGGAAAAGCATAAAAACACAATGTCGGACGGAAAATTTACCGAATACCTTTTCCCAAGCTTTACAATTAAAAGAGAATGTAGGATAATAAGTAGCATGTTGTTAAAAGTAAGTGCGCTGCGGTTTCGGTTTTTTATGTTTTTTTGTATGTGTATGCTTATACTGCCTTCATGCAAAAAAGAGAAAGCAACAGAAAAAAACACTCGTATACACAAGGGTGTATACAATATTGAAAATTTACAAAAGTCGGAAATCGTCAATTTGGAAGGCGAATGGATTTTTATACCCAATGAATTTTCAAACCCCGCCCAAGATTTTTCGCAGTATACGCGCTTCGAATCGATAAACAAAAGGTGGAATACCTATTCGCAGCCCCTGCCTGCCTTTGCCTATGCAACCTATGCGGTAAAAATAAAAGGCTTTGCATCCGATTCCCTCTATGCATTAAAACTGGCAGGTCCGTCTTCGGCTTGTGCCGCTTACCTTGACGGAGAATGTTTTTTTACATCCGGAAAAATCGGCACAAACGGACAAGACGAGCGGTTCCACTGGGGTTCCGAATTAATTATTTTACCTCTACGAGAAAAAACCGAAACGACGCTTGTTTTTCATATTTCCAACTTTAACGACAAAGATCCCGGATTTTTAAAGCCGGTAAAAATAGCTTTTTACGACACGCTTTTGGAAAGTCATAACCGCTCCGTCGTATCTTTTACGATTATTGCCGGCATACTGTTTCTTTTAGCCATATTCTTTTTATCGCTTTTTATTTTTTATCCGAAAGAAAGAAAAGCCCTGTGTTTCAGCATTTTATGCACTATTTTCAGTTTAAGAATGTTTTGCTACGATGAGTTTTTGCTTACAACGATACTGCCCTTTGTAAGCGGCGTATTGCTGCATAAATTGGGATATGTAACTTTTTCTGCGGCAATTATTTTCGTTTCGTTTTTTATATACGAATTGCTTAATAAAAAACGCTCCGTTTTTCTTTATTGTATTTTATTACCCGCATTCATATACGGTATAATCGTCGTTTTTACCCCTATTTCACTGTACACAAAACTGCTTACCTATATACAAATATATATACTCGCGGTTGCGGTATACGATTTGGTTATTTTAACCCGGTCGGCCCTTAAGCGGGATAAATACGCTTTGTTTTTTTTATTCGGCTCGTTCCTTTTTTTATTGCTGGCCATATGGGATATGTTGATTTCAAATGATATTGTAAAAGGTATATTCGTCGCACAATTCGGTATTTTGGCTCTGCTCATCCCCATGGCGATGATTGTACTGCAAAGTTTTAAATCCACGTTTGAAAAAGTAACCCTCATTACCCGAAAAATCGAACAGGTTAATACGGCCTTAACGCGGTTTTTACCTAATGAATTTATGAATTTTCTAAAAAAAGGGCATACCGATGTAAAACTCGGTGATCATGATTTGGAAAATATGTACATTGCCTTTGTATATTTAAGCGCCCATGCCGATCTCAAAACAAATGCCGACCGCTTGAATCTGCTTAATATATATAATAAAATTCTTGCCGTTATCAATCCCATTATTAAAGAACATAGGGGCTTTATCGATAAATATTTAACCGAAGGCTTGATGATTGTTTTTACCGGGTCGGCACAAGAAGCTCTTAACTGTTTGCTTAAGATCGGTAATTTTATTGCAGACAAAAATATAACGCGAAAACAAAACGCGCTTGGCGAAATAAGCTTTTCCTGCGGCATACATTACGGGCAAGTTATGCTCGGAACAATCGGAGAAACGGAGCGTATGGACAGTACCGCCATTTCCGATGTCGTAAACATCGCATCGCGTTTGCATTTTTATGCGCTGGAACAAAAAGCTTCCATTTTTTTAAGCGATGCGGTAAAAAAGAATTATGATTTGGAACCGGCCGGAGGAATCGGCTTCAAATATGCCGGACTTGTCAAATTGCGGGGAAAAGACACGCCGATTTCCGTATATGAGGTGCATAAATGACTAAAAAAACAACGATTTTAGGCTGCCTTCCCTTTGTGTATATGGCGGTATTTTTTTACTTTGTTTATGCATTTTCGGCAACCTACAATAATGCAACCTTGCACTTGGAAGCAAAAAAAGGCAATCTTGTATATCCGGATAACCCGGAACAAAACCTGTTTGCAATAAGCGGCGAATTTTATTTTACCCCCGGTCAATTCGGCTCTTTAAAAAACGAAACCGAATCTTACGGATTTATACCCGGCTCTTTTTACACAGCCGGAATGAATTCCGAATTCGGGTACGGTTCTTACGGACTTATCGTATCCAATTTGAATCCGAATACGGTATATTCTTTACATATCGGCCGGGCTTCAAGCAGTTGCAGCGTTGTCCTTAACGGTAAAACGGTTGCACGGCAGGGAACCCCCGGTACAAACTTAAAATCGGAAATACCCGGCATACAAACGTCGCGAATTTCGTTTTATCCGAAATTAAACGGCACAGCTGAAATTATTTTTAATGTGTCAAACTTCGAACATCCTCGCTCCGGATTCACAACCCCCTTTATTTTAGGAGAAGCCGGTCATATACAAAAAAGATTTACTTCCGACCTTATTCTAAATTCAGGTATGTTTGCGGTTACCCTCAGCGTTGCATTTTTCTTTTTTGTGTTGGGCATATCGTATAAAAAACTCATGTTTATTTTATGGTTTGCATTTGCGGCAATCGTTGTTGCAATTCGGCAAAGCCTATTTTACCCCCATATTATAGGTTTTATTTTCCCGAACATACATTGGCGTCTGCATATTATCGGCAGATATATTACGCTCCCGTTTTTAATTTTATTTTTTACCGTCTTTATAAAAGAAGCTTTAAATACCTGTTGTAAAATTCCGTACCGAATAATAATCGGCGTATCTCTTTTATACGCTGTTTTTACGGTTATCCTCAAATCCCAAGCATTATTCACCGTTCTTATATTCTACCGAATTTTTTCGGCTTGCTGTGTCGTATATGCCATAAGCATGTCTATTGTAAGTATAAAAAAAAGACATCCTTTCGGTATTTGGATTGTCGCTGCCATAACGGTTTTAGCTGTTTTCGGTATGTACGATTTATTGGTTGCATTCGGAGTTATCTTTTCAAATCTTTCCATGCAAGTGGGAACTTCCATTTCGATTATAATCATATCGATTATGGTTTTAGATAAATATGCGGACTCGATAAAAGAAGTCGAGAAACTGAACAAAGAAATCATACGGGTTAATAAGTCGTTGATACGGTTTTTCCCCGAAAAACTTATGCGTTTGCTGAATAAAAAGTCCATTACCGACATATGTTTAGGCGACAATACCGAATTGTCAATGCCTATTTTGTCTATAGACATACGTTCGTTTACGCATATTTCCGAAAAACTTTCGCCCGACCGCGTATTTACGCTGCTCAACGAATATTTTGCCCTTGTCGCTCCGATTATACGCGCACACGGCGGCATTATTCCCAAATATTTAGGCGACGGTTTTTTTGCACTTTTTCCCGAAGGCTCGGATGCCGCCGTACGCTGTGCGATAACCATACAAGAAGCGGTAACGGCAAAACAAATCAAACCGGCAGGTTTCGCCCCGCTTAAAATCGGCATAGGCATCGACTATAACGATATACTGTTAGGAACAATCGGAGATACCGACAGGATGGATTGTATTATCATTTCAAATGCATATTATATGTCGGAATTGCTTCAACATCAAACAAAAATATATGGAAGTTCCATAATGATATCAAACAGAATATTTTTATCGCTTAAAGACCCGACGGCATATTGCATACGGCCCATACGGAGAATGAAAACCGTATCCGGACAGCCGAATTTTTTATTTGAAATATACGACACGGACGATAAAACGATAAAAGAATTAAAACGCCGATCCCAGGATTATATCGAACTTGCATTGCACGCCATTGCGGACAAAAGCACAGAAACAGCGCAAATATATATCGATAAAGCTTTGAGCGTTTTTCCCCAAGACAGGGTTGCGCTGTCGTATAAAACGCTGTTGGAAAACTATAAAAGCCGGAATTCCCTGTAAAAAAGCCGACTGCAGCCCTTTTTACTTGACCATTTACACAGAGGACGGTACACTTTCGGTATGTCGAATACATACATCGATACGGCTGTATAATTAAAAAGCGCTTGGGGAAAACAAAGCGGAAGGAGGCTGCATGAGCGGTACGGAAGACAAAAAAAACAAAGAAGCTTTGTCCGCCCTTTTTACGGATTTTTACGAATTGACGATGGCGCAAGGTTATTGGAAATGCGGTATGAACTATCCTGCCGTTTTCGATATGTTTTTCCGCCGCCAGCCCTTTGACGGAGGATTTTCGGTTTTTGCCGGAATCGAAACGCTTATAGACGAATTAACCGCTTTTTCATTCAGCGAATCGGACATTGCCTTTTTGGATTCACTCGGTATTTTCGAGCCGGACTTTTTGGATTATTTAAAAACCTTCCGTTTTACCGGCGATGTATATGCAATGAAAGAAGGTTCGATTGTTTTTCCGAACGAGCCTTTGGTGCGCGTTCATGCGGATCTTATTCAAGCACAAATTATCGAAGGCTTGGTTTTAAATACCCTTAATTTTCAAAGCCTTATTGCAACAAAGTCGGCCCGTGTCTGGCTTGCTTCAAAAAAAGGTTCCATTATGGAATTCGGATTGCGGCGCGCCCAAGGTTCGGACGGAGCTATGAGCGCATCGCGGGCGGCCTATATCGGAGGCGCTTCAAGCACAAGCAATACCCTTGCAGGAAAACGCTTCGGTATTCCGGTTACGGGAACTATGGCGCATTCATGGGTTATGTCCTTTCCGAGCGAACTTGAAGCCTTTGAAGCCTATGCCGATCTTTATCCGGAAAAATCGATTTTTTTGTTGGATACCTACGATACTTTAAAATCCGGCATTCACAATGCGGTTAAAGTAGGCAAAAAATTGGCCGCGCGCGGTTACAATTTCGGCGTGCGCCTCGATTCCGGCGATATTCAGTATTTGTCGGAAGAAGTACGCAAAATTTTGGACAATGCGGGTTTTCCGAAGGCGACTATATCGGTATCAAATGAATTAACCGAAAAAATTATCGAAACCCTTGTTGCAGGCGGCGCCCCCATTACGGGCTGGGGAGTCGGGACCCATATGGTAACCGGCGGGAACGAATCGTCTTTTACGGGCGTATACAAACTCGCGGCCCGAAAAAACGGTCTTGACGGCGGCTTTATTCCCGCAATGAAATTTTCGGATAATCCGCAAAAAACAACGGATCCGGGTATTAAAAATGTGTGGCGCCTTTACGGTGCGGACGGCATGATGAAGGCGGATATCGTCGCCCTTGAAGATGAAATAATCGAAACGGGTAAAGAAAGACGTTTTTATCATCCTGCCATAGATTACCGCAATTTCAGTTTTACGCCCGATAAGGCGGAAGAGCTTTTAATTAAGCGCATTGAAAACGGTACCCTTACGGAAACACGTAAAGATGAAAAAGAGCGTTTGAAAAAAAGCCGTGAAACGATGCAAAATCAGCTTTCAAAACTCGATATAACCCATCTGCGTATTTTAAATCCGCATATATACAAGGTATCGATTACCGAAAAACTTAAAGATTTAAAGCTTAAATTTATTCAAGAAAGAAAGATTTAAAAATGCGGATTTTAGGGCAGATATTCTCTTTTTATGTTTTTTAAAGCTTCAAACAAGCGGCGCTTCATGGCGGTACTGCCGCCGGTTAACGCTTCAAGCTTTGAGCGCGCCTTTTTGCGTGCCGAATTGTCTTGATAGGTACAAGTGCAGGTAATACTTTTATAACCGCATTTTTCGGCATGGTCTATAATCGTCCGCTCGTCGGCAAGGCACAGGGGGCGTATAATCGTTACCGGATATTTATCGTATTTTAAGCGCGGCGGCATTGTCGAAAGTTCCCCCTTTTGCAGGGCGTTCATTAACAGGGTTTCCAAAACATCGTCCAAGTGGTGGCCGAGGGCTATTTTGTTAAAGCCGTTTTCAATCGCGTAGGTATTCAGTTCGCTTCGCCTTTGGGTGGAACACCACCAGCAATTCATGGCTTTTCCCGGCTTTAAGCGCGCCAAAACATCGGCACAAATCGTTTTTACGGGGATTCCCCAGCCTTCAAGCTTTTCGCGCAATTCGGCGTGTAACGATGAGCCTATGCCGCTTTCAACGTGGAGGGCGCACACTTCAAAGCGCTCGCGGCCTTGACGCAGGCGGTCGGCCAAATATTCGGCCAAGGCGGTCGAATCCTTACCGCCTGAAAGCCCGACAAGAATGCGGTCGTCTTGTTCTATCAATTTATAATCGAATACGGCTTTATCTATTATACGGAACAATTTTGGGCGGCTCATAGCTCATGCTACCATAAAAACGGCAAAAATGGTATAGTGTCCTATGGATTTGGAACTTTTGCGCGAACGCGCCCGCATTTTGCAAAACATCAGGCGTTTTTTTACCGAGCGCGGCTACCTTGAACTCGATACCCCCGCCCTCAGCCCCGCCCTTATTCCCGAAACCTGCCTTGAAGTTTTTAAAACCGATTATATAAAACCCGGCACCCCGCAAAAAAACACAGCCTTGTATTTGGTGCCCTCTCCCGAAGTTTACATCAAACGCATTATAGCGCAGCACAAGGTTGACGTATTCCAATTATCCAAATGCTACCGGAACGGCGAATCTTCGGCGCGCATACACAGCCCCGAATTTACCATGCTCGAATATTATACAATGAACGCCGATTATAAGGACTCGATGGAAATTACCGAACGGCTTTTCAACTTTTTACTCCCGCCCCCTCCGAACGGGCAAAACCGCAGCACCGGCGGAGAAAACTGCAGCGCCGAAGCAGCCGGCACAGACCCCTGGGATTTTTTACGGCCGCCCTTTATACGCTTAACTATGGACGATGCCTTTGAGCGCTATGCGGGCTTCCGTTTAAGCCGTTATGCTTCGGTACAGGGCTTGGCAGAGCAAGCGCGCCGCCTTGAACTTGGCGAAAGCACCGAAAACCCCTTCGATACATGGGGCATCGATGACCTCTATGAATTGATTTTCGTCCATGCGGTTGAGCCGAATCTGCCCTGCGACAAGCCCGTTTTTTTAACCGATTATCCCGCCTTTGTGCCCTGCCTTGCAAAGGACTGCGCACCGCAAAACGGTTTATCCGAAAACGGCGCACCGGAAACAGGAAGCGGCGCGCCGGACGTAAAAAACGGCGCACTATGGAAAGAACGCTGGGAACTTTATGCTCAGGGAATCGAACTTGCAAACTGTTATACCGAAGAACAAAACCCCGAAAGGGTACACGCTTATTTTGAAACGGAAGGGCGTTTAAAAGAAAAAACCGCCCTCGTACCTCATGCATCCGACGGCGAATATTGGAAGATTTTTAATGATTTTCCAAGCTGTTCGGGAGTTGCTCTGGGTGCCGACCGCCTTATAGCCCTTTTATGCGGGAGGACGAGCATAGAACCGATACTGCCCTTCCCGCTTGAACTATAGGGCCGGGCAGCCGCCTGCGGGCACACGTTAAAAAAACGGCTCCGCTTTTCCGCCTTTTGGGAAGCAAAAAAAGCCGAAGCCGTTTATACGTAAAAATCCCGGCAGGATTTTTAAAAGCGTAAGCTTATTGAGCGGCAGTAGGTTTAATGTTAAAGCGCTTGTTAAAGCGTTCAATACGTCCTGCCGTGTCTACAAGCTTTTGCTTTCCGGTAAAAAACGGGTGGCAGGCCGAGCAAATTTCAACATCGATATTTTTAACGGTTGAACGGGTTTCGATAACATTACCGCAAGCGCAGGTAATTTTCGTCAATTGATAATCGGGATGAAGGTCTTTTTTCATATATAACTCCTAGTAATTCCTGTGTATTAAAAAGATTCGCCGGTATTCATCGAGCGCAAGAATGCTTCATTATTCTTTGTTTTTCGCATTCTGTCAAGCAGTAATTCCATAATTTCCGCATCGTCCATCGGATTTATTACTTTGCGCAAGACCCAAATCTTTTGCAGTTCTTCTTCGGTAAGCAATAATTCCTCTTTGCGCGTACTGGACTTTTTAATATTGATTGCCGGGAAAAGGCGGCGGTCTGCAAGTTTACGGTCGAGGTTGATTTCCATATTGCCCGTACCTTTAAACTCTTCGAATATAACTTCGTCCATGCGGCTTCCGGTTTCAATGAGGGCTGTGGATATAATCGTAAGGCTTCCGCCTTCTTCCACGTTGCGCGCCGCACCGAAAAAGCGCTTGGGCTTGTGCAGGGCGTTCGAGTCCACACCGCCTGAAAGCACCTTTCCCGAAGTGGGAACGGTTTGGTTATAGGCGCGCGCAAGACGGGTAATCGAATCCAAAAAGATAACGACATCGCGCTTGTGCTCTACAAGGCGTTTAGCCTTTTCCAATACCATTTCGGCAACCTGCACGTGGCGCGTCGCAGGTTCATCAAAGGTTGAAGAAATAACTTCGGCGTGTATCGAACGCTCCATTTCCGTAACTTCTTCGGGACGCTCGTCTATAAGCAATACAATAAGATATACTTCAGGATGATTTGCGGTAATCGCGTTCGCAATTTTTTGCATTAAAATGGTTTTACCGGCCTTCGGAGGCGCAACAATCAGCGCGCGCTGTCCTTTTCCTATCGGAGAAAAAAGATTTATGATACGTGTCGAAAGCTCATCCGGTCTTGTTTCAAGATTGAGTTTTTCGTCCGGGTGAAGGGGCGTTAAGTTTTCAAAGGGAATGCGCGTTTGGGCGGCCCGTGTTTCGTCATCGTTAACGGTTTCTATGCGCAACAGGGCAAAAAAGCGCTCTCCTTCTTTCGGCGAGCGGATTTGACCGTAAACCGTATCGCCCGTTTTTAAGTTAAACAAGCGTATTTGGCTCGGCGAAATATAAATATCGTCCGGCCCGGATAAATAGCTGTTTTGCGGGGAGCGCAAAAAGCCGTAGCCGTCCGGCAAAATCTCCAAAGCACCGGAAGAAAAAATAATGCCGCCGTGTTCCGTATGCGATTTTAATATAACGAAGATAAGCTCCTGTTTTTTCATCGGAGCCAAATCGTCGCGCGGAACGCCGTATTGGGCGGCAAGGTCGCGTAAACCCGGCATACTCATTTTCGTTAAATCGTTGATTGAAAGCCGGGGTTTTGAATCGCGGTTTTGCAAATCGCTTTCGGCATCATTTACATGAGCGCCCTGTAAGGAAGCCGCATCCAAAGCGTTTTCATCGCTGCGCATATCAAAGGCTTTGTTTTCATTTGCACCGTTTTCCTGCTTGGAAGCGGCCGAACGGGCGGAAGTTTTGGAACGCACTGCACGCTTGGGCTTTGACCGTACAATAACACGCTTTTCTTTTCCGTTTACGGGGGAAGAAGGCGTTTCGGTGTCGGCACTCAGCGGCTCACCGTCGGATTGACTCGGTTTTTTAGTACCGCTGTAAGAAGGTTCGTCCGTGAAAGCAAAAGAACTTTGAGCTTCAGACTCGGAATTTTCCGCTCCCTCCGCATGATCGGAGTCGTCAATAAAACGGCGTCTTTGATTCATTGCCATTAAATATCTCCATATATAAGAAATTGATTACGGGATTGAATATAAAACATTTTTAATACAAGACGTTGTATAGCAGACAATTTATATTACCAAAAAACATACAAAAAGTCAAGCCGCATATTACACATCTTCCTCTTCTTCGGCAAAGGTACGTTCGGAAACCATTTTTTTATACTCGGCAGCCGATACCGAAAAAATATCCATATCGGGAACTTCATCGAGCATTTTTACTTCACCGTGAAAATTCACATTATCCGCAATACGCAAACGGGACGTTTCGACGTTTCCGACAATTTTACTGCCGGAAAACATTTCAAGCTTTGTTTTTGCGTACATATTGCCCTCCACTTGGCCGGCAATACTTATAGAATCGGCTTTTATTCCGTTTACCGTGCATACACCGTTTTTTTCAATAACCAAACTGCCCGTCGATTCGATTGAACCGATAAATTTTCCGGTAATAACCAAATTCCCGGAAAAGGACAGCACTCCGTTTAATTCCGTTTCAGCTCCCAATATCGTTAAATCGCCCTCTTTTTGTCTGTATGAAATCGGCATATATTCTCCTATTTTTTCCGTACAAGGCCGGCAATTAAAATAAAAACTGCGGCAATCGAAAACAAGATTCCGATATAATCGCCTAAAACAGTATATACGGTTTTAGACCGATTTGTCAAAACCGGTATATCCGCCGCCAAATAAGCTTCGCAAAAGGGGTCGCTCATTGCAACAACTTTGCCGTTGGGATCGATAACGCAGGTTTGTCCGGAAGCCGTAGCCCGTACACTCGGTACTTTGTTTTCAACGGACCGAAAAACGGCCATCGACAAATGCTGGTATTGACAGGCAAGACTTTTCGACCATGCATCATTGGAAAGATTGACCAAGGCATTCGCACCGGCATTGACATAACGGCGGCCGATATAACCGAAAGTATCTTCAAAGCAAATAGGCGTACCGAAATGCAAACCGTCCACATTGAATACCACAGCCTCGTTTCCGGGAGTCCACATGTGAGTATCGCCGTTTAAAAGCAGGGTGTAGATTTTGGGGAAAATCTTTTCAAAAGGGAAGTATTCGGTAAAGGGAACCAAATGCATTTTATGATACAATTCCGGTTCGGGCGGAATAACATTTTGTCCCGGACGAAACAATAAAACGGCGTTATAGCTTATTTCGCCTAAACCGCCGGTTCGCGTATAACCTTCGACGGTATCGTCATTTCCGATAACAAAGGGAATGTTTTTTGAATCGATATAATGTAAAAGTTCGTCTACCAGGTCGAAGCGCTCTCTGTCGGTTCTAAAGCGGTAATGCCAGCGTATGCGCGGTACAAAGGCGGTTTCCGGCCATATAACAATATCGGTATCGGGGTGTTCTTGTAAGGCTTTGTCGGTTAGGCGTTTAAGAGTCGTCAAATCGCGTCTGTATGCTTGAGTTCCCCCTATCCACGGATCCGTATTCGTTTGAATCAATACGGCTTTTTTTACCGGATAATCGTCGTAATTTTCAACGGATACAAAACCGTACACGATTATCAACATAAAAACGGCACACCACGCAAAAGCAGCGGCGCGATGACAGCGCATATTTTCTTTTATGATATTCCATACGGATTTTCCGCTTTCTTTACGGTTAAAAAGCGGAAATAAAACTTCCGCCCACCATGCGGAAACAAAACTTATAACGGCGCTCAGCCCCCACACACCGACCAGATTGGTACACTGAATAAGGTGTATAAGCTGCCAATGAGAATATGCGGTAACTCCGTAATTAAAACCGGCAAACCCCTTTGTTTTAAGATATTCGTATGCACACCACACAATCCACTGGGCAAGCCAAATTTTTTTCCCCCATAAAGACCATGCCGCTTTTAAAGCCGGAAAAACAAGGGCAAATTGAATTCCGTATAAACAGGAAATAACGGTTATCCCCATCGGATGAAAGGTTGCAAGCCAGCTTGTAAAAACAACATAGCAGCCTATACCGTATATTAATCCGTACAGCGGTACGGTTTTCCAACTTAAACGGCGGGTAAGTATAAAAACAGGTATAAAAGAAAAATAAGATATAAACGGCAAACCTTGCGCATATATAAAACTGGGCTGGGGCAATGCAAAAAGAAGTATGCCTGAAAAAAGAAGTGCCGTATCGATAATAATTTTTTTCATGATTTTTGTGCAGGAACGGGCAGTTCCCACAAAGCGTTTTTAAGTTCCTGTCCCGATCTGAAAGCGGCTATATAATGAGGCGCAACCGAAAGTTGTTCGCCCGTTTTAGGATTACGTGCACGGGAACGGCCTTTACGGAGCCGCAGCTCAAAGGTACCGAATCCTCTGAGTTCAATAGTCGAACCGTCTTTTAAAGAGGATTTGATATTTTCAAGTAATGATTCAAGAACAGTCTGCACAATCTTTTTTTCGTACTTTGTTTTAAGATATACAGAGTCAACTAAATCGAATTTTGTTATTTTTTTTGATTTCATCAAAATCTTCTCCGTACTGTCCGGTATCCTACATAAACGAAAATAAGCATACCTTTTTTCCGTTTACCAAACATAAAAAAGACTATGGACAAACGCCTGCATAAAAACGGAACTGTCTAAAGCCGGGCATTTTTAACGGTCCGCCGCGCTCGAAATTAAGTCCGTGTTTTATGCAAACTTAATTTCAAAGCCGACTTTTTCAGACACTTTTAGTTGAAAATGAAACATTGTACAATTTCATCATGCGTGATTTTTTCCGTGAAACGGAATTGCGGGATAAAATCCCCTTACGGCCGGCGGTATCCAGCTCTTTACATAAAAGACGTAACGTTTCATCGGCAAGCTTTTGATCTTTTGCCTGCACAGCCGCTGTAAATTTCTTTGCACAAGTACGTGCAGCACTTTTTGCCGCTTTATTGCGTAAACGCCTTTCTTCACTCTGTCTAAATCTTTTTTCCGCAGATGATTTTTTTACTGCCAAAGGAAAACCCTCCAAACAAAAACTAAACTTAATGTTATCAAACCGCAGGGGAATAGTCAAGTACTCTGTCCGTACTCGTATTGAATCACGTAAAAATCTTAGTGCACGGGAGGCACAACTTTCCGTCGGAAAAAAACGGCGGCAAAACTTCCGTGTTCACTCGGACTTCACCGGTTTTAATTTTTTCGTTTCGGCTATCGCCTTTTTTAAGTGATATGTTTTGACAGCCGCCGATTCCCGCTCCAAAGTTTCATCGTGCTGTTTTAGGCTGAAATTTCTGACGGTCGGATATCCTTCGGCTTTTATCCTATCGATATTCGTTTCGTTTATAAAATCTTTTATAGCCGTTACGCCTTCGTAATCGCCGAATGTACCCTGACAAATATAGCCGTCGCAAAAATCTTTTAAAGTAAAATTGTCATAACCGAACTTATACAAGCTTGTACTGCCGGTAAAATCTCCCATAGGAGTACCCGCCGTATCAAAACCGAAACGGCGTTTGTTTTTCGGCAGCGAAACCAATAAGGTATCTATCATACCGTCGGCCGGCAATACGGAATCTTTGTCATAGCCTTCGACGGGAAACCAGGGATAATGAAGCGAAATCGTAAAAACCTTATCTTTTTTTTCTTCGTATAAATAATTGCCGAACCTGACATCCCCGAAACGGATAAAGCGCCCGCCGGAAACTGCCGGCTGCCGGTACTTGCTGAAAGCGTGATGCATTCCGCAGTAGCAAAGCACTTTTTCGCCCTTATCCAATACCTCTTTTTTTACCCTGTCCGCCCAGTTTTTTTCGGAAAAATCTCTAAAAATCTTTTTTCTGATTTCCGGTTTAACGGTATCTTCCCGGCTTTTTGCTTCGGACCAATACAGCCTGTCGTTTACACCGAGTACGCGCATTTTTTGCACTCCTGAAGGAAGATTTTTATTCACTTGCCATGCGGCTTTAAAAATATCGCAGTATTCGTGATAGCCGCCCAATCCTATACAAAAACTGTTTAAATGAACGGAGCGGGCTAACGTTTCATCGTATTCTTCGGCTGTAACCAACGTATCGATACGGTCTTGGTCTTCGTAGAGGGCAAACTCTATTGCAACCGTGTAAATACCGTTTTTATGTAAAAGCGGCATAAGGTTTTGCACCAAAAGTGGGTCGTGCTTAATTCTGTGCATTTCGCCGAGTATAACGACATCATAATCTTTGAATTTTTCAATTATATAATCTTCGGGGCTTATATAATTGTTTTGAAGATAGGTATAAGCTTCATACACAAGAGGATTTTCGTCCCGGCTTGCCGATTCCGTTGCAGTACATGAAAACAGGAGAAAAACCGCAAACAACACAACAACCGTTACAGTGTTTTTTTTCATTTTACACCTCCATTAAAAAGTGAAAAAAAGCGGCACATTCCGATTTTTATTATACCTGTTCTATAACTTCCGTTTTAGAACAGGATTATTATACAAAACTTTAATTTTACTATCAAGTTAGATAAAACTTATTTATCCGCCTTTTTTTACGCCTTGCCCACATTGTGTTATTGCGCTATAATTCCCGCATACGATTAAAATACGTTATAATTCTTCAATAAAGATGTATCCGAGGTTAATATGGCAAACTATCCTTTTGAAACGATTGAACCCAAATGGCAGCGCTATTGGGAAGAACATAAAACATTCCGCATAACCGAAGACCCCTCTTTTCCCGCAGATAAAAGGGTCTACGTCCTCGACATGTTCCCCTACCCGTCGGCTCAAGGGCTGCATGTGGGGCACCCGGAAGGCTATACGGCAACCGATATTTACTGCCGCTATTTACGCATGAACGGTTACAATGTGCTTCACCCGATGGGCTTCGACGCTTTCGGGCTTCCTGCCGAAAACTATGCGATAAAAACGGGTACTCACCCGAGCATTACAACAAACGCCAATATCGAGCATTTTACGCGGCAAATAAAGTCCTTCGGCTTTTGCTACGATTGGGAGCGCTGTATTACCACCTGCACGCCCGACTACTATAAATGGACGCAGTGGATATTTTTACAGCTGTACAAACAAGGCCTTGCATACGAAGCCGAAGCGCCGATAAACTGGTGCCCGGCCTGTTTAACCGGTCTTGCCAACGAAGAAGTAAAGGACGGAAAATGCGAGCGCTGCGGTACCCCCGTTACGCGCAAAACAATCCGCCAATGGATTCTTAAAATTACCGCCTATGCCGAGCGGCTTTTGCAGGATTTGGACGAACTGGATTGGCCGGAATCGGTTAAGGCTATGCAAAAAAACTGGATAGGAAAAAGCGAGGGCGCCGAAGTTACCTTTAAAATCGCCGATACGGACGGCAAAGGCGCCGCCGCTCAAGGCACCGCTGACGGGGCAGCCGCAAGCGAAGAAGGGATTACCGTGTATACAACCCGGCCGGATACCCTCTTCGGAGCCACTTACATGGTTATAGCGCCCGAGCACAAGCTGGTGAACCGTCTTACAACCGCCGAACAAAAAGAAGCCGTCGACGCTTACGTTGAACAGGCCGCAAAAAAAAGCGATTTGGAGCGCACGGACTTGGCAAAAACCAAAACCGGCGTTTTTACCGGCTCCTATGCCGTAAATCCCGTAAACGGAGCGAAAATCCCCGTATGGATTTCCGACTATATTTTGATTTCCTACGGAACCGGAGCGATTATGGCCGTTCCCGCCCACGACGAGCGCGACTGGGACTTTGCAAAAGCCTTCGATTTACCCGTTATTAAAACGGTTGCCTCAAAAGAAGAAATTGCAGCTTTAGGAGACGGGGACGAAGCAAAAGGCGCGGCGCTTTTACGCGAAGCCGGACAAAAAGCCTTAGCAGGCGATTCTTCAGCCTATGATGAACTCGTGCGCCGCTTTCCCGACATTTTTACAAAGGCCGAAAACTGCACGGCAGCCGACGGCTACAGTATAAACAGTGGCTTGTGCATCGGCTTAAGCACCGAAAAAAGCAAAAAGGCAATGACCGAAGACCTTAACAACAAGGGAATCGGTAAAAAAGCCGTCAACTATAAACTGCGCGACTGGATATTCAGCCGCCAACGGTACTGGGGAGAGCCGATTCCCCTCGTACACTGCGAAAAGTGCGGCTGCGTTCCTTTAGACGAAAAGGATTTACCCCTTATGCCGCCTGAGGTACAGTCGTACCAGCCGACGGGAACGGGAGAAAGCCCCCTCGCCCATGTGGAAAGCTGGGTACACTGTACCTGTCCCAAATGCGGCGGAAAAGCTAAGCGCGAAACGAACACCATGCCCCAATGGGCAGGTTCCTGCTGGTACTATTTACGCTATTTGGATCCGCATAACGATAAAGAGTTTGCTTCAAAAGAAAAAATCGAGTATTGGATGCCCGTAGACCTCTATGTAGGAGGTGCGGAACACGCGGTACTGCACTTGCTGTACGCGCGCTTTTGGCACAAGGTACTCTACGATTTGAATTTGGTTAACACAAAAGAACCCTTTCAGCGCCTCGTCAATCAGGGTATGATAACATCTTTTGCATTCCAGCGCAAAAACAAAACCCTCGTTCCGACGGACGAAGTACGCGAAGTTCAGGGTAAGCCGGGCGTATTTGAAGAAATTGCCACGGGCGAAGTGCTTGAGCGCGTTATCGCCAAAATGTCCAAGTCGCTTAAAAACGTTATCAATCCGGACGACGTAATACGCGAATACGGAGCGGATTCGGTGCGCATGTACGAAATGTTTATGGGTCCGCTTGAAGTGTCGAAGCCGTGGAGTACCCAGGGCTTGGTCGGCATACACCGCTTTTTGGAAAAGGTATGGACGGTAAGCGAAAAGCCCTTAAGCGATGAAAAAGCGTCGGGCGAATTGACCAAGCTTTTGCACAAAACAATCAAAAAGGTAAGCACCGATACGGCAAGCCTTAATTTCAATACGGCGATAAGCCAAATGATGATTTTTATCAACGAAACGTCAAAGGCCGAAAAATTGGCAAAAGAAGTATGGGAAAACTTTGTGATTATGCTTTCCGTGTATGCGCCCCACTTGGGCGAAGAGTTATGGCAAAAACTCGGCAAAACCGAAACCGTTTCCCGCGCCGTCTGGCCTTCTTGGGACGAACAATTATGCAAAGACGACAATTGTACGATTGTCGTACAGGTAAACGGCAAAATCCGCGATAAATTCGAAGCCGCCTTAAACGAAGGGAAAGAAACTTTGGAAAAACTGGCCCTGCAAACCGAAGGCGCCAAACGCTTTACGGACGGCAAAGAAATTGTAAAAGTAATTACGGTACCGAATAAACTGGTAAATATCGTTGTCCGCTGATTGCGGTTAAAATCTCCGCGGCTGCCGAAAAACAGGAGTTTTTTCGGCAGCCGCGACACACCCAAAGGAAAAAAGTATGAGTACATCTTATGAAATGCCCTGCATAGACGTCAGGAGCGATACGGTAACATGGCCGACGAGCGCCATGCGTAAAGCCGTAAGCGAAGCGCGTGTCGGCGACGACGTATACGGTGAAGACCCGACAGTAAAAGAATTGGAGCAGTACGGCGCTTCCCTTGCCGGAAAAGAAGCGGCGCTGTTCGTTCCTTCGGGAACCTTTGCAAACCAGTTGGCACTGTTTACACATTGTCCGCGCGGGAGCGAAGTTGTGTTGGACGACGGCTGCCACATAGTCCGTTATGAAGCCGGAGCGTCGGCCGTTATAGCGGGCGTTCAGCTGCGTACCGTCGAAAAAAATAAAAAAACGCTTATCGCCGATCCTAAGGATTTTGAAGCTAAAGTCAGAACCGCACAGGACCTTCACGAACCGCAGACAGCCCTTATTTGTCTTGAAAACGCAACTTCAAGCGGACGGGTGCTGCCGCTTTCGTTTATGCAAAGCATAAAATATATTTCAAACCGCCACCACGTTCCCGTCCATATGGACGGAGCGCGCATTTTCAATGCGGCGGCAGCCCTGCATACGGAAGCCGCCCAAATAAGCGCATATACCGATTCGCTTATGTTTTGCCTTTCAAAGGGCTTATGTGCGCCCTGCGGTTCTCTTCTTGCCGGGAGTTCCGAATTTATAGAACGCGCGCGTTATAACCGTAAAATCATGGGCGGCGCAATGCGTCAATCGGGGATGCTTGCCGCGGCGGGTTTAATTGCATTAAAGGAAATGCGCCTTCGCTTGGCCGAAGACCACGAAAACGCCCGTTTTTTAGCCGAAGAATTAGCCAAGCTTGAGGAAATCGAAATAGATCCGGGCAAAACGGAAATCAATATGGTATTTTTTAAGTTTGCCGGAAATAAAATAAATCCCGACGCGTTTACCGAATTTATGGCGGAAAAACATATTTTAACCGGACACCCGGCAAGCGACGGCACTATCCGTATGCTTACGCACTATTGGATAAAGCGCAAACATATAGAAAAAATCGTCGGTGCAGTTAAAGAATTCCTTGCCTAAGCGTTTTTCCACGCATGGATAAATTCAATCATATGCTGCTGGACGTTGTTAAACCATTTTTCCTGAAAGCGCACGGCTAAGGGGCCGACATAGCGGTAATGCCAGCATTCCCAGCGGTAGCCGGTAATGTACTCGTAACCGTCGGGAAAAGACAGCGACCAGCCGTATTTTCCCGCATTTTCATACAGCCACTTACCGGCAGGCGTTTTCGCATATTCGTCGGTAATCGAACCGAAGTCGATAACCGTTCCCAATTGGTGCTGACTCGCCCCGGGCCGTGCCGATTCGCGGTCGGCCGCTTCTTTTCCCATTTGGGTAACATTGCGCTCGTACACTTTTTTTTGATACGCATAGGAACGGTAGGTCGAGCTTACCACAAGCGTTATGCCTTCTTCCCGCGCGGCCTTTGCCATACGTGAAAGCTCTTTTTCAACCGGAGCGCGAAGTGAAAGGTCTGCGCGGTGTATTACGTAAGAGCCGGCCTGTGCAGTTTCGGGCGTAAGCGCTACGAGGGAGGCGGGGACATAGTTTTCATCCAAATAGACGTTTTTATCGACGCGGATTAACAAGTCTTCCGTGTCGGAAGCAAGCACTTCTTCCAAATCGGCTAAAAACGCTTTTTTATTTTCAAGTATGTTTTGTGCAAGACTCTGAGCTTCTCCCTTTTCATCCGAAAAAGAAAAGGCGCCGCTTTCTAAAAGTGTTGTCAATTTTGCTTCCTGCGGACTTACACTTACGGACGGGTTCAATGATTCGTCGCGGGGAGCGGCCGTTTTTGCGGAAACGGAAACGGTTTGCGTCTGCATCAAATCGCCGCCCGTGTTTTTAATTTCGGTTTTGGAAGGCGAACAGGAACTCATAAGCAGCCCCGTACAAAAAAGCGCATACATACCGGCACAAACGGAAAAAAAATTACGGCATAAAAGGCGATAGTGGGATTTTTTAAAAAGAATAAAAGACATCAGGCAATCTCCGTTACCGAATAAATGCGGCGGAACATAGATTCAAAACCGGTCGAAGTCAATGCATCCATAACGGCTGTTGAAGGACGCAGCAAAAAAACGGTAAAGCCCTGTTCTTTACCGTCGTTAAAACAACCGAACAATACGCTTAAACCGCACGAATCCACCGCATCAACCTGCGACATGTCCAAAACCAAATGGGTTTTTTGAATAACTTCGTAAGCTCTTTTTTCGAATTCGGCAAAAGTGTACGAATTGACGGGGCCGGTTAATTCAAGCAATATATAGTTGGGTGCCCGTTTTTCTTGAATAAGAAGCTGTTCCATAATAATACCTATATCCTTGTTATATTGCTACAGCATTTTTATAACTATAGCACTTACGTCATTTTCAAAGTTTTTATCGGCAAATTCTTTTACCGCAGAACGCAAAAGAGCGCATATTTTTTCGGAAGGCTGTTTAATATTATCCAAAACAATATGCTGTATGCGCGATTTACCGAAGTGTTCGCCGTGCAACGATTTTATTTCAATCAATCCGCTTGTAACTCCGACGAGCATATCTCCGGAAGATAATTGAATTTTTTTCACTTTTATTAAAGAAGAAACATCTTCTACAAAACCCAAAACCTTACCTTCACCCTGAATCTCTATCATGTTATTATACGTTTTACTGTACATAAACATTGCAGGCAAAGCACAGTTTGCATAATATACGATTTTCGACTGCATATCTATAAGGCAAAACATTCCGGCAAAATAAGTTCCCCGCGGTAAATTCTCTCTTATAAACAAGTTAACTTTTTGTATTAAACTTTTAAAGTCCTTTGTTTCCGCTAAAAATATGGGAATCATCGACTTTAAAATCGCCATAAGCATACTGGCGTTAAGCCCCTTACCGCTTAAATCGCCTATTACGGTTATATACCGATGCGTATCGAGCTTTATAAAATCGGTAAATCCGCTGCCCAAAGAACGCGCGCTTAAAGAAAAGGAATCGCCGTCACAAGCCGGATGTAAAAGTTTGTCCGTTTTTTTCTGCAAAGATTGAATAACTTGCGAAGAAAACCTGATTTCCCGTCCGACAAGACCGATCAATTCTTCATTCGCAATGTTTTTAAGATAATATCCGGTTAAAAAAAAGCGCGAATACAGTGCATTAAGCGTTTTGTAATCGTAATCCGTATACGGCTGTTCCATTTTCCGCTCGCCGAGCAAAACAATACCGAATAAGTGTGCGCCTTCATTTAATAAAATCATAACGGCACTGTCGGTTTGCTCAAAAAGTGCATTTAACTTTGATGCAATGGGCGATAGTTCGTGTACGGTATCGCAATGGGTTTTAAATATCACTCTGCGTCGAATATTCAGTAAAGATGAAAAAACGGGATCGTCCATATCAAACTCGACGCGGTTTGCGTTCAGAGAATAGCGGGTTGTCAATTTGTGATCGTCTGTTTCGGTTAAAATCATCACATTAACCGTATTCAGATTTCTTTGCAAAATATGGGCAAAGCGCATATCGATTTCCAAATCGATATCGCCGAAATCCAAGGCGGAAAATTCTTTTTCCATTTGTTCCGCATACAGGGTATCGTTATAACGCGCCGATCGGAATATACGGTTCCGTAAAAAAAACGAAACAAAAAACAGGAATGCGGCACAGACTATAATAAGCAAAAAAAACGTAATTGTATGTTCTTGCGCACGCGGAACTAAAAAAGCGAATATCAAACCGGTACACAAAGACGGGAAAATATATGTTAAACCGAAAAGTCCTGCAGAGCGCACAAAGCCGCTTATGTTAAATAAAACAAGGTTTTGCTGAATCCTATAAAACAAAAAAAACATTACGGCATATACAAGCGGCAGCAGCATTATAAATAAGTATTGACCGGAAACGTTCGAAGCAACCCGTATTAAAAAAAACAATATTTGCCCGGTACACAGAACTGCGGCAAAAAAAAGCATTTGCTGACGTAAAAGCCTTCCTGTACACAATTCATATTTAAAAAACAGCACCAGTACCGTAATCGACGGAATGATATAAATGACCGCAAGTTTATAAACGGAAAACCACTGTATCGATGTTTCACCTATGAATTTACTTAAAACATGTAATTGAAGTTCCGAATCGAAGTAAACCGAATCCAATAAAAAGAAAACAAGATAAAAAGAAAGCGCAATGGCCGCTACCATTAAAATACGCCACAGTGTAAAATTTTTAAACAGCGGAAAACGCCAGCACCACATGCAAAGCGCAGCGGACTGTACGGCCGAAAGCCATAAAAAAAGGCGTGCAAAACTGGATGCAAGGCCGTGTTGATTAAAGAATATAAACACAATACATAAAGCGGATATAAGACCGGACAGGGTTTGCATTAAAAGCATGTTTATAAAATTTTTTGTTTTATTATCTGTAGTGCCGAAGTCGATTCTAAATGAAAGTCCGAAAACCGCACCGGCACAAAGTATATTCAAAATAAGAAAAATCATACGGCCTCCCCTATTTTTACCGCAAGCATTGTAATATCATCGCGTATTTGAGTCGTTCCGCTGTATGAAAAAACCAAATTCGATATATCGGTTATAAAACTTCGCGCCGATTTTACAAAACTTTTTTTCAAAAGGCGTTCATATTGTTCCGTATTTCCAAGTTCGATTCCCTTTTCATTCATTACTTCGGAAACCCCGTCCGAAACAACCAATAAAACATCGCCGGTATATAATTTTTGTACCGCAGGTTCAATTTCGTCCATCTCGATAATTCCGACAAGGCTTGCATTGGATTTAAGGAAACGCAGTCTGCCTCCGTCTGGGGAACGTGAAATAATAACCGGATCCGCCATTGAGGCGTTTATATACTCAACCGTCATTTTTTGAGTATCTATCAATCCGATAAACATAACCGTATACTTATCTTCCAGGTTCATACTTTTTATTGCTTTATCGACGGAACTGATAAGAGCGCTTAAATTTTCTTTTTCGCGTAAAATCTTAACCGTATTCATAACCAAGCCCATAATAAGAGCTGCAGCCAAGCCCTTACCGGACACGTCGCCGAGCATAATGAGTGTTTTTTCAGGGGTAATGGGTAATACCGTATAATAGTCGCCGGATACGTTTACCAGCGGGCGGTAATAAGCGGCGATATCGAGTTTTTTTATTTTAGGCATCGTTTGCGGCAAAAAAGATTTTTGAGTATCGGCCAAAAGCGACCATTCCTTTGATAAAGAGCTTATTTCAGACATTTTAACGATGGTTTTTTCGCACAATTGAAAGCGTTGGAACTCTTCCAACAATCGGGGAAAAATCACAGGATCAAACAATCGGGTATATCGGCAAAAGAAAAATACGTGCTGACGGTTGGAAACAAGAAAAAATCCCCGTGCTTGCCCGGTGTCCGAAACAAGCCCCAAATTACCGTCAAAAAAATAATAGCCGTCTTTCCATTCGGGATTAAAATTCAAACTAAGTTTTTCAAAGGTATGCGCTCCGGATGCAAGATGAGAAGGACTGCTGTATAAAATCCGGTTTTCCGATTTATCGACGTATAAAACCGCAATACCTCCCCTGTCTTCACAAACATCGCAAACGGCATGTATAAAATCATCAAGGGTATATGAAAAACGCAATCGCTCTATAAAAGCGGACAACAGTCCCGTTTCACCGCGGTACAAGGTTTTTTTTTCGGCAAAATCACGCAAAAGCCGATTTATAAAACTTTGTAAGGTAAATACTATACATACGATAAGAGAAGCGGTGATAAACGAAAAAAGAAAACCGGTATTACGTGTTAAAAAAAAACTTAATACGGCAAAAAAAATACATGCGCTTATAAATAAACCGACGCTTATAAAAGATTGCTTTGTTTTAAGCATAGAATCTCCCGCTTTGAACACAATAATAATCAAACCGTACTTTATTAAAAAAGCAAAACCGGGCTGCTGAAAAGAACGGTCTTTTTAAAACAACCCGCATAGTTTCCGATATTATATCACAGGTTGTCGGTAAAAAACAATATTAAAACGGTGAGAATGCTTAAGATGTATTTTACATTGCTTTAATGCGGATTTGTATAAAAACCGTGCGCTTTGCACAATTTTTATACAAAACAAATCAAGAACGCAATTCGGAAAGCGCGACGGGTTTGGGATTGTTTTCTTCGCCTTCAATTGCCGATACTTCTTCCAAAAGCTGCTTTGCCTTTGACGAAAGCTTGGTCGGCACCGTAACGAGAATCTTAATATACATATCGCCTTTTCGGCCGCTGTTTCCGTAGGGAACGCCCTCGTCGCGTAAACGAAGCAGTTTTCCGTGCTGGGTTCCCGCGGGCACTTTTAGCTTTATTTTTTTATCGTCTAAAGAGCTGACGGTAATTTCGGCTCCCAATGCCGCCTGCATTATGGAGATGGGGATAGCACAGTATAAATCCTGACCGTTTCGCTCAAAAAACTTGTGCGGCGCAACGTGAAGAATGATAACCAAATCGCCCGCGCTTCCGCCGTTGCGTCCCGCATCGCCTTGATTCGGAACGGTTATGCGCTTGCCGTTATCCACTCCGGGCGGAATTGTAACGGCAATTTTTTTGCGTTTTTTTTGCAAGCCCGAACCGCCGCAGCTTTTGCAGGGATTGTCGATAACGCTTCCTTCGCCCTGACAGGAAGGACAGGTTTGCGCTACGCTGAAAAAACCCGCGCTGCGCCGTATTTGCCCCGCTCCGCCGCAGGTCGGACAGGTTTTGCGCTGAGCACCGTCGGCGCCCCCGGTTCCGCGGCAGTCGGTACAAGCTTCGTTATGCTGAAAGGATATTTCGGCCTTGGTACCGTATACGGCATCTTTAAAAGATATTTCAAGGTCGTACCGTAACGAAGCGCCCTGATTGGGGCCGCCTCCCCTTCTGCGGCTTGTGCCGCCGCCGAAGAGGTTTTCAAATACATCGCCGAAGCCGCCGAACAGGTCTTCAAAGTCGTGAAAGGCGTTTGAAAAGCCCTGTGCGCCGCCTGCGCCCATGCCTTCAAGACCGGCAAAACCGTATTGGTCGTAAATACTGCGTTTTTGCTCGTCCGAAAGCACTTCGTAAGCTTCGGTGGCTTCTTTAAACTTATCCTCGGCTTCTTTATTGCCGGGATTTTTATCGGGGTGGTATTTGACGGCTAATTTTCGGTAGCCCTTTTTTATTTCATCTTTTGAGGCGCCCTTTTGGACGCCCAAAACTTCATAGTAATCGCGCTTTGCCATTATTTGTCGTCGTCTACCACTTCATAATCAACATCATCGGCTTTACCCGAAGCCGGACCGCTGTTACTCATATCGGGGCCGGCACTTGAAGCGTTTGCATCGCCGCCGGAAGCTCCCTGAGCGTCGCTTCCCTGCGCACCCTGAGCCGCCTGCTGCTTGTACACTTCTTCGGCAATCTTATATGAAGCCTGCTTTAAAGCTTCGGTTTTAGCCTTTATGTCTTCAACGTTATCGGTGCTCAACGCCTGTTTAAGGGCCGCAACCGCATCTTCGATTTTTTGTTTGTCGGCGCCGCTTACCTTATCGCCCAACTCTTTAAGCGATTTTTCGGTTGCGTATACCATCGAATCGGCGTCGTTGCGCACATCGACCTTTTCGCGCTCTTTTTTATCGGCTTCGGCGTTTGCTTCGGCTTCTTTTACCATGCGATCTATTTCGCTTTCGCTTAAACCGCTTGAAGATTCGATGCGTACGCTTTGCTCTTTACCGGTGCCCAAGTCCTTAGCGGATACGTGAACGATACCGTTTGCGTCGATGTCGAAGGTAACTTCGATTTGCGGAACACCGCGCGGGGCGGCGGGAATGCCGACCAAATCGAAGCGTCCGAGCGTGCGGTTTTGAGCCGCCATTTCGCGCTCACCCTGCAATACGTGAATCGATACCGCGGTTTGTCCGTCGGCGGCAGTCGAAAAGATTTGACTTTTGCGCGTAGGAATCGTGGTATTGCGCGGAATCAGTTTTGTAAAGACGGCGCCCATCGTTTCGATACCGAGCGAAAGCGGCGTAACGTCGAGAAGCAAAATGTCTTTAACGTCGCCGCCTAAAATACCGCCCTGAATGGCAGCACCTACGGCAACGGCTTCGTCGGGGTTTACACCCTTTGAACCTTCTTTGCCGAAAATTTCTTTTACGGTTTGCATAACCTTGGGCATACGGGTTGAACCGCCGACCAAAAGTACTTCGTCGATTTTGGAAGCGTCGATTCCCGCATCCGCCAAAGCTTTGCGGCAGGGCTCTTTAGTGCGCTCAAGTAAGTCCTCGGTCATCTGCTCGAATTTGGCGCGTGTAAGCGACTTTTGCAAGTGCTTGGGGCCTGAAGCGTCGGCGGTAATAAAGGGCAGATTTATTTCCGTGGACGATTGGGCGGAAAGTTCGATTTTCGCCTTTTCGGCCGCTTCGCGCAAACGCTGTAAGGCCATGCGGTCTTTGGACAAATCGATACCCGTATCGGCTTTAAACTCGTCGGTAAGCCAATTGATTATCTTGCGGTCAAAGTCGTCGCCGCCCAAGTGGGTGTCGCCGTTTGTGGACTTAACTTCAAAAACGCCGTCGCCGAGTTCAAGGATGGAAATATCGAAGGTACCGCCTCCCAAGTCGTAAACGGCAATCATCTTTTCGCTTTTTTGCTCTTTGCTGAATCCGTAAGCCAAAGAAGCGGCGGTCGGTTCGTTGATAATGCGCTTAACGTCCAAGCCTGCGATTTTTCCGGCATCCTTGGTTGCCTGGCGCTGGGCGTCGTTAAAATATGCCGGAACGGTGATAACCGCTTCGGTTACGGTTTCGCCCAAATAATCTTCGGCGGTTTTTTTCATTTTTTGCAAAATAAAGGCGCTGATTTCCTGCGGCGAATACGCTTTGCCTTCTATGTCGATTCTCACGTCTTCTCCGTGATCGACAACCTTATACGGAACGAGTTTGGCCTCGCCGGACAATTCATTGTAGCGGTGTCCGATAAAGCGCTTGATTGAATATACCGTGTTTTCCGGGTTTGTAATCATTTGGTTTTTCGCAGGCTGACCGACAATGCGCTCACCCTTGGACGTAAAGCCGACAATGGACGGAGTTGTGCGTCCGCCTTCGGCGTTTTGAATAACGATAGGTTCTCCGCCTTCCATTACGGAAACGCAGGAGTTTGTAGTTCCCAAGTCAATACCGATAATTTTTCCCATATTTTTCTCCTCAAGTAAAAAGTATTCCGTTTAATTATTGGGAACCTCTAAAAACATCAGTTTTTAGAGGTTGTCCTTAGATTTAATTTGCGATGTTTCAATTTAAGTCATTATGATATAAAGACTTAAATTGAAACTCGTCGGGCATCTCTAAAAATCTAACCGAGTTTTTAGAGATGCCCTATTAATTGCCGGAAGATTCGCCTGAATCCTCGGCAGCTTCCCCTGCGGCTTGTTCCGAGCCGTCGGGTGTGGTTACCTTCACCTTTGCATGACGGATAACCCTGTCTTTTAACATATAGCCCTTTAAATATACTTCCGAACACACCGCTTCGGCAACCGCTCCCTTATCGGTAGCGATGGCTTCATGCTTATCGTGGTCGAATAAATCGCCCTTTTCGCCGTAAACGGTTAAGTCGTATTTATTTTCAAGCATACTGCGCATTTGTTTGTTAATCATTTTTACGCCGTCAATAACCGGCTTTAAGTCGGCAACGGGTTTTCCCTGCGCGTCGAAACCGGCATCGAGGGCACGGTCAAAATCGTCAAGTACGCCGATTAAATCGGTAAGCAGATTTGCATTCGCATAATCGAAGATTTCCTGCTTTTCTTTTACCATACGTTTGCGGTAATTTTCCAAATCCGCCGATTTGCGCAAATATTTGTCCTGAAAATCGTTTTTTTCGGCTTCAAGTTCGGCAATGCGCTCTTCGGCGCTTTTTTCGGCCGATTGTTCCGCAGAATCGGCAGAATTACCCGAGTCTGCATCCGAAGCTTTCCCCGCGGCTGTTTTATCAGCGCAGCCGCATGTTCCGCATTCGCCGGCTGTACACTCTGCGGTGTCGCCGGTTTTCGAACCGGTTTGAAAAGCAGCCTCTTGTCCCGCTTCTTTTTTAATGTCTTCGTTTTCCGTCTTTTGTGCTGTACTCATTACATTCCCTGAAAATTTATTAATCTATGGTAATAATCTAAAAATACTAAGAGCGTGCATATATCGTCAACAGAAAAAAGAAAATTTATACGCTTAATTATGCAGTATCTACAACAGCGTAATGCCGCGCGCTTTACAGTCCCTTATAACCGCTTCGGGCCATGAGCTTACCTGCACTTCGCCGATGTGCGCTTTGCGCAAAAAGTACATACAAAGGCGCGATTGACCGATACCGCCGCCGCAGGACAGGGGAAGCTCGCCTTTCAAAAGCCGCGAATGAAAATACAGGTTTTTGCGCTCCGTACAGCCGCGCTGTTGAAGCTGCAAAAGTAGGGTTTCAGGCGACACGCGGATTCCCATCGAAGAAAGCTCCAAAGCGGTGTGTAAAACGGGGTTCCACACCAAAAGGTCGCCGTTAAGACCGTGCCTTCCCTCTCCCGTTTCGGTAATCCAATCGTCATAGTCCGGAGCGCGTCCGTCGTGAGGCTTACCGTCGGCCAAGGGATAGCCTATACCGACGATAAAAACCGCACCGTATTCTTTACACGCTTCGTATTCGCGCTCTTTGGCACTCAGATTCGGCATGCGTTTTTGTAAATCTTCTGCAAAAAGAAAGGTGATTTTTTCGGGCAGTACGGGAGTAATGGCCGGAAACCGGTCGTAGATATAAAATTCGGTTCGTTTAAGGCAGCGGTAGATTTTTTTTACCGTGTCCTGCAAAAAAGACACTGTGCGGTCTTCTTTTGCGATAACCGCTTCCCAGTCCCACTGGTCTACATAGAGGGAGTGAATCGGGTCGAGTTCTTCGCACGCGCGGATGGCATTCATATCGGTGTAAATGCCGAAACCCGTTTGCAGTTTCATTTCGGCAAGTTTTATGCGCTTCCATTTTGCAAGCGAGTGTACGATTTCCATATTTGCATTGTCCATATCCTGCACGGTAAACGATACCGGTTTTTCAACGCCGCTTAAATCGTCGTTTAAGCCCGTACCCGACTGTACAAAAAGCGGGGCCGTAACGCGGGTTAAATTCAATTCGGTGGAAAGAGCAAGCTGAAAAAAATCTTTAATCATTACAATGGCGTGTTCCGTTTCGTGTACGGAAAGCAAAGCCTTATAATCCGCCGGCAAAGACAATGAACTCATACAAACATCCTAAAAGGTTATCGAAAGCCTCTAAAAGCTAACCGAGTTTTTAGAGGCTCCTTATTGTATACGGGGAAGCAGGCTTTGTCCAGTATAGCCGGTATGTCAAATAAAAAGGGAGGAAAAGTAAACTACATATAAAGAAAAATTCAGTTAAGTCTTCTTTAAAAGATTATGTATAGACCGTGCCATTGAATCGATTAAAAGATAACTCGATACGGCTCCTGCATCCAAAGTGCCCCTAGATCTCTCCCCTAAACGACTTGCACGACCGACTTTTGCAATCATATCCTTTGTTGAGGACATTCCTTTTTCAGCAGCAGCAGTCATTTGTATCAATGCATTCTCAAATGTTTCTCCTTCGTTTACCGAGTTTCTTAATGCAACGGAAGCAGGAACTAAGGTATCTAAGAGTGTTTTATCTCCTACACGTGCCTTTCCAACGCTTTGTATGCCGGCAATACCGGATTCAATCATATCACAAAAAGAAACTGCATCAATTATTTCTTTATCTTTACCTTTTTTTGCAATTTCTTTAAAAAAACACCCATATAGAGGCCCCATAGACCCCCCTATTTCTAATAACAATGTTTTTCCCAAAATCATTGCAGCATCGGAGAATGATAAATCTTTTCCCTCTATAGCTTTTGCACATAATGAAAATCCCTTATTCATATTGATTCCATGATCTCCGTCGCCGATAGCCCCATCCACCTCACTCAAATAAGCTGTGTTTTTTTGTATAGTGTTAATTAAATCTTCAACAATTACTTTTCCGTCTATATTTTTAAATCCGTTCATACGCCGACTCCAAACTGTGTTAACCCCATACACTCACAATCAAGATCTATAAGCCGTTTTAATTCTGAATCAACCTTCATGAGAGTAAGAGTAATTCCCATCATTTCCAGCGAAGTAAAATAATTGCCGACATACGATCGATATATACTTATTTTTTTATCACTAAGTATTTCTGCTACTCTATTATAAAAAATATATTGCTCCATTATCGGAGTACTTCCTAATCCGGAAATAAGAACAACAACTTCATTTCCCGAACAAAAGGGTAAATCCGGTAAAATCATATCCAAACATTGTTGCGCTATTTCGTCTGCCGGCTTTAATTTATCTATTTTTATCCCCGGCTCTCCATGATGTCCTATTCCAATCTCCATCGTTCCCGGTTCAATATGAAAATTAGGTTTACCGACAGCCGGAATGGTACAAGCAGTTAATCCGATCCCGATACTTCTCGTATTGTCAATAGCTTTTTGTGCAATAGAAATAACCTCATCCAAGGAGGCACCCATAGCCGCTTTTGCGCCACCGACTTTCCACATTAAAACTTCGCCGGCTACACCGCGCCTTTTATCTCTTTCCGTGCCGGGTGCAGAAGCGACATCATCATTTGCAATAACGGTCTTTACCACAAGTCCTTCATCTGCCGCTTCTTCTATCGCCATTTTTACATTCATGTTATCGCCCGCATAATTACCGTATAAGCAAGCAATCCCCTTACCGCCATCTGCCGACTTAAAAGCATCATAAAAAGAACGGGCAGTAGGCGATGAAAAAATCTCACCCACAGCAACAGCATCTACCATATTGCGTCCCACATAACCTATAAAAGCGGGTTTATGACCGGAACCTCCTCCGGTAACAATTCCAACCTTGCCTTTTTGGGGGGCACCTATCCACTTATAAACACGGGGGTTTCCTGTAGCACAAATTAAGTTTGAATGAGCTTTTTCGAATCCTTTAAGCATATCCTCAACTACTAAATTAGGATTATTAATTATTCGTTGCATATTGTTTTTCTCCTTTTAGTCTGAACCTTTCATCATATTCGGTAATTTTGTTTATTTTTGGAGTAGAAGGTCCGTCCACAAATTCTGATGAAAGAAAAATTTGAGCAATTGATTTAGCCAATTCAATCCCTATCACTCTTGCACCCATCGTAATAATTTGAGCATTGTTACTTTTGACAGCTCGTTCTGCGGAATAAGTATCGTGACATTGTGCTGCGCGGATACCGGGAATTTTATTTGCCGTCATTGCCATTCCAATACCCGTACCGCAGCACAATATTCCCCGCTGGGCACTATTTTCCATAATTTTATTTGCTACTTTTACGGCTATATCCGGATACAAAACTTTTTCTCTATCAAACGTTCCGCAGTCAAGAACACTATGTCCCAATTGCGTAATAAAAATCTTTAATTCTTCCTTCAAATCGTAAGCAGCTTCATCACAACCTATAGCTATAGTCACTGAAATCCTCCCTACTGAATTGTGTATCCGCCATCAATAACCAAGTTCGATCCTGTTATCATACCTGCAGCATCGCTGGCTAAAAATACAGCACAAGCGGCCACTTCTTCAGGCTGCCCAAAACGACCTACAGGTATTTTCTTTTTCATCGCATCTCCGACAGGTCCCGCCCATGCTTTTTTTCCAAGTTCCGTTAATATGACAGTGGGAGATACGGCATTCACACGAATACCGTATTCTGCCCACTCTGCAGCCATAACTTTTGTTATACCAATAATAGCAGCCTTACTTGCGGTATATGCTATATGTTTATCAAGTGCAATAAAACCTGCTTGGCTTGCTATATTAACAATACATCCTGCTTTTTGCTTAATCATTTGATGAGCCACAAATTGCGATAAAATAAAGGGCGCCTTTAGATTTACAGCCATTGTAATATCCCAGTCCTCTTCTGAAAGATTTTCGGCATCATCGAGAAAAACCACTCCGGCACAATTTACTAAAATATCAATCCGGCCGAACATATTCAAAGCACGTTCAACAGAAGATTTTATTTGGTCACGTTTTGTAAGGTCTGTCTTCAATACCAAAGTGTTCCGGCCTAAATCACGAATAGTTTTTTCAACGGTTAAAACCTCATCGCTGATATCTATTAAAATTACATCAGCACCTTTTTCAGCATATAACACTGCTATAGCTTTACCGATTCCTTTCGCGGCTCCCGTAACCAATGCTATTTTCCCTTTCAAAGAAAAATTAATATCAAATTCAGCAAAACTCATGACCCTTCCTCCTAATAAAATTTTGCGCCGGCCGGTATATATTATTCTAACCGAGGCCTTTGCGACCTATCGCGTCGTTAACGCTTTGCGTTCTTCTAAAAGCTTATCTACATTTTCCGCCGTGATAGGAACCCAAGGTACGTTGTACACGGGTTTTAAAGACGTTCCCCAATCCATCGATTTCCAACACTCTGCTTGCGGTTTATAACTTTCACCGATAATTTTACGTAATGCAAGATCGAGTGCTCCTTGAGCTTGCCCCGTTGCATCTTGCAGAATTGAAGTCATTTCCCCTGCTTTAACAGCCAACATTGCATCGGTAACTCCGTCTATACCGGCCGTCGGGAAATCTTTTACATTAAGTCCTGCTTGTTTTACAGCTTGAATAGCACCCAACGCCATTTCATCGTTTTGGCCGATAATACCTTTTATTTGTCCGGGATAAGCATTAAGCCAGTTTTCCATCAAACTTAACGCTTCCGCACGCGACCAGTTTGCCGTTTTCATTTCCAAAACTTTTATATTAGGATAATTTTTCAATGCCTCTAAGTTACCTTTTTTTCTTTCAATTTGAGCGGATTGGCCGATAGGTCCTTCAATAATAACAACCCCGCCGGTTCCTCCTATAGCCTTCGCCACTATTTCAGCTTCCATTTTTCCGGACAAAACATCGTCTGAGCCTATATAACTTGTTAATTTAGGACTGTTTACCCGCGTATTTGAACCTATTACCGGAATACCGGCCTTAGCTGCAATTTCAACAGCGGCAGCCCCTGCTTCTATATCAATCGGAACAAATAAAATAGCATCAAACCCCTGTGTAACCATATTCTCAAATTGAGATTGCTGTACTGAAGCATCATAATTACCATCAAAAACGGTAATCTTAACTAAACCTTGAACAACAGCAGGATGGCGTTCCAAGGCTGTAGACCATAAACGCATATACTCACCCTTCAAACCGTACACAGCGGCACCGATTTTGTACTGAGTTTTAGCATTTTCCTTACTGCCCATAGCAAAACCGAACTGTAAAAACAGCACTGCCATTACAACAAGCCATACTCTTTTTTTCATACCATTACCTCCGATAATTTTTTCAGCATCTTTACAAGATGCCGCTTATTCTCGCTCTTTTCGCAATGAATCCAATAATATTGCTCCAATAATAATTGAACCTTTAATTACTTGTTGGTAATACGAAGATACTCCCATAAGATCAAGACCGTTATTTATTACTCCCATAATAAGGGCACCAAATAGAGTTCCCACCAAATCTCCTTGTCCGCCCGATAAACTGGTTCCACCGATTACAACAGCTGCAATAGCATCTAATTCATAACTTACGCCTGCTTGAGGCAGACCTGCCGTAGTGCGTGCAGTTAAAATCAGTCCGCCTAAACTAGACAGCAATCCGCTTATAACATACGTAATAAAAATTATTAAGCGTGTATTAACGCCTGAAATTTTAGCACTTTTTTCATTACCGCCAACAGCATATACATAGCGACCGAAACGGGTTTTATATAACACAACCCACGATATACAAAAAACAATCGCAAAAATTAAAACCGGAAAAGGTATTCCGCAAAACTCGCCTTGCCCTATAAATAAAAAGCGTGTATCGATATTAGGAATAGGCATGCCGTTAGAGTAAATGAAGGTCACCCCTCTAGCAATGCTCAACATTCCGAGAGTTGCAACAAACGGCGGAACTTTCCATTTTGCAATTAAAATACCGTTAAAAGCGCCCATTCCGATGCCGGCACATAAACTGAAAATAATAGCTAGGGGCACGGAATGAATAGATCCCCCAAAAGCAGGACTAACAAAACTGGCAGCAATAACCCCACTAAAGGCGAGCATAGACCCTACCGACAAATCTATCCCGCCGGTTAAAATAACAAAGGTCATACCTATTGATAAAAGACCGTTTATCGATATTTGCCGTAAAACATTAATAAGGTTTCGCGGTTTTAAAAAATACGGATTTATTATTGCAAGTATTATACAAAATAGAAAAAAAACAATTATAATACCGAAATCACTCATAAAATTCTTTAAACTATAAGAATGTGCTTCCGGTTTGATTTTTATATTATTTTCCATTGAAAAAACTCCTTTGCTTTCAATTTTATATATTTTTTATTAAGTTGCCAAACACATAAGCTTCTCTTGATTAGCTTCTTTTCTTTGCAGTATACCGGACACTTGTCCTTCTTTAAATACTATCACACGATCACTCATACCCAATATTTCCGGCAATTCAGATGAGATCATAATAATTGAATTACCTTGACTGGCATAGGATGACATAAACTTATAAATCTCGCGCTTTGCACCGACATCAATACCTCTGGTAGGCTCATCGAGTAAAAGGATTTTCGGATTCGTCAGTACCCACCTTCCAAAAACAACTTTTTGTTGATTTCCGCCTGAAAGTGTTTTGACAAGTTGTCCTGCGGAAAAAGCCTTTATTTGAAATTCTTCAATTAGCATAGAAACTGCCGTTCTTTCGTCTTTTGAATTAATCAAGCCGAACTTAGTAAATCTTTTCAAAGAAGAGATAGTAATATTATCTGCTACAGATCGGTTAAGTACTAAGCCGCTTTTTTTTCTATCTTCAGTAATATAAGCTAAACCGGCTAAGACGGCATCTTTAGGCTTTGCTATATGTATTTGTTTGCCATGTAGATATATTTTACCTTGTGAATATCGAGTTACGCCAAACAAACTATCAAAAAGTTCACTTCGGCCAGACCCCATTAGACCAAAAACACCGACTATTTCTCCTTTTTTAACATTAAAATTGATATTTTCAAATTCTTTTTTTCTGCTTAAATGCGATACCTCTAAAGCAGTTTCTTCTTGCGGTATATTTTTTTTAACATATTCTCCTTCTAATTCTCTACCTATCATCATATTGATTAATTGCATTTTATTAAATTCGCTTTTTTTACCGCTGCCAATCCATTTTCCGTCCCTCAAAACGGTAATTTCATCTGCTATAGTAAATACTTCTTGCAACCTATGTGATATATATATAACCGACTTACCCCTATCTTTTATTTTTTGTATCACTTCAAATAATTTATCCACTTCTTTTTCACCAAGTGCAGAAGTAGGTTCATCCATAATGAGTATATCTGAGTTATATGAAAGAGCCTTTGCAATTTCAACAAGTTGTATTTGAGCAATCTTAAGATGTTTCATTTTAACTTTAGGGTCAATATCTACCCCCATTTGCCCCAGTATAACCTTCGCATGCTTATTAAGATAATTATAATCTATAAAAAGACCGATTTTTTTCGGTTCTCTTCCAAGAAAAATATTTTCAGCAATGCTCATTTCAGGGATGGGCGACAGTTCTTGTTCTATGATAGAAATTCCCGCTGCGAGCGCTTGCTTCGGACTTGTAAAAGAAATCGGTTTCCCATGTAAAAATATTTCCCCGCTATCACGAAGTAAGCTTCCCATAAGAATATTCATGAGAGTCGATTTACCGGCCCCGTTTTCTCCACACAAAGCGTGAACGCTGCCTTTTTTTAGCGTAAATGAAACTTTATGTAATGCAGGTACACCGACAAAATTTTTTGAAACCTCATGTACTTTCAAAAATATTTCATCCATACCGACCTCCGTAAAATAATAAGCATTAAGTGTGCCAACTTACATCATTATACGGTTAATCTTTGTAAGCAATATCGCTATCTCCGCTCTATAGCATGAAAAAAATTCAATCTGATTATCCCAAAACCCATTTTTATAGGTCATCTGCTAAAAATAAGGTTAATTTCTTATAAAATAAATATTTAAACATAAACATCCGCATTATACCAAAGAAAGTGCAATAGGCAAAAAAAATCACAAAGACTACCAGAAAACACTAAATATATTTCAGCAATTTAACTTGACAAAAATAATATTTGGTCCATAATAAAAGCAGTGTACCAATATTGCACACTTCAATAGTTACATGAACCAAATAAGGACATATGTTATGAAACGTTATGTGTTAATCGTCGATGATAATCAACGTGTCGTAGAGAGTTTATCAGAACTTTTGATTCCGCTGGGCTATTTTGTACATTTTGCTCTAAATACAAGAGAAGCAGTCGCAATTGTAAAAACAGAAAAAATAGATGTTGCGCTATTGGATATTCGGCTTGGAAACGAAAACGGCATTGAATGTTTGCGTGAAATGCTAAAAGAAAAACCTCAATTACCCGTTATTATGATTACCGGTTATGCAACGGTCGATAGTGCTGTAGATGCAATGAAATTGGGAGCTTTCGACTATTTAAAAAAACCGCTTGATTTTGAAAATCTTACAAAAACAATAGAAAAGGCTATTTCAGATGAAACAGTTAATTCAAAGCACTCTCAATTAAAAAAAATTGAACCCATATTCAAATATAAAAGTTCTCTTATGGATACTTTACTCGATAAAACCATGCTCATTGCAAACACAGAACTTCCGGTTTTAATTACCGGAGAAAATGGAACCGGAAAAGAAATGATTGCCGATATTATTCATAAAAATTCTTGTAGAGCAAAAGAAAAAATTTTCAAAATAAACTGTGCCGCATTCCCGGAAAGTCTTTTAGATAACGAATTATTCGGCCATGAAAAGGGAGCGTATACGGGAGCCTCAAGTAATTTTAAAGGTATATTCGAACAAGCAAACGGAGGAACCCTATTGCTCGATGAAATAGGAGATATGCCTCTTACAATTCAAGCAAAAATATTGCGTACTCTTCAAAACAATGAAATAAGACGTATCGGGAGCACTGAAACAATATCAATTGACGTACGTTTTTTAGCAGCTACTAATAAAGACATTGAATCTATGATAAAAAACGGCCATTTTAGAGAAGATCTTTACTATAGATTAAATGCAGCAACCCTATACATTCCTCCGCTTCGCGATAGGAAAGAAGATATTACAGAACTTATCGACTGTTTTTTAAATGAATATTCATTTAAAAACTCGGTTCCGAGAAAAAATATCAATAATGAAGTGTTGGAATGTTTTATGGAGTACAGATGGCCGGGAAATGTTCGTGAACTTAGAAATACTATAATGTATATTGCAGCGATTTCTAAAACTAATATTATCACTATAGAAACCTTACCGCCGATATTTACTTCTTCTAAGCATATTGAAAAAATAAATAGGCAGCCATACACCATACAAGAGGTTGAAAAAGAAACTATTATTAAAACTTTAAAAACGATGCAGGGTAACAAACGAAAAACGGCAGAAAAACTCGGATTAAGTCGCAATACCCTGTATAGAAAATTGAGGATGTATAATATTGACAACAACCCCCTATAAAAAATCCTTTATTAAACTTGATAAAATTCAATTAAAATACGGAAGCGTAGAAGCACTAACCGGCATTGATTTAATAATCCGGCCGGGAGAGATACATGCTCTGGTAGGAGAACACGGGGCAGGAAAATCAACGATTGTATCAATAATTAGCGGAGAAATAACTGCAGACGAAGGCAGTATTTTCCTAAACGAAAAACGCATGGGGGATTGGAGTATTAAGCAAGCGCTGCAAAACGGTATAAAAACCGTATATCAACAAATTCCTCAAAACGAAAACTTCACTGTAGCGGAAAGTTTATATTATACAAATAAAGCGGTAAATTCTTCATTTTGGATCAGTAAACGAAAAATGCATTCCGCTGCGGAAAAAATGCTCCATAAGAATGGGTTTAACCTTTCACCTTCCCGTCTTATAAAAACATTAAACTTATCGGAACGAACTATTGTAGAAATATTGCGATGCCTTTCTACCGATACGAAACTATTAATTATCGATGAAGGATTGGATAATCTTTCTACCGATTTTTACAATAAAATTATTAATATTTTAAAACAGTATAAATCAAAAGGAATGGCCGTACTTTGCATTACACATAAAATTGATGACGTGTATTTAATTGCCGATAAAGTAAGTATCATACGCAACGGTACTATTCTTATTACAGATAAAACATACAATATTGATAAGATGAGTTTAATCCGCTTAACTTACACACAAATCTCAAAAGAAAATGCAGAAGTTATTTCATCAAAAGGCTTTTATGAATTTCTTAAATATAACGAAGCAATCATAAAAAAATTACCTCTCAGTTTAATTGTTATAAGTAAAGATAAAAAAATTCGGCTTTTGAATGATATGTGTCGTTCAATGTTTTCATGGAATACGACGCATATCGGAAAAAATATAAATGACTGCTTGCCGAAGCAAAATAAAATATTATCCGCCTTTATTGATGAAGTAATATCCAAAACAGGAGAAAAACGTTTATTTCATGTATGTCTTTCTTTATCCGATAAGCAAATTATAACAAACGTACAAAGTCATCCCATAACAGATGCAAAAAAAACAATAGGTTATATTATCACTATTGAAGATGTAACCGAACAAGAACAATTACAAAAACAAGTAATCCTTTCAGAAAAACTTGCATCAGTCGGTATGTTAGCAGCGGGAGTTGCACATGAGATAAACAATCCCTTAGAGATTATTTACAACTACCTTACCTTTTTACGATATAACTATGATAATGAAAAACTCCTGTCTATCGTAGAAAAGATATCGGATGAAATTTTAAATATTTCAGCTATTGTAAGTAATTTAGTGAGCTTTTCCGACAAAAAAACTGCGCATAACGAATTATTGGATTTAAATGAATTATGTAAAGATATTATAAATCTCATAAAATTCAATGCAAACTATAAATATATAGATTTAATTTTTTTGGAGGGAACCGATACTTTACGTATTGAAGCAAATAAAAATGAAATCAGACAAGTTATTTTAAACCTTTTGAAAAATAGTATTGAAGCTATGCCGAATGGAGGTAATGTTATAATAAAAACACTCAAAAAAGAAATAAATAAAAAACCGTATACGGAACTACACATAATAGACGAAGGAGAGGGATTAATAGAAGCAGATATACAAAATATTTTTATGCCGTTCTATTCAAAAAAATTAGGAAAAGAAAATAATATGGGATTAGGTTTATCAATTTGTTATTCCATCATTGAAAAATATCATGGTATTTTGGCAGCACATAACAACCAAATAAAAGGGTGTACTTTTATCGTTAGTTTACCAGCGGCTATTTAAAGTAAGCCTATCTTTTTCATACAAACAGAAAACCCTCATAGCGAAATCCGTAACACTCAATATGGGCTATAACAGATATCTTCATCAGCCGGCTGCTGTTGATGAATCCAAAGAAAAATGGTACAGTATAAGCGGTTATTTTGTTTTTAAGGAACGATTATGATAAAAATAATGACAAAAAAAATACCGCTGATTGTATGCAGCCTTATATTGACTCTTACAACCCTTTTATTTTCGGCATGTAAAACGGTTCCGACAACCGTTCCCGAAGGAATTAGCGAAGCCGAATTGCTTCAGCTGGGACAATCGTCTCTCGACAACAGTAATTATAAAGCGGCTGAATTTTATTACAAAAAGGTAATCGAACTCTACGGCTCCGATATCGGTACGGTTATCGAAGCCGAATACGAACTTGCCCACATTAACATAAAGCGTAAAAACTACAAAGACGCAAAACCGGCTTTAGAGCGCTTGCTCGCTTATTACGACGATCCGCAAACGGCCGCGCTTTTGCCGCCTTCGTATAAAAAACTTGCACTCATCGATTTGGCAAAATGCGAGCCTAAAACCGAAAAATCAAAGGCAAAAAAGAAAAAATAAAGCATAAAACCGAAGCAGCATTGCGCAGTATGTGCTAAAAGGCGCGCTATCTGCTGCCGGCTTTTCCGTCGGGAATAATAATGCAGTCGATTGTAATGCCCTTGCTGCGGGCGGTTTTTTCTACAAGCTGTTTCGATATGCCCCGTCTGCCGCGCGGAGACGGATGCGGTTCGGCATCGCCTATTAAAATAATTTTTCGCTCGGCAAACGGGTTCCATTGATAAAATTCCAATGATGCATAGAGGGCTTCGTATACGGCTTCAGGCATATCTCCGCCGATAAGAGAATTTTGCGGTATATGCATTGCATTAAGTTTTGCAAAAAAAAGACTGCTGTCCTGCGTAAAATCGTTAAACTGCACGGGCAATCCGCGGTAACGAAAGTTATCCGTATAATCGCGGTAAAAAAGAAGCCCGAGCCGGACCGGCGCCCTTGCTTCCAATTCGGAGGCCAAAGCGGGTATCAATTCTTTTTGCAGTTTTTGAATGTCGTCCCACATACTGCCGGTTGCATCGACGGCAAACACGACGTCGGCCGGCTTTTTTTTATCCAGTTTTTGAAACGACTTTAAAACATCGTCTACAATGCTTTCCGGGCCGCGCGAATAAGTGAGCAATCCGCTTGCAATTTCGTTAAAGGCCGCAGCGGCAAGGGGACTGTAATCATCGGTTAACACGGTAGGCACTTCCGCTTCTTTTTCCGCAACGATTGTATTATCTTCGGCTTCAGCGTTCGGCTTTTCTTTTTTTTCGGCGCTCATGCTGAAATTAAACATAAAAGGATTGTCGGCATACGAAGCGCTGTAATCGGCATAGGGTTTTTCGAATGTGCGGACATTGATAAAGGTTCCGACCTTTACTTCCACTTCCCCGTTTCTCGACCAGGGATAACCGTACAAAAGTTTTTTGGGAATAAACAAATGAAATGCCGTACCGAACTGTTCATCGGCTTCGGGCGTCGAATCGATAATACCGTAGCGCCCGAATTCGGAATCCAAAAATGCGCCGTTTAAAAGCCGTTTTTCGTTCCCGTTTACGGGATTAAAAAACGGTGCGCGGTACGCATAGTTGTCGGCTTTTCCGTCCGGATCTTTAGTCGTTTCGGTTAAAAGCACCGATGAAATGTCTTTTGTTTTGCGTATGTATAAATGCCAGCCGTTTTCGGCGCGTTCCAAACGCATATCCGAAAGCCTTATTTTTAAGGGATTACCGTCTTTTACAGGATTTTCTTCCGTTTGCGGATGTATAAAGGCGGAAAATCCGAAAAAACACAGAAAAAAAATTACAGTGTAATATCTAAAACCGCACATACTTTATTGTCGGTAAAAAAATTCATTATTTATACAGATTCTGCAGGATTTTTTTTTAAAGTTATGATATACTGTATAAAGCCGTGATAATTGAAGCAAATAACTCCGAACAAGGAGGATTTACCCGGGTTCCCCTTGAGGAGTTTTACGATGAAGATGAAATATCCCGGGCACAAAAAGAAACATCCACAAATATTATCGTCCTTACTCCGGCCGAACAGGATTTGGTTAATTCCGTGTTTGAACGCCTGCGCACTGTATCGCCGGAAACCCTTGTAGTATTGGCGGACAGACTTGCCGACCTTGAAAAGCTGACTTTGAATATTGCTCACTTTCCTTCCCTTAAGCAAACACAGGAGCAGGGATCCGCGGTACGCAGTATGCACACCCTTGTCGAAGCTTTGCTTATAAGACGTGAAGGAGATCGTGCCCTGCATTTACCTTCAAAGGCGATTCTCGGACGCGGATTCTCAGTTGCAAAATTTCACACCTTTTCGGCTATGGAAAAAATCGCAACGGCATCCGACTTCCCCCCCACACTTTTAAAACGCCTGCGCCGCTGTTGTTTGGACATTTTATTTACGATTATGGCCGAAGACGTGTATCTAAACCTTTTGGACAACGATACGATAAGCATAGATATACGCCAAAACATCGCTTACGAACTGATTATGCTGTGGGAACACCGCAGCGACGAAAAGGTAATAAAAATGGCCCCCGTTTTGGATGCGGTATGGAATGCGCGACGCGGCCTTACCCCCGCTTTCGGTACGATGGTCGGCACCAGCGAACTTTTGCTTTTAACGATGGCGATGGACGATCAATGGTGTCATTTTATTTCAACCCGTATGGGAAATGAAGATGCCGCTATGGCTATGGAAGAATTTTTATTCGGTATTTCATGGGAAGAAATTCAAAAAGTAAAGAAAAACATCAGCGAAAAAAAAGTGAGTGCTGTAGACGGTAAAGAAGCCGCACATATTTTAGGCCGACCGTCGGATGCATTTAAACCGAAAACGGACGAGTTTGAACCGCGCGACTTTTACCTTTTGTATTCGGTACGGCGCGACAATGCACGCGCCCGTTTAAGACTGAACTTACCGGGGCCGCATTATACGCTTGAAGACCACTACATGCGTTTTATTTTGGAAACAAATAAGGAGAGGCAGTTTGAAGAAATCTGAACCGGCAAAAAAAGCACCCTACCGCTTCGGCGAAAAACTGCGTAAAGTGCGCGAACGAAAAGGCTATACCCTTAAAGTCGTCGCTTCACAGGCGGGAGTCAGCGAAAGCCTTGTATCCCAAATCGAACGCAACAAGGTATCGCCGGCAATCGATACCCTTTTAGCCCTTGCCGACGTATTGGATGTAAATATCGAGTTTTTATTCGATGAGTTCAGACATAAGCGTCCCGTAAAAATCATACGAAGCGGCGAGCGCCGCACGGTGGAAGAAGACGCCGTACACTACGAAGAACTTGCAAAACCTTCGGAAAAAGACGGTACGCATTCCATAGAATCCTATATGATAACGATTCCGCCCGGCGAGCATACCAAACGCGGCTCATACGGACATTTGGGCTGTGAAATGGGATTTATCATAGAAGGAAAGGCCGGCTTTAAATACGAATCGCAGGTTTATACGCTGGAAGAAGGCGACAGTATTTCTTTTTCGGCAGCCGCACCGCACACCTTATCGAATACCGGTACGGGCATCTTAAAAGCATTGTGGGTGGTCAGCCCCGCCCAGCGCTTTAACTGAACATTTTTTAATTTAACATTATTGAACATTTCAGCTGCTCTTTGAGCCGGGCAGTTCACTTTGCCGCTTCGGATACGGGGCAATTACAGACGGGGCTTTGTGCGCCTAGTGCTTGCGGCCGTATGCACTTGTTCATATACACCTTTGAGTTTGCAGGTACGGACTCGGTAATAAAAGCGTTGCCGCCTATAACCGAATTTGCCCCTATGCGCGTATCGCCTCCGAGAATCGTAGCGCCCGCATAGATTGTTACATTGTCTTCGACCAAAGGGTGACGGCGAACGTTTTTAAGCTGTTGGCCGCCGCGCGTCGAAAGAGCGCCGAGAGTAACTCCTTGATAAATTTTTACACCCCGCCCTATAACAGCCGTTTCGCCGATAACGATACCGGTCCCGTGGTCTATACAAAAATATTCGCCTATGTCGGCGCCCGGATTTATGTCTATACCCGTTTTTCCGTGCGCATATTCGCTCATAAAACGCGGAATATAGGGAACATTTGCTCTATACAGGCTATGAGCAAGACGGTGTATGTAAACGGCAAAAAACCCCGGATAGGTTAATATAACTTCATCGATACTGTAGGCGGCAGGGTCCCCGTCGAAAGCAGCTTGGGCATCGAGCAGTAATTTTTTTCGTATGTTTTCAAGTTCTGAAAAAAAATCTTCACATACCGCATCCGTTTCCTCACCCTTGCCGCAGCTTGATAAGGCAATATACAGCTGTTTTTTAAAGGTTTTTTTCAGCCGCTTAAGCGAAACCCTTTGAGCCGGAAAATGGTCGGGAAACAAGAATGCCTTTAACTCCTTTACAACACGCACAACAATCTTTCTGTCCGGAAACATCATAAAAACCTCACAGCCGATATATTATTCTTCAAATAATCCCGCCGACAAATACTTTGCGCCGCCGTCGGGAAACAGTACGGTAATAACACGTCCGGTATTTTCTTTTTTACGGGCAAGCTCAACTGCTGCACAAAGAGCAGCCCCGGAAGAAATCCCGGCCAAAATACCTTCGGTTTTTGCAAGAACGCGGGTATATTCGGCGGCGTCCGCATCGCGGACCCTTATAACGCCGTCGTACACGCGGGTATCGAGGTTTTTCGGAATAAAGCCCGCACCGATTCCCTGAATGCCGTGTTTTCCCTTGACAGAGCCGGAAAGAACCGCCGACGAATCGGGTTCTACCGCATATACTTTAACCGACGGTTTTTTTTCTTTAAGATATGCTCCCGTTCCGCTTAAAGTACCGCCCGTACCAACTCCGGCAACAAAGATATCGACAGTTCCGTCCGTATCGCGCCAAATTTCGGGGCCGGTCGTTTGATAATGAGCGAGCGGGTTTGCATGATTATCGAATTGGGCAGGCATAAAAGATCCCGGATTTTCTTTAACAAGTTCTTCGGCTTTGGCTATGGCGCCGCTCATACCCGAGGCGGCGTCGGTAAGCACAATACGCGCACCGTATGCTTTTAAAAGCTGACGGCGCTCAAGGCTCATACTTTCGGGCATAGTTAAAATCAGCGTATAGCCGCGCACAGCGGCAAAGGCGGCCAAACCGATACCCGTATTGCCGCTTGTAGGTTCTATAATAAGGCCGCCCGGCTTTAAAAGGCCGCAGCGTTCCGCTTCGTCGAGCATATACAAGGCGGCGCGGTCTTTGACGCTGCCGCTCGGATTAAAATATTCAAGCTTTGCATAAATCGATGCAAAACAACCGTAGTTTTTTTGTATGCGACTTAATTCCATAAGCGGCGTATTACCCGTTACCGAAGCAATATTTTTATGAACGTTCATGCGGTTCTCCTGCAAAACGACTATAGCACGGCGTATAAAAAAAAACAATCGTTTTTTTACAGCCGGCAGGCAAAGCGCTGCCCGTCCGATGCGGTACGTTCAATCTTGCAGGAGCACTTCGATAGTACGAAAACCCATTGCCGAAAGTATGCGGCGCACCACCAAAACCGCTTGAATTTCCGCATCCTGTATTAAACCTTGAACGATAAAGGTTTGTTCAACTCTGTTTTTTGCGTTGTCGATTTCCGTAAATATGTCTTGTGAAGAAATGGGAGCAAAGATATTTTTATACTCGTCGAATACTTCCATCGAAGAAATATCGTTGGCCAATATTTTTACGGGCGGAAGCCGTACCGTAATCGATGTGCGGTCGGGGCTGAGGATGAATTCCGCTGCGGAAAAATCTTCTATTCCCGCACGCACGGTTCCCGAATAGCGTATAATGCTGTAGCTTTTCGCCAGCCCCAGCACTTCCTGCCGCTTTAAACTGACAATATCGCTGTACACGGCTTTTACGACGGTCAGTTCGGCACAATGCATAAGCTCGCCGGACACCATTGCGGATAACGCGGCAAAACGCTGCTTGTCGTACTCCTTCCATCCGTAAAAACAAGCGAGGACAAGGCCGGCGGCGCCGACAAGGATAAGGATTATTTTTATAAGCAGACGGCGTAAAAAAGGCGGCGTTTTTTTGTGTAATCGGGTCATAGAAAAACTCCTCTACCGGCTCTGCTATTATAAAACACTTTGTAGGATTTGTCATTAAAAACGGGGAGAAGAAACACCTTTTATTTAGAGTAAAAGGTTTTCCTTCTCCCCATACCCCTCTTTCTTTCCAAAAGCCCATTAGATAAAGCTTTATTCACCTGTTGTATAGTGGACGCTGTTTTCTCCTCCCAGCGAATCGCACAGTTCTTTTTCAAAGTCTTCTTTTAAGGACGTTTCTATAAGGCCTGCGGCGTGTACGCGTTCGCCGAAGGTTTCGCTCAGGTCTTTTACGTTGAATTTTTTGAACAGGCGTTTGCAGTGCTCGTAAGCTTCGTATGAAAGGTTCAGTTCAAAGGGTTCGCGAAGGATAAAGGCTTCGGTTTTTGCCGTTTGCAGCACAAGCTTTGCCGCTTCGCTGTAGGCTTTGACCAGGCCGCCGGTTCCCAAGAGGGTGCCGCCGAACCAACGTGTTACCGTAAGCAAAATGTCCGTACAGCCGAAACCTTTAAGCACGTCGAGCACCGGACGTCCTGCAGTGCCGGAGGGTTCTCCGTCGTCGGACATACCGCATATTTCGGCCGCCCGCCCGAGGACAAAGGCGTGTACGACGTGGGATGCATCCGCGTACCGCTGTTTTTGCTCTTTAAGAAGACTCCGCGCTTCGGCTTGGGAGTGTACCGGAAAAACTTCGGCTAAAAAACGCGACTTTTTTACAATCAGTTCGGCTTGAGCGCTTTCGCACAAAATGTTCACAAATCATCATCCCCGGATTTTGTTTGTGCAGAATCGGATTTTGTATCTGCAGAATCGGATTGTGTGTCTGCGGAGGAGGCGGCCGTATCGGCGGGGGCGGATATTTCTTTATAAGCGGATTTTGTTCGGCCGGTTTCAGTGTCTTGCCCCGGTTTTACCGCCTCATAAGCCGCGGCAAAGGCTATGCTGATTCTGATAAGGCTGACATACAAAGAAAGGGTGGACAATACGCGGACAAGCGATAACGCGAAGGCTGAAACGGCTCCGCCCCTTTGGCCCATAATCGCCGGAAAGATAAACGAAAGAAGGGCAAATAAAAGATACAAGCCGCCGCTTTGTACGCACAAAAGAAAAAAATCGAAGCGCTTTTTTTTCATCAGGGCGGAACTTTTGCGCAGCGCCTGTCCGACGCTCAGGTTGGAATCCTCATACAAAAAAAACCAGGTAAAGGCGAATTGCAAATATATAAAGGCTAAAACGCACAGCGACAGAATAACCACAGACGCTAACAAAAGTTCGATACGTTCGGTAAAAAAATCGGCGGCGGCCATAAACAAGCCGAATCCTACGGCCAAAGAGAGAACCATCTGTATTGTAATAAAAAACAGGGCGGTTTTTAAGGCGCGGGAAAAATCACGGAATCCGGTAAATAAATGGCCGAGGACTGCCCGCTCTTTTTTGTACATTAAAAGCACCATGACAAAAAAGCCGTACAGCAGAACATTGTTTAACAGGGTTACGGCAAAGCCTGAAAAAAGGGCGGCTGCAAACACTGCCGGGTTTACCGCACCCGATGCCAAAGCCGCCCCCAGCGGTGCGGAAGCGGCTCCCAATGCGGCATAGGATATAAGGCCCATAATCATCATGGTCAGGGCGAGTTTGGGTATGTTTTCGGCAGCACAGCGGTGTATGTTTACAAGCAAGTGTTTAAACGAATTCACGGCCTTCCTCCCGTTATTCTTTTTTTGAAGCTGCGGTTTTTGCAACAATAAGCTTTTCGGTTTCGCGCGCGGCAAGGCGTACACCGATTGACTTTAGGCCCTTTTCTTCGTAGTCGGCGGCATTAAAGGTTTCTTCAAGGATTTTAACGCGCGGTTTTTGCACGTATTTAAGCGTAAACTCGAATTTTTTGCGCGTGTCCACGTGAAGCAGTTCCATTCCCTCCGGCATAATAAAATAATCGCGGTTTAATATAAATTGGCTTATGCGGCAGCGCTTGATAAAACAGTACTTTGTTTTCGGGTCGCGGAAAATCACGGTAAAAAGAACCTTTGCCAATTCTTCTTTATCGGCCGAACCGCAATAGCGCAAGCCCTTGTCCGTAAACAGTTTATCGGGAACATCGCAAACGGTGTAAATGCCGCTTTTCCGTAAAATCAGTATGCGGTCGTAGGGCGACACTTTAAACAGTTCGGTGCCGGTGGGAACGGCGGTTCCCAAATAGCCGGTTTTCGAATCGTAGCGAAGGGCGGTGTCTTTTTTAACCACTTCGCGCACATCCACTTGATTAAAGCCGGTAATTTCGGTTTTGCGCCGCGTTTTTTCTTCGTCCAGTTTTGCCAAAATCCCGTCAAGCCAGCTTATAGCGTAGGCGGTAAGATTTTTTAAAAGCTTGGCAATCTCTTTAAGGCGCGCATTTATTTCTTCGACTTCCTGACGGTTTTTGTTTATATCGTAAAGCGATATGCGGCGAATGGGAATCTTTAATAAGGTTTCCACGTCCTCTTCGGTTACGGGACGGATTAATTCCGCAGCAAAGGGTTTAAAGCCTGTGATAACGGCTTTTACAACCGTTTCGGCCGTTTTCATTTGCTCTATTTTTTTGTAAATGCGCTCTTCGATAAAAATACGCTCAAGGGTGCGCAAGTGCAGTCGGTCGGTAAGGTTTGCCTTTTCCAATTCCAATTCGTCTTTGAGGATGCCCAACAGCTGCTTTGCGTGATGCTTTATAACATCGGTTGCAGTCATTACCTGCGGCATATTGTCTTTTATCACGAGGAGGTTGCAGGAGATAGACTGCTCGCAGTCGGTAAAGGCAAAGAGGGCGTCCACTACTTCTTCGGAATACACGCCGCGCTGGAGGCGGATTTCTATTTCAACCTTGTCGGTTGTAAAGTCGTTTATCGAAGCGATTTTTACCTTGCCGCTTTTTGCCGCGTTTTCAATCGACTGCATAAGCGTTTCGGTATTGCTTCCGGCGGGAAGCTCGGTAATCACAATGCGTTTGGGGTCGCTTGTGTCGAGTTTGGCTCTCGTGATGATTTTACCCAAACCGTCCTGATAGTCCGATACGTCGATAAGGCCTCCGGTCGGAAAATCCGGATACAGTTTAAAGCGCTTTCCTTCGAGGCAGGCTTTTTCGGCTTCGATTACTTCGCGGATATTGTGGCTTAGAATGCGCGTCGACATACCGACTGCAATACCTTCGGCGCCCAAAATGAGGGCAAGCGGAAGCTTTGCCCTGAACGCGGTCGGCTCTTTGCCGCGCCCGTCGTAGGAAGGCACATAGTTTGCAATTGGCGGATTGTATAAAATATCCTTTCCCAAACGCGTACAGCGGCATTCGATATAGCGAGCGGCGGACGGTCCGTCTCCGGTATAGAGGTTGCCGAAGTTTCCCTGTTTGTCTATAAACAGTTCTTTGTTTGCAAGCACCACGAGGGCGCCGTAAATGGAAGCATCGCCGTGGGGGTGATATTTCATGCATTGCCCGACGACGTTTGCAACCTTGTGGAATTTACCGTCGTCCAATTCAAAAAGGGTGTGCAGGACGCGCCGCTGAACGGGTTTTAAGCCGTCTTCCAAATCGGGGATGGCGCGGTCGCGGATAACGTAACTTGCATATTCCAAAAAGTTTTTATCAAATAAGTTTTTAACGTAAGCCATAGTTTTTTGAAGGCCCCCTATGCATCGATTTCTTTAAGCAAATTATGAACGATAAAATCGCGCCGTTTGGGCGTATTTTTGCCCATGTAAAATTCCAACAATTTGGGAACGTTTTTAAGCGATTGCACTTCTACGGGAACGAGGCGCATATGTTCTCCGATAAATTGACCGAACTCGGCGGGGCTGATTTCTCCCAAACCTTTAAAGCGCGTAACGTCGGAAGAAGCGCCTAAGGCCGCCAATGCTTCGTCGCGCTCGGCTTCACTGTAACAATAGCGGGTTTCTTTTTTATTGCGCACGCGGAACAGGGGCGTTTCCAAAATAAAGACGCGGCCGCTCGTTACCAGTTCTTCAAAATAGCCTAAGAAAAAGGTAAGCAAAAGGTTCCGTATGTGAAAGCCGTCGTTGTCCGCGTCGGTTGCGATAATGATTTTATTGTAGCGCAGCCCTTCGATATCGTTTTCTATGCCGAGCGCCATCATCAGGTTGTAAAGTTCGGCATTTTTATAAATGTCGGTGCGCTTTTTGCCGTACATGTTTTCGGGTTTTCCGCGCAAACTGAACAGAGCCTGCGTCATCGCATCGCGGCAGCCGACCATCGAGCCCGAAGCCGAATCTCCTTCGGTTAAAAAAATCATTGTGTTTTCGCCCTTTGCCCCGTCGTCCAAGTGATACTTGCAGTCTTTGAGTTTGGGGATTTTAAGGGCGATTTTTTTAGCCGCTTCTTTTGCTTCTTTTTTTACCGTGTTCAACTCGGTGCGCAGTTTTTCGTTTGCGGTAATTTTAAGTTCAAGGGCCTTTGCCGCTTCGCTGTTGCGGTGAAGCCAATCGTCGACAGCAGCCTTTGTTTCGTTTACAATCCAGCCCTTTACATCGGTGTTGCCCAGCTTGTTTTTCGTCTGGCTTTCAAAAATCGGTTCCTGAATTTTTACGGCAACCGCGGAAGCCATACCTTCGCGCACGTCTTCGCTTTTATAGTTTTTGCGGTAAAATTCGTTAACACCCTTTACAAAGCCCTCTTTAAAAGCCGAAAGGTGGGTGCCGCCGTCGCAGGTAAACTGTCCGTTTACAAACGAAAAGGAATTTTCGCCGTATGCGTTCGAGTGGGTAAACGAAAATTCGATTTGTTTTCCTTTGTAATAGCCCACCGGATAGAGGCTTTCGCCTTCAAGTTCGCTGTTCAATAAATCGAGTAAGCCCTTTTCGCTTACGTACTTATTGCCGTTGCATACGATGGTGAGGCCTGCGTTTAAATAGGCGTAGTTCCACAAGCGCCGCTCGATAAATTCCATATTAAAATTATAATCGCCGAATATTTGATTGTCGGGAACGAATTCGACAAAGGTGCCGTCTTTGGTACCTTCTTTTACTTTAGCTGTTTTATTGGAAATAAGCTTGCCGCGCTCAAAAACCGCTTCAACGGCTTTTCCGTCGCGCACGGATACCGCGCGAAAATACGAGGACAGGGCGTTTACCGCCTTTGTACCGACACCGTTTAAGCCGACGGAAAACTGAAATACTTCGCTGTTGTATTTTGCGCCCGTATTGATAACCGAAACGCAGTCTACAAGTTTTCCCTGCGGAATGCCGCGCCCGTAATCGCGCACCTTAACGCGGTTTTCTTTTATTTCAACATCTACGCGCTTGCCGTTTCCCATAATAAACTCGTCAACCGCGTTGTCGATAACTTCTTTGAGCAAAATATAAATACCGTCGTTTTGATTGGTGCCGTCGCCCAAACGCCCGATGTACATACCCGTGCGCAGCCGGATGTGTTCAAGCGAGCTGAGCGTTTTTATCTTCGATTCGTCATATACGGATTTTGACGCCGGTTTGGCATCCGGTTTTGATTTTGCAGATTGTTTTTCACCCATAGCAAAAGTATAACACAAACGGATAATAATGGAAAGAGAGGTTTTTTTTTCCCTTGCACTGTTAACCGTATTAATTGACTCTACGTAAGCTCAATGCCGCTTGCGGCTATCGGGGGGAGAATATAAGATAAAAAAATGGTATACTAAATGAGGAGGTGCATTATGATAGTACAAATTCTCAAAGAAAAAGCAAGGGTTCGCGCAGCCTCTTTGTTTTTACTTTTGCTTTTGCAACCTGCTGTGTACACTCAAACAAAGGGTACAATGCCGAAACGCGAATTCGTCATTGCTCTTCACACAAGTGTCAATTCCGACAAAACGTGCAAAAACCTGATAAAAGAACTGCCCGGTTTACAAAAGCGGGGAATTAACACGCTTTTTTTGTCAATAGGTAATAATTACCAATGGAAATGCGATCCGAAACTCTACAGCACATATGGACTTTCCGAATCCGCGGCACGCGAAATTGCGGCCGAATGCTGCAGGCTTTCCATCGACCTCATTCCCGAAATAAACTGCATAGGCCATCAATCGTGGAAAGACAAAACTTTTGGCCTTCTCAAAGCCTACCCGGAGCTGGACGAAACGCCCGGCCTCTACCCCGGTAACAAGGGTATTTATTGCCGAAGCCTGTGCACTTCCAACGAAAAAGTCTACCGAATTTTATTCGCCCTGATCGACGAAATTACCGAAGTCCTTTCGGTACAAAAAATACATGTCGGCTTGGACGAAGTGTTTTTGATAGGCGAAGATGCCTGTCCCCTTTGCCGCGGAAAAGACAAGGCCGAACTTTTTGCAGGCGCGGTGAACAAACTTTACGACCACTGTGTCAAAAAACGGGGATTTACAATGTATATGTGGGGCGACCGCCTCCTCGACTGTGATGATGAAGAAAGCGGTTATAAGGGTGAATACGAAAGCTCGTGTAACGGAACAGCTCCTGCCGTCGACCACATTCCCAAGGACATCATCATCTGCGACTGGCACTACGACGAGCTGGAACGTTACGGCTCCATTCCGTTTTTTTTGAACAAGGGCTTCCGTGTCCTGCCGACGAGTTACAAAGACATTAAAGCGGTAAACGCGCTCATCGACTATTCGCTTTTATACACTGATAAGCCTGCTATGCTCGGGCACTTGTACACGGCGTGGGACAATTTTACAAACAAAAATCTGGCGAAGTATAAGCCGATTGTTAAAACGGTCGACAAACTTACCGGCGAATTATCAAACACCGCATCCGGAAAATAAGGAGTTGTTCTTATTCAAACGCTTATTAGTTTTTCGACAGTCCCTTTTTATCCGAAAGCCTTTTAGATTTGGACCGCAAAAGATTGTTTTTCACCCATGCCAAAAGTATAAGATAAACAAATAATAATGGGAAAAAAGCTTCTTTTCCCCTTGACGCAGGCTGTAAAAAATACGCACAAAACGTCAAGGGGTAAAAGCATATACAGCCGCTTACGGAAGCGCAGGATTTTCGGTATACAAATCGTTTACGGGCTGTGTATTATAGCGAACCGCTATGTAATTATTTACGGTTTTTATTTCATCGTCGGTTAACGCGCGCTCAAAAACAATAACTTCCGCAATCTCTCCGTAAAAGGGACCGTCGCCTGCAGCATTGTTACCCATAAAAATATTCCGTATCGTACCGTTATAGGGTTTTTGCACGTTTACCCTGTTTGAAAAATAAGGGTGTCCGGCAGACAAACTCCATGCATAATCTTTTTTGCACGGATTCGTATTTTCATTGGGACCGATGTGATGAGTGCGCCTATTGCCTTCTCCGTCGCCGACCGGATATCCGTAAGAGCGCACATTACTGCTTACGTCTCCGGTATTGCGCGTATCTATAAAACCGATGGGGGTTCTTCCCGTACGCGCTCCGTCGCCGTTTAAGAAAAAATGAACGTTTTCATAGGGGGCTTGGATAAGGCTGTCGTAGCGGATTGCCGCCGCAAAAATTCCGCCGTCGGGAATACTGTATTGCCGTGAATATGCGGGAGAACGCGGACCGGAAAAAAAGGAGTTTTCAATATTGAATTTTCTGTACGCAAGGGGTTTCCCTTCCGTTTTACCGTTTCCGTATAAACCGTCAATCGGGTCGAAATACAAAGAATAGGTGGATATGTGGGGAAAAACGCGGGTATCGCCGTTTGAAGATGTAATTGCAAATTGATTACGAAGCCGCGTATCATCTCCGCCGGATACTTTAAACACGATAAACGAAGTGGTCCCCTTGGCATCTTTTACAATCCACGTATCATTTTTGGTTGTAACCGCCATTCCTTCTTTTTCTACCGAAAAAGTTAAAGCCGGAAGTCCGTTAATACCTGCTGCATTATAGGTAGGACTGTCTTCACCGTATTTGTAGGCATGAAGATTTTTACCGCTTACGTCGGGCATTGTAAGAACCCTATTTGCCGCCGATACCTTTTTCACGTGTTCCGTTCCTATCCTGTCGGCGCGCAGCCACAGGGCAAGACCGCCGTCGACTAAGTCGCTCGGCTGTTTAAAACCGGATCCGGTTAAAGACAGGGTGTAGGTTCTGTTTGTTTTTTCGTCTTTTATAACGATATCCGTTTCCGACCACATACCGGCTTGCGGCGTAAATTTGATTGATATGCCGGCGGTACCGCCCGGATATATTTTTTCATTGTTTTCGTATCGGTTTATGATTGAAAAAACCGATTCGGAACCTATCGGTATTTCATACTTTACACTATCAAAGTACAGTATGCCGATTCCCGTATTTTTAATGGCAAAATCTCTTTGCGAAACCTCTTCTTTGTATTCAAAATCTACACAATTTTTTGTAAGCTTATAGGGAACGGCCGCAGGAATGTCCTCGCCGTGCTCCTTGCGCACAATTGTAAGCGGAATAGTGCTTCCCCCGCCGCAAATAGCGGCTTTATACGGCTGTGAACTCAAGCTATGCGTAATTTCGATAAAGCCTTGTTTATATTCGCTCATCCCCTGCTTACGAAAGGTAACGTTAAATTCCAAAGATTCGCCGGGATTTATAAAGCCGCTGAGCGCACCGTTCGGCATAAAAAAGCCGGCGGCAGCCGCATCTGCGTCCAAAACAGTGTTTTGAATTTCAACACGGCTGTTGCTGTTATTTTTTATTTTAAATGTCTTGGTAACATCGTCATACGGGGAATAACCGAAATCGGCAGCGGCTCCGCTGTCGGCAATCACGGTTTCGATTTCTCCTTCTTTCACTTCCGTTAATTGAATATTGCTGAAATTGCCGACTAAATTAAGTTTAAAATTCCTTTTTCGCCCGCCTACCGAATATATAAGACTCAAATCCGTATTGATATCTCCGGTGTCCGCAAGATTGTAACGGACTTTAAAAGAAGTCCGCTCATAAGGACCTAAAGACACCTTTGTTCCGCTTGCATCGATTTGAAAAAAACGATTGGTTACTTCCGGAGGCCCCTGCAAAATGAGATTTTTATCCTCAAGATTTTCGATATTGATAGTTTCCCAATCACTGTAACCGGAAACACCGATTCCTAAAAGATTTATCTTAGAACCTGTTTTAAATCCCCGTCCGGTGGCTTCCTGCGATAACATAATGGATTGATCCGGTGCAAAAACAGTTTCCTGTATATCTAAATTCGTCGATACATTGCAAGCCGTATACAAAAAAAGGGCTGTTATCGCCGTACATAGTATTTTTTTCATAACAATCTCCTAAATATAGGTTTAATCTCCAATCGTTTTTATTCCCGCTCTTCTTTTGTTTGTCCGGAAAGAAAAAACGAACGCACCGCCTCTGTCGCGGCCAAAGCGTTTTTTATATCACGATGTATTTTTTTGTGCTGAACATACATAAAAATGTACAAACCGGCACAACCGGCTACAAAAACCGAAAAAAGCAAAAGCGCCCACAAAAAAACCGTACGGTTTAAAAGCGCGTTTTTTTTGAAAATATCGTTTAATTTTTCGGTAAAATCCGCTTCCGCCTGCGCTCTGGCGGCTTCAGCTTCAATACGGTATTTTTTATATTCCTCACGCTCAAGTGCATAGGCTTTTTCTTTTTCCCGCTCGGAACGGCGCATTTCACGGATAACCGAATCAAAGTGTTTTTGCTGTTCTTCCATCAGCTTTAAAAAGTGAATCGAATATTCATATTCAAGAGAGTCTTTTTGCATACCGCTATCTTCAGCGAAGGCGCCGCTCTCCTGCCGCGCAGCCTCATAACCGGCCGGGTTTTCCGGCTTCGATAAGGATACGGCCGGCGGCAACGGGGAAGCTGCGGGCAACGCAGATGAAGAGAGCGCATCGACCGGAAGCGAAGGGGCGGAACGCGACAGTTCGCCGCGTGCTTTAAGAACTCCGTCGCGGACCAAAGATCGTATATCGGAAGGTGCTTGTGCAAGTTGTTTTTCAACTGATAAAATATCTTCCCAGCGCTTGTGTTCTTCAAGATAATCAATCCAGTGCCGCACTGCGCGCGCACAGGTTTCTTTTTCTTCAAGCGGAAAATCCTGGCCGGCGTAATTGCGTATAATGAACAAAGCGTTTGCATAGGCTTTATCGTATTCTTTAAGCAAAATACGCTGATTTACGGATTCGGTCATTTTGTCCATAAGTTTTTGTGCAAAACACGGATATGAAAACACTGATAAACCCAATAGGGCATAGAACATAAAAAAACGGAGTTTGGTTTTTACTGCATAAATCATGCGAACCCCTTTTCCTTATTTCGGAGCTTGTCCCCTAAATACGGCAGCTACATATACTGCGGGTACGATATTCCAATCCGCGTACCCCTTTCCGAAATCACTTTTTACGGCAAAAATATAGGTGTCCAAATCGACGCCGGCATAAACCGATACGATATCCGTACTCCAAAATTTATAGCGGGCACCGGCATTAAAATCCATACCGAAATCCATAAAGCGGGTTACTACGGATACCGGCAGCCAATCAAACCGGAATGAAACATCAAGATTTTTATATACTTCCCAATTTTCCGCACCGAACCCGATAATCGGCGTCTGTATTCGGTTGTAGAACATAGAAACTGCTGGGCCGCCGCCCTTACTGTAATACCGCAGCTCCGTGTAGCCGGCGGATAAAAATAAGGGAACACCGGCAGCGGCAGTTCCGATACCCAAACGGGTCGAAAGTATCCATGAAAGATCCTGTGTCGAAACGGGAACCGTAAGCCAAGAGAATTTCATGCCGAGCTTAATCAATATATACGGATGAGTAAACTGTGCGGAAAAACCGCTTACAAGACCGGCGCTTGAATACGCTTTTTTTGAATTGAAATACAAGTTTCCCCCGCCGCTCCCGAAAAGATTTAAAGTCGGCCCCAAAAAAACGTCTGCGGAAAAATTCCGTAAATCAACTTCATGGACCGATTTATATAAAGCTTCCGAATCGGCAAGCCGTTTTGCAGCCCGCTCTTCCTGTGCTTTTTTTTCGGCTTCGGCACGTGCTTTTGAATCGGCTTCTTCCCGTTCACGCTGCTTTCGGTCGGCTACCAGTTGTTGACTGCGAAGCATTTCTTTGATTGATGTATATAAGTCCTGAGCTTCCCGGTGATCCGGATTGGAAAAAAGAATTGCTTCGGTAAGCGCTTGGGCAAATTCCAAATCGTTATCCCGCACAGCTTGCTTTGCTCCGTTAAAAGCCGCATTTTCAAGTTTGAGCTTTTCTTTTTGAGATGCGGCAGTTAAAAGCGAGCGTACTGCCGAAACGTCTTTTGCAGCCAAAGCTTTTTCAAGCTCTTGCGTTTGAGCATACACACAAACTGCAAAAAAGCAAAAAAAAGCCGCAAAAATAAATTTACGCATACTCATATAGAACATTATACTTCTTTTTCGACAAAAAAACAACGTTTCTGCACATTTTAGTGATTTTAAACTGTTTGTTATTCCATAAAAACCGCTGGGCAATCTTTTTTATTTTGTGATATACTCATAGCTATGAACCGCAATTCAACCGTCGATGCGCTTGTACTTTCGGTAAAACCCGCTGCCGGAGAAAATAACCGGCTTGCGGCGGTACTAAGCCCCGAAAAAGGTATTTTTAACGCTATGGTATACGGAGGCAGAAAAGGACGTTTAAAAGCACTGGTTTCGCCCTACCATAGCGGAAAAATGTGGTTATACACGGATGCGGTAAAGCAATCTATAAAAATAACGGATTTTAATCCGGAACACTACAGAATCGGTATACGCGAAAGTATATATAAAGCATGTGCCGCCGCTCTTTGTGCCGAAATTATTTTAAAAACGCAGGGAGCGGCCGACATTTCTTCCTTATGGATATTGACAAACGGCTTTTTGGACGGTTTAAATATATGTACGGAAAAAGAAGCGCAAACGGGCCTATTGCGCTTTCTATGGCGGTATATAGGTCTTATGGGATTGCAGGACAACAGCTGTGAATGCCGCTATTGTGCGTCTGCGGTTCCGATATGGTATTCGGCGGCTGAAAACGCCTTTATATGCGCCGACTGTTTGCCGGAAAACAAAACCGTTTCGGAACATCATGCCGCTCTTTTTCCGCTTAATAAAGACAGCACGGTGTTTTTACAAACCGTAAATTCAAAAAGTCCGAAAGAAGCGCGGACATTACAACTGTCGGACGAAAGTATAAGTCAGCTTCGTAATCTTTTGTATTATCTTATACAAAACGCCGCCGATACAAAACTAAAAACATTGGATGCCGGAAAAGGTATTTTATAAAAAGGACAACACGAATGGAATGGCACAAAAAGGAAATTACAAAAACACAGGTACAGGAATTGTATGAACAATACGGCTGCGATCCGTTGACCGCATCCATTTTTGTACGGCGCGGAATAACGGAAGGAAAAGATATTTTATATTTTATGGAAGACGACAAGCGCTATCTTCATAACCCCTTTTTATTTGAAGCGATGGAAGATGCCGTTGACCGAATTTTACAGGCAAAGGATGAGGGAGAAAAAGTTCTTATATTCGGCGATAAAGACGTAGACGGAATTACCAGTACAACCATTTTGTACGAATATCTTTCAAAAACGGGAATAGATGTATCATGGCGCGTACCCCACGGAAATGACGACTACGGTTTAAGCATAGAGAGTGTAGAAGAATTCGCGGAAAACTACGGCAGCTTGATTATAACCGTTGACTGCGGAATTTCAAACAATACCGAAATTGCAAAAGCGGCAGAACTGGGTATAGACGTTATTATTGTGGATCATCACAACGTTCCGGCGGAAATCCCTTCTCCGGCAATTATTATTAATCCCAAAATGCCGGGCACAACCTACCCTTTTAAAGAAATTTCGGGCTGTGCTGTCGTATATAAACTGATCAGCGCTCTGCGTTTTGCCTGTTCGGAATTATATAAGCAGGAAATATGCCTTTTAAATGTACGGCCGCTCAACGATTCGTATCTTGTAGAAGCTCTAAAAACCGTCAACTTGCATGAACGCGAACGTATTACCGAAACGATTGTTCCGGGCATGTTATCGATACAAGAAACACGCCTTGCCGGATTTTTACAAGGACAGCAAATCTTTTGCTGGGATGCGCCCTTGCAGCAAAAAATGCTTGCAAAGGCATTCGGTACCGGAGTGGAATTCAATATGCTCGACATACGTCCCGAAATTGCCCGAATGACCGCATCTCTTGCAAACATGAGCTTGTTACGTTTAAAAACACACTCAAAGATTGCGCGCTACAAACCTAAAGAGAATTCGGAACTTGATGTTTTTTTTAATTTATTTGTAACATATGCCGGCAAAAAAACTTCTTTTTTGAATGACGGTGATTCGCAAGAGCTTCAGCTTGTCGCCCTTGCAGCCTTAGCCGATATAGTTCCGCTGCAAAATGAAAACCGTATTTTGGTCAGACAGGGGCTTGCATCGATAAACACGGGTAAAACGAAAAACGGGCTTACGGAAGTGTTTACTCTTATGAACTTACACGGGCAAAAAATCAACAGTACCGATTTGTCATGGAAGATAGTACCCTTGCTGAACGCCGCCGGCCGCATGGGAAAAGCGGAACTGGCCGCCGAACTCTTTATGGAAAAAGATGCGGATAAGCGTAGAGCTTTGGCCGAAGAACTTTTTACGCTGAATGAAGAACGCAAAGCGTTAACCGAAGAAGCATTGATTATCGCCGGAAAAGCGGCGCGCGAAAACCTTGAACGATTTAACAACAACCTCGCTTTTGCGGCAGACAAAGCAATTCACCGCGGCGTTACCGGTATTGCGGCAGGACGCCTTGCTTCAAGTATGCAAATTCCGGCAATGGTTATTACTTTTTTTGACGACGGAAAAGCAGTCGGATCCATACGTTCGGTTTTCGGATATGACGTTACCCCGCTTTTAAATTTTTGCGGAGATTTGTTTTTAAATTATGGAGGTCATGCGTTCGCAGGCGGGTTCAGCTTTCACAGTTCAAAGTTTAACGAATTGGTCGAACGTTTGCAAAAATTTTGTTTGGTTATGGAATTCGATAAAAAAAATACGGATTATAATACAATGCATATCGATGCGGAACTGCCTCAAGAGTATATAACGCCGGATTTATTGCAAGTGGTTGACCGGTTTGAACCTTACGGCGAAGCAAATCCGCATTTATTGTTCAGCGCCCAAAAGTTAAAAATAGTATCGGCGGATATTATTGTCGGCAAAAAAGAAAAGCCGCACTTAAAACTTACGCTGGACTGCGGTAAAAACAAATGGCCGGCTTTTTTTTGGGAACAGTCGGAACGATTAAAACGCGACTTCGATGTCGGAGACCGATTGGATATTCTTTTTCAGGCAGAGCGAAATACTTTTAACGGTATGGAAAAAGCGCAAATAATACTCAAAGATTGTAAAAAGGCGGATTAATATAAAACTAATATAAAACGCTGCTTTAGAAAAGGAGAAAATCTATGCATAAACATGCCGGCGGAAAATTAACATTTTTTATACTTTTAAGTTTTGTTTTGATGTTCCGCATTTACGCACAAACGGAGCCGACTGCTTACGAATCGGTAAACTGCAAGCCGGACTCGCCGCTTGCGTCAAGTACCGATAATTCCGCCTCTTCCGTATTCGGCACAAGTACCCGCCTTTTCCCGACAGGCGATAAAAAGCTGTGTATTGAATACACCGACACGGTATTCCCCGGAGATGCGGCATTTATCCGTTTTACCCTAAAAGGCAGTACGCTGGAAAACGCCCGTGCGGAATTACGTTCTCCTTCCGTCGAAAAAGTGCTTGTAAGTGCCGCTCTTTACAAAGTACCCGCACGGCAAAAGCCGGCTTCAACCGAAAATCAATACCTTTGCCTCATTCCGCTTTCTTCATGGTATGAAGCGGGAACCTTTACGGTGCATCTTTTTTATCAACTTAAGGGAAAGCGGGAAGCGCATATAGAGTTTCCGCTTTTTATGCAAAAAAAAGAATTCGTAAGCGAAACAATACAGCTTGACGGGCGCAATACCGCAATAAAGACGGACACAAGCACTGTGCGGAAACAACAAATAGAGCGCTTAAATACGATTCTTGAAACAATCGACTATACGGCGGTTTATCAGCGCGGAACCTTTTCTCTTCCCGTAACGCAAAAGCGGCGCACCGCTTTTTTTGCCGACCGGCGCGTTTATGCGTATTCCAACGGAAAATCGTCCACAGGGCTTCATTACGGTATAGACTTCGGAGTTCCTACGGGAACCCCCGTTTTTTCATGCGGCAGGGGAAAGGTTGTGCTTGCCGAAAAGCGTGTATCCACGGGTTATTCGGTGGTTATCGAACATCTTCCGGGTATGTACAGCTTGTATTATCACTTGAGCGAGTTTAATGTGGAAGAGGGCCAAATTGTCGGTAGGGGACAAAAAATAGGCTTATCCGGAGCGACGGGTTTGGCGACCGGCCCTCACTTGCACTGGGAAGTCCGCCTTTTAGGAAAAGCCGTTAACCCCGACTTTTTTACCGAAGCTTTTCCGATTGACGAATGATCGGACAGAAACATTTTTCTCCGTTTTTGAGCGTTACGGTATACGGATTTCGTACAGCATCAATAAATATTTTTTGATTCTTCACCGATTTGCTGAAGCGGAGCCGAATGCAATTTCGGTGGAGGCATGATAAATGTATAGCCTTCCATATTTGAACATAAGGCCTTATACGCTTCTTCTCTGCCTTGCCGTGTTTCCAAATCATTGGGAGCTAATTTTATACTTTCATCAAAGTCATGTATTGCTTTTTGATATTTTCCCCAATGTAAATACGCAATTCCGCGCATTTTATGGATCTTCTCATCCATCGGTTTTAATTTTAATGCCTGATTAAAATCCTGTACTGCCGCTTCATATTTTGCTAAGTGAGTTAATGCCATACCACGCCCCACATAGATATAAACAGACGGATATATCTTTTCTGCTTTTGTAAACACATCAACCGATTCTTCATATTTTCCCATATTGTAATACACCACTCCACAACCAATATATGCAGCAGTAAGACGACTTTCCAATATCAATGCCTGAGTAAAATCATTGAGTGCTTTATCATATTTTTCTAAAAGATTATAGGCGCCACCGCGTTCAGCATAAACTTCGGCAACATCAGCTTTAAGTTCTATAGATTTTGTAAAATCGTCAATTGCTTTTTCATAATCTCTCAGAACGCCATATGTACGTCCTCTGTTAAGATAATATTCATCTTGTGAACCATTCACAATCTTACCAAAATGTATTGCCGACGTATATTCTTTCAATGCTTGCTCGTATTGTTTCAGATTGAAATATGCAAGCCCTAAAAAATTATAAGCATCTGCATAATACGGATTTATTACTATCGCTTGTGAAAGAACCGATATTGCCTGTTCATAGTTTCCAAGCGCATAATGGCAAAAACCATACAGAAAATACGCTATCATATCCTCGGTATTTCTGGGATTAGGATTGGGAATTAATTTTACCGCTTTTTTCAAATCATCTACTGCTTTTGTGTATGCCTTTATTCTTGTATAGAACATTCCTCTATGTATATAGGCACGTGCATAAGATGGGTTTATTTTTATAGCAGTATTAAAACAATCCAAAGCTTTTAGATTATCTCCTGCTTTAAGGTATTTTTCCCCTAATTCAAGCAATCGCTCCGGAGTCGGTAAGTCAAGTTGTGTAGAAGGTTCCTTAATCTCACCTTCTTTTTGTACACCGTTTTCCATTGTTTTGCAACCCGCCAAAAATAATATAGTCGCAAAAGTTAAAAATATAATTTGTTTTCTTAAAACTATAGAACTTATCATGTTTATCTTTTCCTTATATCAAATCAATTATAAAATTTGACTTCTCCATTGTGATAAGTTTTCCAAAAGTCTATAAAATCAAAATAATAACTTTGCATAGCGGAAAAAATACGGGACAAATCCTTCTCGGAAATTTTTCCCTTATTGTGAGCAAGTTTAAAAGACCCGTTCGATAAAACCCAAACCTTTGTATCATTTTTGCCCGGATCGCCTCTTGAGACATGAAAATGAATAGCTTCTCCGCCTTCATTTGACCAAAAATAAATTTTATAACCTGCGGTACGAAGGTATATGGGCATCAAGCACTCTCCAACGCATCAAGATTGCGAAATGCGGTTATCGAAGGATAAATCTGCTTGAGATAATTTTTAAAATATTCATTCCTTTCCAAACCGAAATCGGAATGAATTACGTTTCCGTCATTTGTAAGCAAAACGGCTTCGGCCGTTTTACAATCTTCAAAACAGACATCGCTATCGGTATATGTAATTAAAATTCCGTCTTTTTCACAAAAAACTTTACGATTCATAAAAGCCTCCTGCTGCATACAATTATAGCATAACAGACGGTATAATGCCATAAAATATATTCTTCACTTTTATATTATTCGATGTGCTCTTTATAATCCTCGAATTCGGATTGACCGATTAGTCGCAGATTTTGTAATGCATCCGGCCAATTCTTAAAATCTCTTCGCGGAAGAACTTTATAAAAATATTTTATAATAGTATCTTTTGTCGGATTTTCCGTGATGACGCACCAACGTCCGTCAAAAAAACCTTGTTGATTTACTATTCGCTTGACATAATCGGAATTACAAACCGTAATCACAAAGCCCTCCGCTTGTTCCGTTTCGGCCGGCCCTATATATGCAGTTACGGAATATGATGTATCTGCCGTTAATTGAATCTCTCGTCCGGACTCCCATTCTACACAAAAGATTTCTTTCAATATAACTTTCATATTATCTTGTCCTTCCGTATCGATAACACTGCGACTATTCCGCCAGCACTTCAAGGCCGCCGTTTGAATCGGTTTTAATTATATAGGTTTTTCCCGGCTCGCAGGCGGCTAAGCTCAAAGTACGGTGGGTATTATACAGGGCACCAGAAATCCGCTGGCTTAAGCCGAACATATCAAGGCGCAGGGCATAGCGCGCCAAGCGGAAAAAGTCTTTTTCATAACCTTTAAAATCGTATAAAAGGCAGTTTTTATTTTGCATATAATAGCGGCTTAAGCGCGTTCCTTTGCGCGAAGAGCGCACGGGAAACAGTTCGGAAAAATAGCCGTATATAAAGCGGGGAAAATATACCGTTTTTCCTGAAAACCGTGCGCCGACAAAGTCAATCGCCAAACTTGCGCCCTTCCACGAACGTTCGACGGCCGCCAATTCTTTGTTTTCTGAATTATATAAATAAAACACCGCACTGACCGTATCGCTGCCGGAACCGTAAAGCGAAAAGCGCATAAGAACCGTTTGCGAAAAGGGCGGTATGTTTTTTGCAGCTTTAAAACAAACACGAAAGCGGTACAAATCAATCAGTACAAAAAAAATCAAAACGGCAAAAACGGTTAAGGCACTAATCTTTATATATAATTCTGTCCTTTTGCTTTGCAACATTTTTATTATACATCCCGTTTAACAAGATTTAAAAATTCCCGTTCATCGATAATCGGCGTACCCTGGGCGGCCGCTTTTTTGTTTTTTGACGAACCCGATAAAGGATCGTTTGTAACCAAATACGAAAGCCCTTTTACAACGGCGGATTTTACATCGCCGCCTGCCGCTTTAACCAGCTTTTCGGCTTCGCTCCGCTTCATCGAAGAAAGTTCTCCCGTAAAACAAAAGCTTTTACCCGTTAAAAAAGCCGCTTCGCCGCTCAAGGGCTTTTCTATCGTGATAATTCCGCGTTCGGTTAAAAAAAGCATTTCCTGCCGGCATTCGGCCAAGCCCTGCACAAGGGTGCGCGCGGTAATTTCGGCAAAACCGTACACCGAAGCGATTTCTTCTTCGCGCGCGGCTAAGAGTTTTTCGAGGGTATTAAAGCCCGCTTCAACCAATTTTTCGGCTAAAGTTTCGCCTATACCTTCGATATCGAAACCGGCAATAAAGCGCGCCAAAGACACGGTTGTGCGGCTTTTAATCGATGAGATGATTTTTGCGGCGCTTTTTTCCCCCAGGCGGTCAAGTTCCGCCAATTCCGCTTCGGTAAGCGTGTAAATATCCGACACCGAATTAAGCCGCTTTGTTTCGTACAGGCGGCGGATAAGGTTTATGCCGAAGTCGCGTATATCGAGAACGGACACCCATTTTTCGATACGGTGATGAAGGCGTTTGGAACAAAGCGTATTCGGGCAAAAAAGCCGCGTTCCCTCGTCGGTTAAAGCGGAACCGCATACAGAACAAACGGAAGGGAAAACGATTTCGCTTTGCTCAAAGCCTTCACTATCGGCAAGGCGCTCTATTTTGGGAATAATTTCGCCGCGTTTGGTAACAACCACACGGCTCCCGATTTTTACACCGAGAACGCGGATAGTGTTCGGATTTACCAAAGAAGCCCGTTTAACGCGGGTTCCGGCAAGTTCCACCGCATCGAATTCGGCGATGGGCGTATAGGTTGCCCCCGATTCGCTCCATATAACCGAGCGCACAATGCTTACCGCTTCTTCCAAATTGAATTTAAAAGCGATTTGTTTTTCGGGCCGCGCGCGTTCGGCATCACGAAGGTCTATATCGCGTCCTTTTACCACCAAACCGTCTATATCATAAGGAAGAGAAGGTCTCAAATCGCTTACCTGTTCGCGGTATGCGATAACTTCGGCACTGTTTGTACAGAGTTTTAAGTGAACGGTTTCAAAGCCCTGATCCGAAAGCCAGGCAATTTTTTTTTCTTCATCGTCGAAGGGGCTGCCGTTCGAAAAACGCGCGTCGTAACAAATAATTTGCAAATGTTCGCTTCCTTTCCCGTCTTTCCGCTTCATTAAACCGTTTGCGGCATTACGGCAGTTTGCCTTATCCGCATAAAAGCTTTTGTGTATGTTGCGGCTCATAATAACTTCACCGCGTACACCGCCGGTTAAAGGCTCTTTGAGGCGCGGAATAAAACCTTGCATTTTAACTACATTGGCGCTTATATCGTCGCCGATAATACCGTCGCCGCGCGTTACCGCACACAAAAACGTACCGTTTTCGTATTGCAGCTCAAGGCTCGCTCCGTCAAGCTTATATTCGACAACAAATTCGTTAAAATCCCGCTTTGCAGCCCATTCTTCAAATTCGGCGGGATTTGCGGCTTTTTCCTGACTGCCCATCGGAATAAGATGTCGTTTTTTTTCATATGTTACACCCGATGTACTTACCCCTTCGTCCGCATCCGAACCTATTTTTTTGAGTACAGGGTTGTCGGGATCCAAAATCTTCAGTTCGTCCCACAAAGCATCGAATTCGGCATCCGTTACTTCGGCTTCTCCGGTGTAATATGATTTTTGATACCGCAAAATACGGTTTACAAGTTCCGTTATTCTAAATTCCGTTTCCATCTTTTTTTTCAAACACCAGTTCGAAAATATCGCGGCCGGCATTTTTTCCTTTTAATTCGAATTTCGTTTGCGGGCGCTGCCGGTTTGTTTCGGCAAAGCCCGTATACTTATTTTTAAGCCCTGCAGTTAGATTCAATTCTTCCAGTGCAAACTGTGCATAGGGCTGCCAATCGGTCGCCATATGGATATATCCGAAGCGCGAAAGCTTTGTACACAACATATCCGTAAAGGGGCGTTTTATCAAGCGGCGTTTATGGTGTTTTTTTTTCGGCCAAGGATCGGGGAAAAAAATATGAAACCCCTGCACCGAATTATCGGGAATCATCGCTTCCAAAACTTCAACGGCATCGTGTTCGATAATAAAAAGGTTTGAAAGATTTTTTCGTTGTATTTCACCTAAAAGTCTGCCGACACCCGGACGATGAACTTCAATGCCTATATAATTCGTGCCGGGATTTTCTTCGGCAATAAGGGCGGTCGCCTGCCCCATTCCGAAACCGATTTCAATAATCACATTTTCCGTATTGCCGAGAATATCGCTGTAATTAAGATGATTTTGTGAAAAAGGAATACACCATTTCGCAGAAAGATTTTCGTAATCGCGCTGCTGAGCTTCGGTCATTCTTCCTGCACGAAGCACAAACGAACGTATCGGGCCGGAAGAATTCACCGCATACCGCCTTCCGCTAAAACATTGTGCGCTTCCGAAAGAAAAGCCGGAGGTTCGACAATCAAACTTAATCCGTCGGGGGCAAGCAGAATTTTACGGGTAAAAAAAGCGCCCGGATATTTTTCAGATATTTCGGAACGCAAAATGGGTTCTTTTTCGATATCATAACCGAGTAAAAAACCTTCACTATCAAAAACGGCTTGTTTTTCCGTTTTATATGCATCGGTATCCAAATTCGATACCGGGCGGGGTGCGTCCAAAAAAAAATCGGTTTCCGCTTTCATCGACGCTTGGTCAGTATAACACACATGATACCTGCCCGCTTTAAATTCGGAACCCGCGGCCGGCATAATATGCGTACTGCCTATCCACCGATATCCGTTTTCCGGATCAAAAACATACAAAGGTTTATCTATATTCCACGTATAGTTTTCAAAACGTACGGAAAGCGAACCTCCCTCATGAGCGGACGAATTCAAACGCACATATACGGCCATACGCATAAGGGGCGGTCTTTGCATGTCTTGAAAATCATACACAATCATAGTACGGACGTCATCAAAGGAAGGACTGGGAGAGGAACAAGAGATTAAGCATGTACATATGCAAATAAGAATTGTATACCGGAAAAGATGTTTCATAGGTCAAAAATTGAACATCATATTAATAACCGTTAAATCGCTTGAAGTAAACTGCGTAACATGAGAATCGAACTTAATATTTACCTGTTTGCACGCATCATTCAAATAAGACAAATAATATAAGCCCAAATCGGTACGGCTGCCGTGCTGGGGCAGTTCTTTATAAAAATCTATAAGATTTTTTTTGTTTAAGTCGGCCGATTTTGACGTTTCAATACTTTCTTTTACTTCTTGGAATTCATCATCCTGATTGTATACGGTTATTTGCAGCATTCCCTGTTTACCGATGGAAGCCGAACTTCCTCCGAATTTCCATGAAGCGCATACCAGTTTGTTTTTTCGAGTAAGTTCGGCGATTATCTTTTTTCGCACAATCGGATCATACAAGGTTATAGCGCTTTCGCCTGCCCCCTTATATAAGCGTTCCGCTTCTTTAGCCATATTCGACGCTTCACAGTTTGAAGCGATTTCCATAAACATAAGAGAAATATATTCGGCAATCGTACCCTTTCCCATATAATCGCGCAGTCCCTTGCGTACCGCTTCGAGCATATGTTTAAATCCGTTTTGCTTGGAAAACAAAACAATAAGATACCAATTATACGGACTGAGTTTAGACAAGAATTTTTCAATCATCAATAAATAAGTATTTTTTTCTTCATCCGAATAATTTTTGTTTTTTACGATTTCCATATTCAAAGGATCGAGAATAAGCCGCTTCATATCGTTTATATGCGAAGCGTATTTTTTCATAATCGATTGAAGGGTACGCGGAGGCACCTTTGTTTTGCTGTCAAAAAATTGACCGGGATGCGCTCTGTTGTGTTTTTTTATTACGTCGGTTGCAAGCAAATCGGCTTGCACTTGTGAGCTGAATTGTCTGTAAAACAAAGAAAAAACGAGAAGCTTGGACAAATCGATTAAATCCTGCCGCAGGGTAGTAAATTCGGGTAAAGAAATTTCTATCTTTGACACGTAATCGAGTAAAATTAATTTTTGTAAAGAAGTCGGGGTAAATCGCTCCAAAACGACACCGCTTTCTTCGCTGTTATCTACCATTTTTAAACGGACAAGTTTCTTTTTATTGCGTATAAAAGAAGCCGCCCCTTCTTCGCTTAAAGCTACTTTTAAAGGTAATTCCAGCATTACTTTTTTAGGAACTTTTGCCATATTATTAACGCCCCCATTATACCTGCGATTGAAATATATGTCAAATGGCTATGTAAAGCCGTTTTTTTTGACACCGCCGCAGTATACAAGCTATTGACCATAAAACAAATTTACCGTTATGCTGTTACTATGAAGCCTGCATTTAAGATACTTTGTATCGCACTTTTATTATGTATACTTCAAACCCGATCGCTTTTACACGCCGAAGCAACCAAGTCGGCACAGGCTTTATACTCCGATTTTTTATATGATTTTTTTGAAAAAAGCGGTTTTAAACCCGAAAAGCAATTATTGCAAAATACTTTATCATATGAGTTTCCCTACAATGTTGTTATAGCGCTTAATAAAGAAAAAGATAAAAAAAAACTGATTATAGCAATTCCGCAGCAAGACATAAAAACGGCGGTTCCCGTATTAACCGCTTTTATACAAAAACTTACGGCGGAAAATTTTGATTACCGTATTGACTTTGTGTTTACGGCAAACGATTACAGTCCCGTACCGACGGCGGATGAATTAAACGCCGGCACATACTATAACGCAGGCTCTCTTTCTTACATAGAAAATTTGGAAACAAAAGAAAACACGGCAGCTTTTTTAATCCGTTTGCAAACGGATACGGTTTTTTCTCATCCCAAGCGCAAAAACGGTACGGAAATCATACCCGGAGGAAGGGGCGAATACGGAACGGGAACCCTTATCCCGCGGCCCCTGTTTACACTGATTACCGACGCATTTTACAAAGCCGATATAAATTATTACATAAAAGATTCTTTTTTATCGTTATACAGACTCGGCTTAACGCAATCGGATCCCCTTATATCTACATGGCTTACCGCACATATTCCGGCGGTTATGTTTAAAACAAATGCGGAACATCCGAACTATCTTTTAAACGGTATTGAACAGTGCATACGGCAATACGCATCTTTGCAAACGGTCGGCACCGAAACACATTACAGTATTTTCCGCATTTTCAACCGAACGCTTTGGATTTCGGAAAAAACATACATCGTTTTTTTAAGTCTTGCGGCGGCACTCACCCTTTGCCTTTTTTTTATATTTTCTTTTATACGCGGTGCCCACCGTTATATTCATCGCGAAGAATTCTTTAAAACCTGGTACCTTATACCGCTGACAATAGGCGTAACCGCCTTGCTTTTATTTTTTGCACAGTTTATAACGGCACAGATAATCGGCAGCCGTACCGATGCGGCTTTGTTTTTTTTAAGCGTAAAAACGGTTTTTGCCGTTACTTTTTTTGTATTCGGATTTTTTCCGCTTATCTATTATATTTTCAAACTTCCGCTTACCGGCTTTATTTACGGATACCTTCTTTCCGTTGCCGGCTTTTTAAACATATTTTTATTCGCAGCGATTGACATAACCCTTATTCTTCTTTTTATTTTCGAATACATTATTATATATATTTCGCGTACTATGAGAAAAGTTTTTCCGCTTATCGGCTGTATGATTTTTATGCTGCTTCCCTTTGCCCCGTTTATAAATGCCCTCACCGGCTTCAATTCGGAGCTTTGTTTTCGTTTTATAAGCGGCGCACGTTTCGGATACAATATTTTGTTTGCCGCAATTTTACTGCCCTTTTTAATTATGATTGTACGCATCCTTATACGATTTAAATTATGGAAAAGACGCGGATCGGAAGCAAAATCAAAAATCCGAATGCACGCGGTTTTTGCAGCCGTTTTTTTTGTGTGCTTTTTTACAGTCACGTTTGCAGTATCTTTTGTACTACGCTCCGTTTATAAAAATAAAAACGCATCCCAACCCATAGAAACAAAAGCGGTCTCCCTTATACCCGAACGCATTGTACAATTCGAACGAAGTATTTTTACTTTAAAATTGTCCTCAAAACTTCCCGTTATCAGATACCGTATAGAAGTAAGGTCCCAAACGGTTCTTCCCGTTCTTGAATCAAATTATCCTTATGATATGTTTTTAAAACCGTTTACGGCGGTTTTTGCCTTAGACGATTATCCTCCCGAACCTTTTACGCTCTCATTTTCCGCACAGGGAATAAACAATACGGTATGTGCCGTTACCGCATATATCAAAACGGAAACGGGCATACAAACAGAAAAACTGTCATATACGATAACGGGTGTACCGAAATGAGCGCTTCGAATTTTTTTCATGTGGATTTGGACGCTTTTTTTGCTTCGGTAGAACAATTGGATAACCCCGAATACCGCGGCAAACCCGTTATCGTCGGTTCGCTGCCGACCGACCGGCGGGGCGTCGTATCAACCTGTTCGTATGAAGCCCGGCAATACGGTGTTCATTCGGCCATGCCCATAGGCAAAGCGTTTCAATTGTGTCCTTCCGGAATTTTTTTACGCGGAAGAATGAAGCGCTACCACGAAAAATCGCGGGAAGTTATGACCGTTTTAAATGAATTTTCGCCGGAAGTTCGGCAAATGTCCGTTGACGAAGCTTTTATGGATATGGGCGGTACCGAACGTTTGTTCGGAACGGCCGAAGAAGCGGCAAAAAAACTGAAACAAGCGGTGCGGGAACGTACCGGCCTAACGCTTTCAATCGGAGCGGCTTCAAATAAATATGTTGCAAAAATTGCCTCGGGAATGTCGAAACCGGACGGTTTATATATCGTTGAAAACGGTAAAGAAGAAGATTTTATGCTTTCTTTGCCCTTAAAAAAAATTTGGGGCGTAGGGGAAAAAACCTTGGAGCGCCTTACAAAGGCGGGTTTTAGAACGTCGCGTGACGTTCATAAAGCTTCTCTTAACTTACTCCAAAGCTTATTCGGTACCTGTACGGGCAGTTTTTTATATCATGCCGTGCGCGGCTGTGAAGTCGAAACCTTCGAAAATCAAACCAAAAGCCGCTCCATAAGCTCCGAGCATACTTTTTCTTTCGATTTAACCGATTTATACACAATAGATACAGCCCTGCTGGAGCTTGCATGGGAAGTGATGTACCGCCTTTTAACCGAAGGCTGGATAAGTAAAACCCTGCATATAAAAATACGCTACGAAGATTTTACGACAGTAAGCATACAGGAAACATCGGACAGAATTTTTTCGTCGGCGGATGATTTATATAACCGTGCAAAACTCTTGTTCAGAAAAAAATACGAAAACGGACGCGGCATACGTTTACTCGGTTTAGGCGCGCAAAACCTTGAAGACGGCGCGACACCCGTACAAAGCGAATTGTTCGATTTCGGCGAAAAAAAAAAGGCGGCGGTGGAAAAAGCGGTTATCCGTATACAGAAAAAAAATCCCGGTATATGTGTGGAAAAAGCGCGCCTTTTACACGCAAAAGAAGAACTTCAGCCTAATAAAACGCCCGCACAAAACATAAAGCCCAAACACATGCTTGCCGTTTTTTGTATGCTTACAGCATTGTTTTTTTCGGGAAAAAGCAGTCTTGCGGCGCAAAAGCAAAATACGGAAAATCCGGAGGCACAGCAAGAAGCATTGTCCGTTCCCTTTTTACCGCAAATGCCGGTTGCCGTGTTTTCCCTGACGCCGGATTCTCCCGATGTGGAATTTTATGCTCAGGGAAGCTGGGAAGCAAAACTGCACATGCAGCATACAATCGGTACGTATGCGGAAGACGGGAAAAAAACGACACCTGTTTTTTCTTTTGCGCCGCCCGTATTTATACAAAAAACCGACATTACGCTGTGGTTTTTTCTCCAAAAAAAATGGTATTTTGAAGCGGCCGTCACGGATGCATATGAAAAAAGTACGGTTGCCGCAGGCTATTACGGTGACGGATTTTTACGCCACGTACGCATCGGAAACAGAGGAATTGTTTTTCCGCAGATTTACGGCATAAGCACTGCAGGCAGAAGCGCAGGAGGAGCTGCGGATCAAGCTCCCGGTGTGAGCGCCCGGTGGCAAAGCGATGTATGGCAGGCGGACGCCCTGCTGCGCTACGATATGCTCGACAATTTTGAAAAAACCTGGGCGGGTACCGATGAAATAGGCGAAAAAAAAATAGGCTTGCACGAATGGCAGCAGGGACTGCGCTTTGTTCTCCCGCCGGGAACATCGAAGCACATAGCGTCGATTTACGTTCAATCGGATACGGGAACCTATGAAGACAATCAAAAATATACTTACAGACAGCTTTCTCCTTCGGATTATTTGATTTTAAACACCTCGGATACGGTCATTTTGGCAAAACCCGCCGCAGGAAGAATCCTTGCGGAATTTTATATCGAAAAAAACGAGATTGTGAATACACTGGGCAGCTTTGCGGCACCGCATGCAAGCGGCGGAAGCTTTTTGCATGACATACAAGCGTGGTTCGGTTCCGCGCAAAATCCGAAAGACTATTCTTATCCGCTCGCTTCGGGAGCGACGGAGCCAGACAATTTTTTTACGGAAATAGGTACAAAAAGCGGCGGGCAAAAAAAAGACGCCCTTATTTTACAATACCCGCCCTTTTTTTCGCCCTTTGCGGATGCATCTTTATATGTCCTTAATTCCGATGTCCGTAACACAGACATACGGGTACTGTCACAATCCGGTATCGAGCAGGAAAATTACGGAGCGGTGATTGCGGATTATAATTCTTACGGCGGAGGTTTTGAAGGAAGCGATTTTTTTAAAGAACAACGGCGCTATGCGCGGCTTTTTAACCGCAGTGCACAAAATATGCAGCCGAATATTTTAAAAGCGGCCCAGCGCTACCCGGCCGCGCCCGAACACCCTTTTCTCTATTTGAGCCCGCAGTCGCCGGAAGCGCAAAATGCCGATAAAAAACCCGGCTTTATTTCCGTACAAACCGTATCGGTTTCCGGTTTTTTGGATATAGGAACGGCAGCAGTTCCCGGTTCCGTCGTGATGTACCGAAACGGCATAAAAGAAACGGGTTTCCGTTACGATAATAAAACGGGGCTTGTACACCCCCTTAACCCTCCGCTTCCCTTTGACAAAATACGCATTACCTGGCAAGAACATAAGGAAGGAGCGCAAACGGGGCGCTTGTCGGCAGCTGCAGGTATACGGCGGCAGTTCGGACCCGACTTGTCGCTTGACGCTTCCGCATCTTTTTTATGGCCGCTTACACAAAACAACACATTCAGTACCGGTACTGCCGCCCTGCCCGGCTCTTTAAATACCGCATTAAAAATCGATTGGCAAAAAAAGGATTTTTCGCTTGAAAACACAAGCGCCCTTTCTTTTGAAATACCCGACACGGGCGGCGTACGGCGCATACTCGGTATGGACGGTTCAAAACCGAAAAAAATACTTTTAGGCGCCCATGCAGACGCCGGCTTTCCCGAAAGCGTAATACCGGCACTTAAAAAGCGCCCCGCTATGCCGGGAAGCTATGTGCAGCTTTCCGGAAACGCCGTTCCCCTTTCGGCAACCGCCTTGCGGGAAACCGATATGGAAGGCTATGCGCTGCGTATGGAATGGAATCTTCCCGCTGCAAATGCGTGGGCTGCGCGTACAATCGACTTTAAAGGGGCGGCCGCGTCCCTCGCCTCGGCACGCGAATTCAGCATATGGCTTAAGATGGAACCGTCGATACCGCCGACGAATTATGAGGTTTATTTGCAGCTCGGCGCAAGTGAAAATCAGCTTACCGATTCGCAAGTACCGCTTCCTACATGGCGCATAACCGAAGACAATGCGGCGGAAGGCGATATAAAAAACCATTTTAATTCCGATGTCGGCGATTGGCAAAAAGTTACCGTTTATCTCCGCGACGAAGACCGTATGCAGCTTGCAAAATCGCAAAACGCACGCTTGATTATCCGCAGTACGGCGGCGGGGGCTGTCGGTACTTTGACGGTAGGAGCGTGCGAAATAAGAAGCGCAGAATTCGGCTTTTCCGTTCCCGAAGGCTGCCTGCTCCGTTCATCGGAACAAAGTTCGCCCGTATCCGCAGCACCCGAACCGGCGGAAATGCTCCGCTTTAATCCCCGCGGTGCAAATACCGTACAGTTTTTTAAGTGGGACATTCCCGCCGCGCCGCCACCGGCCGACAAAACGGTCCGCGCATACCGCTATATCGAAACGGTTCCGCTTGCTTCTTACGACGATATTGTTTTTTTTATATGCACATCCGAAGCCCCTGTAAAAACACGTTTATCGATCAGCCTTGAAAGCGAAACGCCTGAGGGTACACAAAGTGCTTTGATTTTACACATTGAAGGGGCCGGGATGACCGAAATCGATACCCAATTCCACGGACTGTGGAAAAAGGCGGTATTTAATATGCACAGCCGCACTTTGTCCGTAGGCGGCGTATCCTTAAACGCTTCTGATTTTACCGTAGAAACCTGCAATACACAGCTTGCTCCCAACCGCATAGAATTCGCCTTTTCTTCTTCGGATATAACCGATACGGCATCTGGAGCTTTGTTTATAGATGAAGTATATGTAAGCGGAAAAGACGTGCGTTTGAACGCCGAAAACATTTTTGCCTTTAATTGGAGTAAAGAAGGAACGGTATTTTCCGTAAAAAATTTTCCCCTTGCCGCAAACCCCGCATTTACGGCAAAAATACGCTCGCATGTGCAAAGCGGTAATTTAACACATAAAAATAAACACGCCGATATCGGAACATATACGGACGGCAGAATACAAGCGGATATAGCGGGAATAAAAACGGCATTGGCCGCATCTTTTTCCTTTTCAAACCGCAGTCAAAACAAAGCAAACCATTCGGTATACTATTTGCAAAACGCTTCGTACAGCTTAAAAACAACGCCCGTATTTTTTGTAACACGTATAGTGAATGCAAGTTCCGAATATTCGTTTACGCCGACGACTTTTAATGCAAACAAAGCCGAAAGTCTTTTTTTCGATTTTTCCGAATTGCATGTGCCGCTTTCTTTTTCGTTTAAAGCCGAAGGAAATACGAATGCGCACAGTTTTAAACAATCGCTTTCCATGTCCGGAAAATATGCGCTTGAAAAGCAAAAAATTTCATATACCCTGCAAACGGCGGCGCAAGCTGCCCAACAGGGGAAAATGGCGTTTCCGGCACATTCCGACTTTTTTTCTTCGTGGCTGGACGTATCGAAAGTGCAGTTTTCAGGGGGCAAAAGCGATGCGGATAAACGCACACTGGATTTTTCCCTGAATCAAAGCTTTGTTTTTTTTGAAAAGCGGTTCGAACCCGAAATCAGCTTAAACGCACACAACGTATATACCGGCTCGGTAAAAACAGAAAATACGGCTTCAGACATTTTGAGCATAAATCTTCCTTTTACAATCGAAAAACAACGGTTTTCCGTCGAGTGGATAAAAAAATCCTCTTCGGTAACGGAACAGGCACGGGGCGGCTCTTATACCGCAGATGTTTTTGAGTACGGGCACACGATGAATAAAAGACAATGGCTTTATACCGCCCTTCCCGTTTATGACTTTTTCGACACAAAACTGCCTGCCAAAATGCGGCAAAGCGGCGTGCCCGTATCGGGGTACGAAAGTTTATGGAATCTTACATGGAAGCGCCCTCTTTTTATGTCGCCTTTAGACATTATCGTACCGGCACGATGCTCTTTTTCCGCCGCACGGACGATAGGAGCAAGCCCCGCAGATACAAGCGATGTGCTGCAATTTAAAACAAGCTGTTTTTTTTCGGCGTTTAACTGTTTCGGCAAATTCGGGTCTATACGGCTTTTTGATTGGTACGAACAGGATGAAACCCTCGCTTCGCTCAGCCTTACGTACAAAACCGATAAAAATAATGTACGCAACTATCGTATAGGAATTTCGGGCTACGGACAATTTATGCTTTTTTTTACGGAACGCGACAGTGTGCGCTTTTACACCGAATACAGCGCCGACACTTCAGGGGGATGGCACACGCGCTTTGAAACGCTTTGGAATCGGCAGGGAAAAACAAGCATTGTAAAAGACGCTTTTATATTTTTATTGCCGAAATTCGCCGAACGCATACAAAAGGCGGAAGGAATACGGCGCCAAAGTTCTTTTTCGGCCGCATTCGGTTCAAAAAATGCACGGTTTTCACAAACGTACAATCTTAATCACAGCATGGAATTTAACTTAAGCGAGCGCATAAAGGCGGCCGTGTATGCGGGTACGGAACTTTCTTTTGCGAATGCTTTATTCAGTATAAAAAACACTGCCGGCATATCCGCAAAAATACAGTTTTAGATTTGTGCCGGCGCAGTACAATACTTTTTCCGGAGGAGCGCAAGCTTTTATTTTAACAGCGCAAAATGTTTTATTCCAGCGGAGCAAAATATCCGGTTTCATCACGGCCGGAACGGTTTAATACATAGGTTTCCACTTCTACAGGTAAAAAGGCGCGGCCGAAATTGGTCGGTAAACTCGACACATACGAAAACCTGTATACGGGACAGGGAATATCGATGATGTCCCGTACAACGGAAGAAATACCGGCCGTTCTGAATATATAATAGTGCCCGCCGGGAGTATTTTTTACTAAGAACTCTATTTCTTCGGCAATGTTTTGCCTGTCAAGCGAAAGGCTTAAAAAAGCAATGCCGTTATTGTTTAGATATGAGCTTACATCGGTTAAACCGTATTTGCCGAAAGATTGAAAGCGCGGTCCTCCTGCGGTTATATACACAACGGCGCGTTTCGGTTCGGCATTGATTAAATCGTTTGCGGCAAGACGTACCGCCAAATCAACGGCGACGGTCGGCGATACGGCGGCTTTGAGGTTTGCCGACGAGAATTTTTCCATAAGTGCCGGATTTCCCTCGTATTCGGGAACGGGCACTTTGCCTGCAGAAACAATGCGTAAGGTTCCCCTTCCTTTCATAGCGGCGGCAATTTCGCGGACAGCCGTATCGATTTCCTGACGATATTGAGCCGAATCGTAGCTGCGGTCGATAATAAGACTTATGTCGCATACATCGTTGTAATCGGCGCCGCCTATAAGCTTTTGTTCGGCGGCAGGCCGTTTTTCTTCGGTTATAAGAAAATTGACGTCTTTTAATCCTATAATCGGTTTTCGGCTGCGGTTTTCGACGCGCACGTCAAGGCTGACGCGCGGAAAATCGTCGGCATATACCCGCTCGACTTGTACAAAAAGACCGCCTACCAATTCATGCATGCGCGAAAGCACAATAACTTCGTTGTTTTTAAAATCGGCGGCGACGATATTACCGTTCGAATCGACATCCGCACAAGTAAGCTTCACCGGAGCGTTTCCGGTACGGGCAATTTCATAGGCGGCACCGCTGTGCCGATCTATGGCCAATATCTTATTCGTATCCGCAGCCATTAAAAAAGAACCGTGAACGCGCAGGGTTTCAGGATGCCTGAGGGTTTTATGTTCGGTCAATGTATCCAAATAATTGCCGGCGGTATCGTATACGGTAACGGCTCCCGTACCGGCATCGGCTATATAAACCCTGTCATCGGCGACCGCAATCCCGGCAGGAGATATAAATGTACCGAAAAAAAACAAAGCTTCGCCTTCCGAGTCGAAAACCGTTACCCGTCCGTTTCCGTAATCGCTTACATACACGTTGCCCGAAGCGTCTTGCGCCAAAAATTGGGGGCCCACAAGCTGTCCTGCCCCCCTACCCTTCGAACCGAAATATTTTATAAACCGTCCGCGCGGATCCAATTGGCATATGCGGTCGCCGGCATATTCTGAAACAAGCAAATTGCCGTTTGCTTGGCGCAAAATATCCATGGGCCGATCAAAACCGCTTAAGGGACCCCGTATGCGGTTTATTATCAAACCGTTTACATCCAACTGTAAGATTTCATTTGAACCGTATGCGATAAGCAAAATCGATCCGTCTTTTTGCGGCAAAAGCGACAAGGGCTGGCTAAAATGCACCCCCGACGCGGTTTTGCCCGGAAAAATTCCCGATTCGGTAAAACGCAGCGACATATCGGAAGTATCCGCCGGAACTCGCCGATTTTGCACGATATCGATTTTATTTTCAAGCAAAAGTCCGCCGTATCCGGCTTGTGAGGCAAGTTTCCATTGCTGCAATGCCGCTCCTTCTATGCCTGAGCGGTAATAAGCTTTTCCGAGCCAATCGAGAATAAGATTTTCCGAAGGAAGATAGGATAAGGCTTTTTCAAATTGAATAACCGCATCATTAAACGCACCGCGGTACCAAGCTTGTACTCCGCGCCGAAATTCCTGTTCGGCCGAACCGCGTTCAACGGGTGTCGCTTCTTTTGCCGTTTGTGAAAAAAGAAAGATTTGAGCGCATAAAAAAACAAAAACGATGTTATAAATCATACAAAGCTTTTTTTTCATTCAAATCTCCCGCAAAAAAAGGTTACAAATCGGCTTCGGCAGACGCATTAAACACCGCATTATAGTGTTCTTCTATTTCCGAATTTTCCCGCCCGCATTCTTTGGCTTTTTTTATGTAATTTTGCGCTTCGGCTAAAAGACCCAGTTTATAATACACCCAGCCCAAAGAATCCAAAAAAGCGGCGGACTCCGGATACATATCCAAGGCTCGTTTACAAAGGGATAAAGCTCTGGTAAGATCTTTTCCCAAACAGGCAAGCACGTAGCCCAAGCCGTTTAAGGCTGTAGGACTGTTGGGGTTTAATTCAAGCGCTTTTTCGTAATGCTCGATTGTTTTAGAGGATTTTTTCTTTTCCCATTCAACATAGGCAAGGGCGGAATACACTTCGGCAGTTTTATAACCGCCGTCTATAAGCTGCTGCAATTCAAAATCGGCCAAACGGGTTCTGCCGGTAAGGCTGTATATAACCGCAAGCGCAAAGCGGCACTGATTTACCCGTTCGGCAATCGTTCCGCCGGTAACCACTTGTTCAAGATATAAAATCGCTTCGTCATAACGCTCAAGCCGAGCATAGGATAAACCGATATAGTATGCCAAATCGAAACCGTCGGCACCTTCGTCGGCCGTATGTATATCGGGTGCGGGTAAAGATAAAAAAAGAGTTAACGCATCGGTGTATTTACCCGAACGGTACAATGCAATACCGTCTTGTATAGTTTCTGCCATAACCCTCCCTGCATAAAACCGTTGAATGCTACCGTTTATAGTATATCATAAAAAACATCGGCGGTAAATACATACATCTTAAAAAACGTTTCCCCAAACGTTGAAATCTGCGGATAAACGGGTTACACTGTTAGTGATGACGGACAAACGCACCGGCTTGCAAAAACGGGCATTACCGTTACGGTAAACGGTCAGGCATGGACGGTAGATGCAGATAATATCGGCGTAAAAAATTCTGTAAACTATAACGACAGCGAAAGTATATTTTCGTGCGTGTGGGTTACATCTCCGGAGTTTGAGCTGTAAAAGCCGTAAAAGCGCACATCCGTGGACACGGATGTGCGGAAGCACACCTTTGCCTTAATTTACGGCATCTTAAAATTACGGCATCTTAAAAAAGTCTGCAGGAATGTCGAAAGAACCTGCCGCACTGCACGGCTGAGAAAAGATACGGCTTATAGACACATATCCTTCCCGAATAGCCGCATAGTCGGTATCTGCCGTATGCGGAACCTGCGCTTTATATACCAAAAGAAGTTATCCGCAACAGCATAACCTACACGGTAACGGATGCAAAGTATGTCAGTGAGTAGGGAGATAAGCTTCAAAGCGTAACCGTTGCACCTGATAACATCTACCCTTTTTCCCAAAACGGCGTTATCTTTAATAACGATAAAACCGTGCTGCTCGGTTTTATGCTGCAAGTTTGCGCCCGCGCAAACTTGGTTATATAAAGCTTTACCGAACGTCCTGTTCGGGATACAAAATAAATTCATAGTTTTTTCCGGAAAAACTCTGTTTTTTTTCATATCAAACCTATAATGTTTAAAGAGAACGGCTGAAATAGCGCCGCTCTCTTTAACTCGAGTTTGTTTCAAAACCGCACATCCTGTGCGGTTTTGAATTCCAGTTTTGAGCATAGCTCAAAACTGATTACTAACGGCTTTCCTGCACATCCGTGTGCAGGATTTGAAACAGGATGTTTTACGTGCGGTATTTTACCGTCCAAAACATCGGGGATAATCGGCTTTAGGTTCACACATTTGAAAATGTGTTCACTTGTAAAAATGGAGCTATTTCGGTGTGGTTCACTTGTAAAACAGTATAGGTGGAGGTGAAGTATGACAAAGGCTAATCCCAAACGAACCTATAAGGACTCCGTGTTTGCCGACTTTTTCGGGGCGGATAAGTCGGCAAAATCAAACTTTATCAGTTTATACAACGCATTGCACGGAACACAGCTGCCGCTTGACTGTGAGCTGCGTCATATCAGACTGGAACAAATCCTGTATATGAACTTTTATAACGATGTGTCTTTCCTTGTAGATAATAAAATCATTGTACTTGCAGAACATCAATCGACCGTTAATGAAAACATGCCGTTCCGTTTTTTGGAATATGTCGTCCGCTTGTATGAGCAGATACAAAATCCGCGCGATAAGTATTTGCGCCGTTTGGTTAAGATTCCTTCTCCCGAATTCTATGTCTTTTACAACGGTGAAGAAGATTTCCCGGAATATAAAACACTAAAACTTTCCGACGCTTTTATGACGGCCGGTTCACAACCGAACCTTGAACTCATTGTCGAAGTGGTGAATATCAATCAGGATAAAGCACATACAATTCTTGAGCAGTGTAAACCGCTTGCCCAGTACAGTTTATTTGTAGAGACAGTAAGAAAACATCTTAAGCTTGACAGGGAAAAAGGCTTTGAAAAAGCTGTACAGGAATGTATAAATAATGATATACTAAGAGAGTACTTGGAGCGCAAATCGCGGGAGGTAATGAATATGTTATTGGCGGAATATGATTACGCAACCGATATAGCGGTTCAAAGAGAAGAAGAACGCGAGATCGCCTTAGAAGAAGGTGCCCGGCAAAAAGCTTTGGAAACGGCAGCCGCTTTTAAACGGCTTGGCGTTGAACTCGATACAATAGCAGCTGGAACGGGTTTAACCCGCGAGGAAATAGAAAAGCTGTAAAAGCTCTTAGATTCCCTGCAGCCTTTGCGCTCTGTGCGGTTAAATTTAAAAAAGTCATTAGGAAGAACACAGGGTGTTTTTTTGTGAGGGGTAATTCACTCTTAAAATAGTTATATTTATCCCTTTTAAAACCCGTTAATTTACGGCATCTTAAAAAAGTCTGCAGGAATGTCGAAAGCCCCTGCCGCACTGCACGGCTGAGAAAAGATACGGCTTATAGACACATATCCTTCCCGAATAGCCGCATAGTCGGTATCTGCCGTATGCGGAACCTGCGCTTTGCCGCCTTTAAAAAAGCTGTATAAATGCCCGTCCGGCGCATGTATCAATTCTGCAGAATCCTGATAACGCCGTACTGAAGGCACGGTCATTTTCCATCCCTTATATGCGGTGCTGTCGCTTGCATTTATATTCACAAATATGTCCCGATCGCACAGTTGAAGCAATTTATCCAAATTATCGCGTACGAACAATGCAAGCGGCTCGTACTGCCATTTTTCGTCATACGAATCCAAACTGACCGCAATACCGGGAATACCGTGCAAAGAAGCTTGGCGGGCGGCGGCGGCGGTTCCCGAATATAAAATATCCGTTCCTATGTTCGAGCCCTTGTTTATTCCGGCAATAACAACATCCGGCGTACATTCCGTAAGCTTTTTTGTTCCCACATCGGTACAATCGGCCGGAAGCCCCGAACATTGGAACATGCGTTCGCCCATCTTTTTTATACGCAGCGGTTTCGACATCGTAAAACCGTGTGAAACTCCGGAGCGGTTTCTGTCGGGGGCAACGACATACACGGTATGCACCGGAGAAAAAATTCGAATAAGCGTTTGTAAGCCCTCGGCCGTAAATCCGTCGTCATTCGTCAATAAAACAGTCATATAAATCCTCTTAGGCTAAAAGTACGGTCGCTCCTCCGGCCGGTTTAACTTCATAACAAACCGGATGAAAACCGAAAATCCGTTCGTATTCGGTAATTTTCTTTTTAAATTCTTCAACATCGGCGGTTTTTAAAATCGTATACAGGCAGCGGCCGAACCCCTTACCGGTTATGCGCGAACAAGCCGTAGGTTTTCGTGACGAAGTTATTTCGAACTCAAGCACACGCTTAACGAGCCAGTCGATTTCGGGACACGAGATATTAAATAAATCGCGCATGGATTCGTGAGATTTGTTTACCGCGCGGGCAAACAAAAAAAAGTCTCCGCTGCGTAATCCTTCGGCCGCATCCATAATCGAATGATGTTCTTTCATAACGCATAAAAGACGGCGTCTTGTATCTTCATTTACCACCGACAGCACATCGTTTATTTCCACATCGGATTCGTTATATATCCAAAAACCTTTTTTTTGCAGTTTCAATTCGGCCATAAGCAAAAAGTTTTCCGGACTCCGCAACGTTTCTTCATCCCATACGGAAATACGCGGCACACGGGCATCGGTGAGTAAAATCGAATAACCTTCAAAATCAAAGGGCAAGGGCGTGCTTGTGTTTTTTGAATGATCAATCAGCAAACAGGTATCGGGTTTTGCATATAGGGCCGCATATAAATCGGCAATATAATTTCCGGTATTTAAAAAGAATTTATTGCCGCGTTCTATGGTTTGTAAAATCTGAGCATCCGAACAGGGGTGTTGAAAAAGGTTTTTACAAATGAGGGCGGTTGCAACTTTCATAGCGGTTGTTATACCGAATCCCGCAGAAGGGAGTATTTCGGTATATATCGTAATATTCATACCCCTGCACTCAAAACCGCAGGAATTAAAACCGGCTATTACCGCCTTTAATGCATTCGCCCATCTGTCCTCTTTGCGAAATTTCAAAGTGGACACATTACCCCGTTTTCGCTCGTTTATTTGATGAAAGTAAAAACGGAGCGAAGAATCGCTGCGGGCGGAAGCCGCAATATAGACCGGTAAATTAACCGCCATGGATAATGTTTTGTCTTTAAAAAACCATGTATGTTCTCCGATAAGATGAAAACGTCCGGGAGCAGAAACTACAACATCGGGTTTTTTATCATATTCTTTTTTGTGAATCTCAATTACCCGCTTCATATTTGTAAGATTACCACCTATGCGCTGTATTGATTTTAAAAAACAAAATCATGTATGATGATAATATAATGAGAAGATTTTTACAAGTTTTTTGTGCTTTTTTTTCCGCAATAATCATGGCTTTAGCCATTCAAAACGAATTTTTGCTGTTCGGATCGCCTTTTCTCGGCCTTTTTGCCCTCGTTCCCCTATATACGGCGCTTGCACAGGCATCTTCCTTTAAAAAAGCGGGCTTGCTTATGTCGTTACAAATGCTTTGTACGCATATTTTTTCAAGCTTTTGGCTCGGTTATTTTAAAGACTTTGCAATTTTTACGCTCGGCGCAACCGCCCTTACCTATGCCGTTTTCGGCTATTATATAGGCGGTTTGTTTTTTATGCCCTTTTATATAACTCGTAAAAGCGCTTTGGAAGAAGGCGCCGGGATGCGTCCCTTTAATAGTCCTATGCGGATTTTACTTTTTGCGTTTTTATGGACAGTGTACGAGTGGGTAAAATCGGTCGGGTTTTTAGCCTATCCGTGGGGTACTTTAATTATGAGCGCCTGGCGATGGAAGCTTTTAACTCAAATAGTCGATATAACCGGAACATGGGGAATCGGTTTTTTATTTTCGCTTTTTAATGCCGTTATCGCAGAAGGACTTTTATTGCTGCCGTCTATACTCGGATCCGATACAAACAACGCACTGCACATAAGACAGCAAACGAAAAAGCGGATTTTTTCCTATATAAACACGGCCGTTTTTTGCGTATCGCTTTTTGTGCTGAGTACGGCATACGGCATATATCGGTATACCGAAAAACGCACGCCGATAAAAAAAATACGGACGCTTTTAGTGCAGCCGAATTTCGATTCGTGGCTTGCCGAAAGCGGAAAAAATGCATTGGAACTTTCAATAAACTTAACCGAAGAACAATTGAACAAAACCGACCGCAAACCGGACGTTATTTTATGGTCGGAAACCATACTGCCCTATGCTTTGCCGGCCGCCCTGCATTATTACACATACAGTCCGGAAAAAAAACCGTTAATTTCATTTATACGGGAAAACGGTATACCGTTTATAAGCGGCGCTCCGGTTGAATTGACCGCCGATCTTCCGCTTGCCGGCACACGTACAGAAGATTCCGGCACACGTACAAAGGACGGTTTCGCTCATTCGGTTTCGGTTATGCGGGAATTCAATAATGCGGCCGTATACTTTGACGGAGAAGGTAATTGGCTTGATTTTTACGGCAAAGTGCAGCTTGTTCCTTTCGCGGAAATAATTCCCTATGCCGACAAAGCTTGGATGCGCAGTTTTATGCAAGCCCTTGTGGGTTTTTCAAGCGGATGGACGCCGGGAAAACACTATACCGTTTTCGATATTCCGCTTAAAAACGGCAGTGCAAAAATAAGTACGCCCATTTGTTTTGAAGACGCTTTTCCCTATATATGCCGAAACCTTTTTTTTGCCGGCAGCGAAGTGTTTTTTAACCTTACAAACGACGCATGGTCGCGCACGGATTCGGCGGAAATCCAACACTACGTTATAGCCTCGTACCGTGCGCAGGAATTCAGAACAAGCTTGGTGCGCTGCACAAATGCGGGCTTTACCTCGGTTACAGATCCTGCCGGCCGCATATTGTACAGCCTGCCGCTTTTTGAAAGCACTGCCGGTATTGTCGACGTACCCGTTTACAAACGGACCCTAACCGTCTACGCCGTCTTGGGCGATTGGTTACCCATTCTTTTAGGAGGCTTGTGGGGCGCTTTTTATCTTGTATTTTACATACGCCGCCGTATCGAAGGACACAAAACATGCCCGGCCACTTGACACAAACAGTGCAAACCGTCACACTTTGCGAAAATCGACAATATATATCATTTTATGCGGAGAACATATGTCTAACACAAAGTCAAATCAAAAAATACTTTTATCCGTTTTTACCGCCCTCTTTGCGGCCCTTATTGCCGTAAGCGGTTTTATTTCAGTTCCCCTGCCTGCATCGCCGGTACCGATTGTACTGCAAAATATGATGCCCGTTTTGGCGGCGGCACTTTTAGGCGGCGTACAGGGAACCGGAGCGGCGGGCCTTTTTTTACTTGCAGGAATGCTCGGCCTTCCCGTTTTTGCCGGCGGCCGCGGCGGTATGGCGGTAATACTCGGCCCTACAGGCGGCTTTTTAATCGGCTATTTTTTGGCGGCGGCCGCAGCGGGTTTTTACATAGGAAAACCTTCACAAAAGCAAAAAACGGCACTGCCGCGCATTATCTGCGGTTGTCTTTTAGGCTTTGTACTGTTGTACGTGCCGGGCATAAGCCAATTTATCAAGGTTACCGGCAAAGGCTTAAAAGAAGCCCTTGCGCTTGCCTGTATACCCTTTTTACCCGGCGATGCGGTTAAAGCCGTTTTGACAATCCTGTTAGCGGCAAAACTGCGCCCGATTGTTGCGCGCTATGTATATAAGGATGCAGATTTAGCCGAATGACCGACCGAACATCCGACTTGCCGGCTGTAGAACTGCACGGCATAACCAAGCGTTTTATACAAACCGCTGCGAACGGCTATTTTCAAGGAGTTTTACAAAATACGCCCCCAAAAAAAACTGCCGGCAATCCGAAAGGTACGGGCAACAAAAAAAACACGGCCGGTTCGAAAAATACGGACGCCGCCGAATCGAAAAACGAAAGCGTTTACTTTACCGCCTTGGACAACATTTCTTTTTGCCTGTATAAGGGAGAATGTGTGCTTATAGCCGGCGCAAACGGTTCGGGTAAAAGCCTTCTTATGTCGATTATTGCGGGGTTGGACAAACCGACACGGGGCAGCCTTAATATACGGGGGCGCTGCGGCTTAGTATTTCAAGATGCGGACACTCAAATCTTGGGTGAAACCCCCGTAGAAGACATTATGTTCGGATTGAAAAATTTAAAAATACCCGAAAACGAAGCAAAAAAACGTGTATACGCCGCTTTGGAAAAAACGGGATTACTCGAACGAAGCTTTTTCCCCGCACGCTTTTTGTCGGGAGGTGAAAAACGCCGCCTTGCAGTAGCCGGTATCCTTGCGATGGATTGCCCGATTATCATTTTCGACGAACCCTTTGCCAATTTGGATTACAGCGGCGTCGTTCAAGTGAATAAATTGATACAAATGCTTAAAGCCGAAAAACATACCGTATTGCTTTTAACCCATGAATTGGAAAAATGCTATGCCCTAGCCGACCGCTTAATTGTATTGCACGGCGGAAAAACCGTATTCGACGGCTTACCCGAAGAAGGGTTACAGCAGGATTTATTGCACTGGAATATCCGCCACCCCCTCGCCTCATATACAAAACGGGAAGATTTATTATGGACATAAAACCTCTTTTTGCATATCGCAGCGGAAACAGCCTTATTCATAAAATGCCGGCCCTTATAAAACTTATTTTATTGTTTTTGCTTCCGGCAGCCGTTTTTTTTATACCTCCCCTGTACTGTTTTTTTTATATATTCATAAATTCCGCTGCGGCATTTTATGCCGGTTTTTCGTTGCGCCGGCAAATAAAAGATTTAAAACCGATTGCATATTACGCATTTTTTCTTGCATTGACACATATTGTTTCTTTTTTAATCGGAGAAAGCGGTTCGGTCAAACCCCTCATAGCCCTTATACTGCGGCTTACCTGCGCGATACAAATTTCTTCTTTGTTTTTCAGCACGACAACATCCCTTGAATTAAAACAAGCGCTCGAAAAGGTATTGCCTAAAAGCATATCGCTGATTTTTACTCTTTTTTTAACCTTTATTCCCCTGCTTTTTTCCGTATGGGCACAACTTGATTTATCGTGGAAGGCGCGCGCAGGTAAAAACGGCCCGAAAAAACTCTTTGTACTCTTTCCCGTTTTTATTTCAACGGCGCTTTTTAAAGCTCAAAACCTTTTTTATGCTCTCCAAAACCGTAATTAAGCAAAAATGCGGTACCGCAGCCGTTTTCCCGCTTTTTTTTGCATTTATTCTACAAAACATCTTGCATTAACAGATATAGTGTTGTATAATTAGTTTATAAGCGATACAACACTAGATACAAGCATACTGTTTTTATCGTTAGTAGCATAATTCGCTGAAATTTTTACCGTACTCACCTGCACCGCCGGTGCAAAAGAGGAGTGTATATGCGCTGTCCGTATTGCGGAAACCTTGACGATAAGGTGCTTGAATCCCGAACGATGACAAACGGAGAAAGCATACGGCGCAGGCGGGAATGCTTGAGCTGCGGTTATCGTTTTACCAGTTATGAACGCATAGAAGAAAAGCCGTTTATGGTTGTAAAAAAAGACGGCAGACGCGAACCTTTTGACCGCGCAAAGTTGGAAAAAGGAATAAGCCGCGCCTTAGAAAAAAGGCCGGTTTCCACGGCGGAAATCGAAAATATCGTAAACGATATTGAAAACCTCGCCGTTATGAAAGAAAAAGGCAGCCGAGAGATTTCGACGGCCGATTTAGGTAATTTGGTATTGGAAGCCTTGCACAAAGTAGATAAGGTTGCATACATACGTTTTGCATCGGTGTATCGGCATTTTGAAAATTTGGAAGAGTTTATAACGGAAGTAAATAAACTGGGAGGAAACGAATGAGCGGGCAAAACAGCTCTGCCGAACAGACGGTATTCCCTGAGTGGAAAAGCTTTTTGGGAACCGAAAAAAACGAAAAATCGGCCATGTTCATCAAGCATGTTGTAAAACGGTCGGGGGAAATAGGGGATTACGACCGTTCCAAAATCGCTGCCGCCATCGGGAAAGCCATTACGGCCGTTGAAAAACGGCCCGATCCCGATAAGGCGGAACGGCTTACGGAAAAGGCGGAAGAGCGCTTGCGCCTTCTTATGGCAGGGCGCCACGAACATTCTATTCCCGCCATCGAAGAGATTCAAGACATAGTGGAAACGGTCTTGATTGAAGAAAATGAAGTCAAAGTTGCAAAGGCTTACATTTTATACCGTGCAAAACACGAGGCTATTCGGGATGCCAAGCGTTTAATGCTCGATATAAATGCGACTATGGACGGTTATTTAAGCCAGTCGGATTGGCGCGTAAACGAAAATGCAAACGTAAACTTTTCGCTCGGCGGCCTTATCCTGCACAATTCGGGAACGATAACCGCAAACTATTGGCTTAAAAACATTTATTCTCAGGAAGTCGCCGAAGCCCACAAAACGGCCGCCTTTCACATCCACGATTTGTCGATGTTTTCCGGCTATTGCGCGGGCTGGTCTATCAGACAATTGGTGGCCGAGGGCTTGGGCGGCGTGCCGGATAAAATTACTTCCACACCGGCAAAGCATTTGTCCACGCTTATTCAGCAAATCGTAAACTTTTTAGGCATTATGCAAAACGAATGGGCGGGCGCTCAAGCGTTCAGCTCGTTCGACACCTATTTGGCTCCCTTTGTTAAAAAAGACAATATGAGCGAAAAAGAAGTGCGCCAATGCATACAAAGTTTTATTTACGGCGTCAATACGCCCAGCCGCTGGGGTTCGCAAGCGCCCTTTACGAACATAACGCTCGACTGGACGGTTCCCGAAGACATGAAAGACAAAAAAGCGATTGCAGGCGGCGAAGAAGCGGACTTTACCTACGGCGACTGTCAACACGAAATGGATGTCATCAATAAGGTATTTATCGAATTGATGATTGCAGGCGATGCGGCAGGCCGCGGCTTTCAGTATCCGATTCCCACCTATAACATTACAAAGGATTTTAACTGGGACGGAGAAAACGCAAAGCTTTTGTTTGAAATGACCGCACAGTACGGAACCCCGTATTTTCAAAACTTCGTCAATTCCGATTTGAATCCGGGCGACGTGCGCTCCATGTGCTGCCGCCTTCAGCTGGACAAGCGCGAACTGCGTAAAAGAGGCGGCGGTTTGTTCGGCTCGGACGAATTTACCGGTTCTTTGGGAGTCGTTACGATTAATTTGCCGCAAATAGGCTATTTGGCAAAAACAAAGGAACAGTTTTTTGCGCGCTTGGACTATCTTATGGATTTGGCAAAAGAAAGTTTGTGTGCAAAACGCAAGGTAATTCAGCGCTTATTGGACGGAGGCTTATTTCCCTATACACGGCGCTATCTTTCGACTTTAAACAACCACTTTAATACTATCGGTTTGTGCGGTATGAACGAGTGCTGTTTGAATTTTTTAGGCGTCGATATCGTGCATCCGCGCGGAAAAGCCTTTGCCGAAGACGTTTTGACGTATATGCGCCGGCGCTTAGCCGATTATCAGGAAAAAACCGGAGAACTTTTTAACTTGGAAGCAACCCCCGCCGAAAGCACGTCTTACCGGCTTGCACGCCACGATAAAAAGCAGTTCCCCGATATTATTACTTCCGGCGAAAAGGACCCGTATTATACCAACTCGACCCAACTGCCCGTCGATTACACAAGCGACATTTTTGAAGCTATGGATCATCAAGAATCCCTGCAAACAAAGTACACCGGCGGAACGGTTTTTCATACCTTTATGGGAGAAGCGATAAAAGATTGGAAAGCATGCCGGGATTTGGTGCGCGCGATAACAAATTCTTACCGTATTCCGTATATCACCATTTCGCCTATTTATTCGATTTGTAAAATTCACGGTTATTTAAACGGAGAAGTGTTCGAATGCCCCAAATGCAAGGCGGAAAAAGAAAAAGAACTGCGCTTAAAACTGCGAAATCTTGAAGAAGAAAGACAAAGGTGCATTGAAAAAACAGCCGATATATAATATAATAAGAATGGGAATAATAAGAATGGGAGGATTTTTATAATGAATGAAAAAAGAACTATAGCGGAAATCGATGCCGATATAGCTCATATACAAAAGGAGCTTGCCGAAGTTCGGGGAACCGAAACCGAAGTGTATTCACGGATTGTAGGTTATTACCGTTCCGTGCGCAATTGGAACAAGGGAAAACGCGACGAATACAACCACCGCAAACAATTTGTATACGAAACCGTTCCTTCCTGCGCCGCCGGTGTTTTTACCGCCGAACAGGATACACCCTTCGCTTCGGAAACCCGCACTGCCGCAGTTCATGCACAGGCGGTTTTTTCCTATGAATTTTTCGGAAAGGCGACATGTCCGAATTGTCCGCCCGTAAAAAAATATTTGGAAAATCTTTCTTTAGAAGGAAGTTATATAAATGTGGATACGGAAGCAGGGTTGCACAAAGCTTCGCAATGCGCTGTGCTTTCCGCTCCTACGGTTATTTTATTTAACGAAAACCGCGAAGAAATCGCACGGGCGCACAGCGTAGCCGAGCTTGAAGCTATACTTAACCCCGCGGCGGTACATGTAGCTTAAAACCGCTTATAAAATCATGCTTTCAGGCGCTTTAATAAAAACAAGCCTCATAGATTATCCGGGGAAAGTCGCCTGTGCATGGTTTTTAACCGGGTGCAGTTTGCGTTGTCCGTATTGTTACAATGCGGACTCCGTTTTTAACCGCTTAAAAGCGGAAGAAAGCGTTACGGAAACGCAGGTTTTCGAACACTTGACAAAACGCCGGAATGTACTTTCCGGCTTTGTTATTTCAGGCGGCGAACCGCTTATTCATGCGGAAATTCCCGCCCTTATACAAAAAGTAAAAAAACTCGGCTATGCGGTAAAGCTCGATACAAACGGTATGCATCCGCAAGAGCTTGAACGGCTTTGCGCAAAAGACGATACCTGTCCCGACTTTATCGCCATCGATCTTAAAACGTCCGCCGACCGCTACAACCTTCTTGTACCGCAGCATTCGCCCCTTTACACAAACAAAACAAACCCCGCCTCGCACAGGCTTTTACAAAGCATAGACATTGCCTGCCGTTTTTTTTCGTGCGAAAACCGCGAATTCAGAACCGTATTGGTGCCGCCCCTTGTGCAAAAAGACGACATTACAGATATGGCCGCCCTTTTGCCCCAAGACGCGCGCTGGCGCTTTGCACCCTTTTTGCCCGAAAACTGCTTGGACCCGTCTTATAACGACATAATCCCCTACTCCGGCGAACAAATGAACACGCTGGTATCGCATGCCCGCACCCTTATAAAAGACAGTATGCTGCGATAAGGCAAAAGCGCCGAAAGTCCTCGGAGCTTAATGGTAATCCTATAAGTTCATTCAGCACAACAAAAGGCAGCATCCGCGCCTTCACCGCTGTTTCACATCTTGAACAATTCATAAGTTTAACAGTTGGAGATTTTCCATTTTCGTGTTATACTTTGTATAAGGAAGGTTCAAAATGCGCAAAAGTTTTGATGAACTGACCATTGCGGATGATTTTATGTTTTGCAAGGTTATGCAGGATGAGGAAGTCTGCAAAACTTTTCTTGAAATGACTCTGGCAGGTCAAATCGGGAAAATTACAGAACTGTCATCGCAAAATGCAATATTTACAGGTGCTGAAGCAAAATCAATTCGCCTAGACATTCTTGTAAAAGACGAAAACGGTAAAACGTATGACATTGAGATGCAAGCGGTCAACGAGCATAATCTCCCTAAACGTATGCGCTATTACCAAGCCGCAATCGATATTTTATTTTTAGACAAGGGAGAACATTACAGTGAGCTTAACGACAGCTATATAATCTTTTTATGCCTTTTTGATTCGGTTGGAAAAAATATGCCCCTTTATACATTTGAAAACATCTGCCTCGAAGATAAACAAACGCTCTTACAAGACGGTACAAAAAAGATTATAATCAATGCAAATGCCTTTAGAAAAGCTAAAGATAAAAACTTAAGCGGCTTTTTGGAATACGTTAAAACCGGTAAAGTTACCACAGAGTTTACAGGGAGGATAGAAAAGATGATAGAGAAAGTAAAAAACACGGAACAGGCAAGAAGCGAATACCGCTTTATCTCCGGCTTTGAAATGGATGCCCGCTATTACGGCAGACGGGAGGGCTTTTCCGAGGGTGCCCATCAAACTAAACTTGAAACGGCAAAACTGATGAAAGGAATGAATTATCCGATTAATGATATTTGTACAATATCAGGTTTGTCCGTTGAAGAAATCGAAGCGTTATAACCCATACCCGGTATACTGTTTTTACAGCCGTAAAAAGCATAGTTTTCTACGGTTGTAAGCTTTACAGGCAAGTTCAATTCGGTCAATCCCATACAGCCTATAAAGGCAGTTTCTCTTATTGCAGTAAGGCTTGCAGGAAACTTTACTTGAGTCAAACCCGTGCACTGCTAAGGCGTCTTTAGCTATTTCGGTAATACCGTCGGGGATTTCCAATACGCCTGTAGGTTTTTCTCCCCTATATCCCTTAAGGACGGTACCCTCAATGATTAAACCTTGAGTACTCGGATTTGTTCCGGCAGCATTCGGACAGGCCGAAAGCAGCAGCACAACAATAAGTATAAAAACGGCTGCAAACAACACCGGTTTTATTTTTTGTGTTGCATATTCTTTTTTCATTGTCGGTTCCCCTTTATGATTTTTCCTTCGCTTTTTGTCCCTTAATCCAAAGATAGGCATCAACCAGCTTCATCATAGGCTGTTCGCAGCCGCATTCTTTTTCTATGCGTTCTTTTTTTGCAAGCAAGTCCTTTTCGTTTAAGGAGGCAAAGTTATATACATATCGCAGTGTGTTTTCGTTTATCTGTGAGGAAGATGACCTGCCCATACTTTTACAGACAAAGGAGTCAAAGGCGGGAATACAGGCATAGGTTGCAAGAAGCAGCTTCGATACAAACATTACCGACACAAATTCTTTACGTTCCTTTCCCTTAATTACAGAAGTTTTAAGATTTTCGGTATACAGATTTTGAACTGCTTTTACTTCCTCTATGATTGTACGTATATCTTCAGCTTGGGCTTTTTCGTCTTTGCGATACGAGTCTTTAAGGCTGCGTATTTTTTGTATCCTATCTTTTGAATCGAACAGATATTGTATAGCCGGTTTGTGGATTGTATAATCCTTCCATAAAACCGAACTTGAACCTCGGTACATTCCCCAGCTTGCAAGAAAAAAGGCCAGGTGCAGCGCCGCTTTTTCTTCGTCAAAACCCGGCTTTTCTATACTTTGAAAATATTTGTAACAATGCTCCCACGACCTGAACCGGTGCTGAGGATCCTCTTTTATTTTGTCATAAAATTCATCCAGACACGTTTTAATATCACTTTCTTTTTTCACTTCATGCATTTTATCCTTCCTTTCGGCAATAAGCCGTCATTATAATTCTCCCCTTCCCCGCACCCTGTGCAGCCGCATCCTGTGCGGGGAAACTCCAACCGATACCCGGTATACCGTTTTTACTACTCCTCGATAATTTGGCTTAGCGTAATACCGCTTTGGCTGTTAAGCAATAAATTCCGTATCGAACTGCCCGATTTAACCTTGTACGTTGCCGCCGTACAGCCGGAAAAAGCACGGTCTCCTATTGAGGTAAGCTGCGTACAAGAAGAAAAATCAAAACCGCTTACCTTTTTACAGCCGCTAAAAGCAGCATAGCCGATTGTTTTAAGGTGTGCAGGTATACTCACCGTCCCCGCAATTTCGGTACAACCGCCAAAAGCCTGAGAGCCGATGTGCTCAAGGCTTGCAGGTAAAGCCAAACTTGTCAAGCCCGTACAGCCGTAAAAAGCAGAGCCGCCTATCTTTTTAAGACTTGAAGGAAAGTTCACACTTGTCAAACTTGTACAGTTCTCAAAGGCAGAGCCGGCTATTTCGGTAACGCCTGCGGGAATGTTCAGCACCCCTGCAGGAATCTCATTATAGCCCATAAGTACGGTACCCTCAATTCTTAAGTTTGGATCCGGCCCGCTTTGCGCTCCCCCTCCCGACGACGGCCCGCCGTCTATCTTTTGCGGGCAGCCGGTAAACAGTCCCGTCAGCAGTCCCGCCGCCGCTACCAATGCAGTAAAGTGTACTGCACGCTTTAAAAAGACACAGGTCTTTTTGCGTGTTTTGCTTTGTTTCATTACACAACTCCTCTGCGTTTATGCCCGCCGGCTTTTTTGTTGATTAGGGGGAGAGAGCACGGCGTTCATAAAAATGAATAGTATCGAGGCATTGGGCACACGCAAAAAGGCTTCCGCGCTTCGCTTGTGCAGATTTTTTGCGCGGTGCCCATGCCTCACCGCCTGTTTCATCTAATGCCGTTGTATTCTCTCATCCCCTTCATAGTCCCGGCACGGATGCCGGAAGAGCTTTATATAAACACGTTTCGCACGCGAAACGTGTAGCGCAAAATCGCACACGGATGTCCGATTTTTCGCCCCTATGTAGTCGGAGACCCCGACCTTATGCAGGCGGACAGACCGACCTTACGTGGTCGGAGACCCCGACCTTATGCGGTCGGGGACTCCGACTTGTTTGTTATACGATTGCTTTGAGGCTTTTGAGGTAATAGCCCTTTTTTATTGTCTTGGATTTTTTACTGCCGTTGCCGACTACCTTTGTCCGCACCTCCAGAGTAAAATCTCCCGCTTCTACGGTCGGGTCGAGTATGACGATAAGGCGTGCGGGTTTGTTTTCCACCACCGATGTGCAGCGCACGGTCTTTGCACCCGTTACGGCGAACACGCCCTGTTCTTCATCCTTCGGGTCGAACTTCAGACGGCTGCCGAGTATTTCCATAAGATGAATAGTATCGAGGCATTGGGCACACGCAAAAAGGCTTCCGCGCTTCGCTTGTGCAGATTTTTTGCGCGGTGCCCATGCCTCACCGCCTGTTTCATCTAATGCCGCTGTATTCTCTCCTCCCCTTCATAGTCCCGGCATGGATGCCGGAACAGCCGTAGATACCGCGAGTTTGCCTACGGCAAACTCGTTGCATAAAATCGGACACGACGTCCGATTTTATGCCTCCCGTACCCGCCGTGATGTTAAGGTGCAGGGCGTGGCGTTTTGCATCAAAGCCGTCGTCCGCCCCGTCGAATACGCCCGAAATGCTGTAGCTTGTGTTGATAAGCGGCGTGTTTAAGGTGCCGCCTTCTTCGACAATATAGGTACACTCCTGCGTGTACAGCTGCATAAGGGCGGCAAGGTCGGTGCGGGTAACGGTGGTACCGCGCTTTACCATGCGCTCGATAATGTCGTCAAGGGTGAATACCTGACTGTCGGTAACCTGCGCCATAAAGTCGTCAGGTTTTGCCGTGAGTAAATTCTCACGTAGGCAATACTTTAGCATAATTTCCTCCTAAAAAAGCGGAAAATCTCTTTCCATAGTCCCGGCACGGATGCCGGGAAAACCGTTAGTAATCGGTTTCGGCAAAGCCCGAAACCGGGATTCAAAACCGAACAGGAGGTTCGGTTTTGAAACAAACTCGAAGTTGAAGCGAGCGGCGCTATTTAAGCCGTGAGCTTCAACAATCCTCCTAAGGTTAGGGAAGGAAAGACACTTTTTCGGACAAAAGTTTCTTTCCTTGATTTACGCTTCCGGCACGGATGCCGGAAAAGCTTTATATAAACACGTTTCGCACGCGAAACGTGCAGCGCAAAATCGCACACGGATGTGTGATTTTGCGCCCCTATCCTATCTTCCAAATACCGCTTAGGGGCTCACCGCCCCTAAGAACCCGGCCGATACAGCTGACAGCTGTATATGCAATGCTATCTTTACCGTACAGGAAGTACGGTAAAGCCGTAAATAGTCGGTTTCGGGCTTGCCTGAAACCGAGATTCAAAACCGAACAGGAGGTTCGGTTTTGAAACGGTATGTTCGATGTTATCTTTAAGTGTGAGCAATTCTGAAGAATTGCGAACTTAAAGCCGACTTTTATGCGAGTTTTGCTTTGCAAAACTCGATATGCACGTGTGCAATGCTATTTGTATTGCACACGTGCACGATGTTCGGAAAAGCCTTATATAACCAAGTTTCGCGTGCGAAATGTGCAGTGCACTGACGCACCGTTTGCAGCGAGCTCTTAGAGAAAAATAAATATCTTCGGGAATATAAGTTATAAAAGCTGTATGTTCTGCATAAAAGCGAGCGGCTCAGCGGGCTTTTAGAAAAAGATAAACATCTTCGGGAATATAAGTTAAAAAGCCGTATGCCCTGCGAGTTTGCGGAACCGCAAACTCGTCGCGCGTCAGTGCGCGCAGCGCACTGACGCGCAGGTATCGGGTATCGGGTATCGGGTATCGGGTATCGGGTATCGGGTATCGGGTATCGGGTATCGGGTATCGGGTATCGGGTATCGGGTATCGGGTATCGGGTATCGGGTATCGAAGGGCATTATACGGCGCGCTCTTTTTGTGTCAAGCGTTTTTTGCGGGAAAATGCACTTTTTTTGTAAAAATGCGCAGAAGTTAATACGCCGTGCAGCCTTCATGTGCATAAGTATAGCACGGGACAAGCGGTATTGGCAAGGGATAAAACGGGAGGGGAAAAATTCTGCCCCGCTTTAAAAGCGGTGATTTTCAGTTATGATACAGGACAGTTATGTATCCGTGCCCACCGCACACAAAAAAAGAGCCGGCGGAAAACCCGTCGGCTCTTTGCATTTAATCTCTAAAACCTATTTTAGCTCCGGTTCAGTCTTCAGCTTAGCGCTTTAAGGACAATACCGTTTCAAGCAGGGTGTCGGCGGTTTGAATGGACTTTGAGTTTGCCTGAAAACCGCGCTGGGTTACAATCATATCGGTAAACTGTTCGGTTAAATCGACGTTCGACATTTCCAAGGTACCTGCCAAAAGGCTGCCCTTTCCTGCAATGCCCGAAGTGCCGATATTTGCCAAGCCGGAGTTGTTCGACTGCACATAGGTATTGCTTCCCGTTTTTTCAAGACCGCCCTGATTTGTAAACGAAGCAAGGGCTATTTGACCGATAGCGCGGTTCGTACCGTTTGAATACACGCCGGTAATCACACCGCTTTGGTCTATTTTAAAGTTATCCAAATAGCCCATTGTGTAGCCGTCTTGGAAAAAGGCCTTTGTGCTGCTTTCGGACGCGCTTTGGGTAATCGTATTTTTTTGACTTCCGATGGTACCCAAATTGATGTTTAAAGTTTGGCGCAAAGGGTTTCCGTCCGCATCGGGGTTCGATTCGGGTACGGTAAACGATGTTTGCAAAATAATTTCTCCGCCGGGATTCGTTACATTACCCACCGTATCGCTGACCGACAGCAAGGTTCCCGTATTGTCGAAGTTTACCAAAAAAGTATTGCCCATACCGTCCGTCGTTCCCAAACCGACCCTTGTTTGCGTAAAATCGGCATTGTCCGGATCTACATCTACGGTTGCAAGCCACTGGTTGGGAGTGCCGGCAACACGGGCAAAAGATACGGCCAAGTTATGGGCATTGCCGAAACTGTCGTAAATTTTAAATTCGGTCGCCCATGTTCCCTTTGCAATATCGCGGGCAGTGGCGCCTTCAAGAATTTCGGGCGTGTTTTTATTTAAGTTACAGGCAAAGTTGACGTTTTCCGTCGCCTTTGCAGGGTCCTTTGTTCCCACGGGAATAATCAAATCTTCGGTATTGCCCGCGGTGTTGATAACCATTTCGCCGTTTAATTCGCGCGCCATCCATCCCTGCACACGTAAACCGTCGGCGGGATTCACCAGGGTACCGTCACGGTCGATACCGAAAGCTCCGGCACGGGTGTAAAAGGTTTCTTCTCCGTCCTTTAAGACAAAAAAGCCGTTGCCTTGGATGGCGACATCGGTGCCGACTCCCGTAGACTGTAAATTGCCCTGTGTAAAAATCGTGTCTATTGAAGCGACCATAACGCCCAAGCCGACTTCTTTGGGATTTATACCGCCGACTTCGGTGGTGGGTTTTGCGGCACCCGAAAGCTGCTGAGAAATCATATCGTGAAAATTGACGCGGCCTTTTTTAAAGCCGGTGGTGTTTACGTTGGCGACGTTGTTACCGATGACGTCCAAGCGGGTTTGGTGGTTTTGCATTCCGGATACGCCGGAATAAAGTGATCTCATCATATCAGTAGTTCCTCTTAATGTGCATAAATGCGTTCGATTTGTTTCATCTCATAGGGAGTGCCGTTTACGACAACGTGCGGATTTTCACCGCGCGAAGCGGCTTCTGCCGTTCCCTTGATAAGCCCGTTTTCGGTTGCCACATCTACGGTTTTTCCGACTATACTAACCGCCTCCGAATTGGTTAACATTGAAGCCAAGCGGTTAAAACCCGAACTCATATTCGTAATTTGCTCCAGCGACGAAAACTGCGCCATTTGTGCAATAAATTCGGTGTTTTCCATCGGCGACAGCGGGTCTTGGTGCGAAAGCTGCGTTATAAGCAGTTTTAAAAAATCATCCTTGCCTAATTGCTGACTTGAGGTACGTCCGTTTACCGCAAGACTTTTGTTAAAGCTGTCGACTTGCATTTGCGTTTTCGCGACATCAGCTGCATTCATTTTTGTGTTTATTTCCATAAACAACTCCTCACGTTTAGGCTATCAGGTTTATGTAAGGACGCGAATCAAGCAGCGCTTCCGAAGCGGCTGCCGCATCTTCTACGATAAAAGCCGTTTGCTCGTCATAACGTATGCCGAAGGGATTGGCCGCGCAATTGTGTCCGTCCGTTTGGCGTCCGTCCGTATTTCGTCCGTCTTGTCCCGACCAGCTTAAATCAAAGCCGGCGGTATCGAAACCGTTCGACGAAAAAGCTTCGGTTAATGCCGTTATATTCGACTTAAAGGCATTGTACGCTTCTTCGCTGGCAACCGTTATACGTCCCGTCAATATATTGTCGGAAAATTGTAAACGTATCTTAACGTTTCCCAGCTCTTCGGGATGCAAAATCAAGTTTATCGTTCCCTTATTTCCGTCCTGCAAGATAATCGAACCGGCTTTTACCAAGTCTGCGGCATTATTGCGTATTTCGGACGACAACAGCGAAGCAAAACGGTTTTGAACTTGTTCGGAGCCCTGCGCGGAAACCGAAGCCTCTTTTGTAAAAAAAGCTGAAGGTACCGCATTGTTCGGCTCTTCCGATGTGTTAAAAAAAACATCGGCGTGAACGTTTCCCTTGCCGTCATACCGCAGATTGTCCGCAAAGTTGTGCTTTTTTTCCTTTACAACCGGCGCTTGGGTACGTTCGTCGCGGACCGAAATCGCAGGGATTTCGGGCAGGCGCATTTCCGCACCGCCGGTATGTTCAATGTCGGATACCCGGTTAAGCGAAACCTCTTCGCCGAAGGCGGCCTTTGTGTGTCGGGCGGCTTTGGGTTTGGGCTTTGCGCTTGCCGTTTCGGCGGACGCATACGGCGGCAAAGCAAACAAAGCATTTTTGCTTTCGGCGTCCGCATCGTTTTCGGTATCGGAGGGCACAAGCGTTTGCGCTGCATTCGATTTTTCCGAAACTTCTTTTAGGGCACATTCCGCCCCCGTTTTGCAACCGCCTTCAAGGTTTTCAAAGCCGGTAAACGCAACGGCTTTTTCGTCAATCGCAGGCCCGTCAATCGTACCTTCGCTAAGCCCCTTTTCATCGGGCGAAAAAACCGCAGTTTCGGTTTTTTCAAAGTCTTTTTTTCCGGCCGCTTTAGCCTTTGTATCCGAATCTTCGGGCTTCATTGCTTGTTCGGCTTGAGCGCCTTTTTCGGGTGCGGACGTTTCGCCTGCGCCTTTTTCACCTGCTCCGGGCGGCGGCGAGCCGGTTTCGTGTACTGAGTTCCGCACAGCTTCGTTTTTGCCGGCCGTACGGACATCTGATTCCGCAGCCTTCGGGCTGCCGGTTTCAGGAGGGCCTTCCTTGGCTTTTAAATCCTGTGAAAAACCGCTTTGTTTTAAAAGCTTTTCAAAAGAAGATTCACCTTGAAAGGAAGCGTTCAATCCCTGAACCGAAAATCTTCCGGGAGGTACCCGTATACGGGGACCTTCAAGGTGAGTATATAATGCCTGCATGGGCATACCTCCGATGTAAACATCGGACTATTGTATTGACACGGGCTTATTCGTCATTTTACGCTGGAGCAAGGCAACCCTGTCGGGCGGCATCATAGACAGCCAGTTTGATACTTGCGAAAGTTTTCCGGCAGCTTGCGCCATTTCTTCCACCTTACGCAGCGTATCGATTACGTCCTGATCATCCATCGCATTCAGTATTTCCACGGCGTCGGACGGCCGCATACTGTTTAGGTTTTTTGCGTTTTGTTCGATGTTTACATTTCTATCATCGTACTTTTTTACTTCATTGTTAAATGTTTTTTCGCGTTCTTCCAAGGCAAGACGCATTTCTTCCAATTTTTGCGCTATTTGGCTGTTTTCCGCCTCTTGTGCGGCAATATCCTGCTCACGTTTATTGAGTTCTTCGGCATATATGTTAAGCGATTCCAAACGCTTGGCAAGCCGGTCTTCATCCAAATTTGCTATAAGATCGGTGTCCGCATGTGCGTTTGTTTCGGAGGTTTGTACTTGCAAGCCCATCAGCCGATACAGCGGTGCAAACATTTTTTTTGCATTTATGACACCCAAATAATCAAACCACAGCATCCCGCCTAAAATCAAGATAAGAACCAAAATAAGCAATGCTATGGTTTTTCCGATAGTAGCTCCCCTCGCCAAAGCCGCCTCCTGTTTGTTCCCGCTGTGCATACTGTAAAACAGCAGTATTTTCAGCCGTATATAGTTATTATACTACATGATAAGTCAATCTGTATATATCTTCGGCAAAAAAAACTTCAAAGCATAAATTTAAACATCAATTTAAATTGATGTTTGGGAATTTCAAAGGGTTTCCACAACAGGGTAATGCCCGCATCAATCGGATAAGAGGCGGCCGAACCGGAATTAAACGAAAGGGTGGAAAACAAACTTCCGTGTACCGTAAAAACGGTGGTTCCGCCGCGCAAAAAAACGGCATCCGCCCCGCCGTCTACACAAATACGTCTAAAAAAAATCGGCATAAAGGTCAACGGTTTTTGGATATCATAGGCAAAAAGAATAAACCGGCTTTCAATGCCCCACTTTTCTTGGGCATTTATATATGCCGAAACCGCACCCGAAAAGGGAAGGTTTAATGTAAAACGGCGGGGATTTTTAAAAGGCAGTAAAAAGGGCATATGAAAACCGTTTTTAAAGCGGTGTATAACCCGAAACGCCGGTTCCGGCCGCCCCGATATATCCCAATTCTTTTTTATAAAAACCTGTACGTTCGAGTTAAAGCCGATATACTCATACGCGCCGGTTCCGGTACGCCGGGTATATTTTAAACCGAGCTGCACGCGATCCGTTAACGAATAGCCGTCATCTTTGTACGGTACATTGTCGCTGTGCGAAGCGGCATTGTATGTAAAAAAAGCCGTATTTGCCGCATATAAAGCCGCAAAATTCGATACAAGAGGAATTTCAAAATCCGTATGCATACGAAAAACGGCGCGCTGCAAGCCGGTTTTTATTCCCGCTTCGGTATAAAAACCGGCTTCAATTTCCGCAGGATAGTCGGCAAAGGCAAGAGAGGCGTTTGCATTAAAATTATGTGTATGCGCGTCGATTCCCAAACCTGCTATAAATAAAAAATGTTCGACCGGATCTCCGGTTAGGGCCGATACTCCCAACGGAATGTCTGCCGGAACATAGGGAGTAAACGAATCGATATTTAAAAAACCGACAAGCGGAATTAAAACGCCTCTTTTCATATATTTTAAAGGCCGATAGGGTTTAACTTCCGCAGTTACCGGCAGTTCCATTTTTATATCCGTTTTTATCGGTTCTCCAGCGATATAATTTTGTCCGCAAGATTTTAAAGGAAGGCTGTAATAATCGCCGAAATCATGCATAATCGACAAATGCCGGTGCTCATAAAACCGCGATATAAGAGCAATACCGTCTTCAAAGGCGGCAGGCCAAAACACTCCTCCCGAATACTGTGTGCGCTGTACTTCTAAAACGCCGCCGCTTGCGCACACAAGGCTTTTTAAATCAAGGCGTGCCAAAACGGGTTGAAAACGGGCATTAAGCGCGCATGAAAAATATAAAACGCCGTCATGCACGGAGGGGGAACATAAAACGGGGTTTATATCACATCCGTTTTCATCTCTATTTTCGTCCGGAGCCGCAAAGTCATAGGTACACATCGTTTCGTTTTCGGTATCGTATACAAAAAGCGAGCATACAAGTTTACCAGAGGGCGCAGCCCTATGTTCCAATAAACATAAAATCCGCCCCTCTCCTATATCCGCAGATTCAAGGGGAAAAACTCCCTGTGTAAAGTTTATACGTTTTACGGGATTTATTTTTCCAGTTTTGGCTGCGCCGCACAGCTCATCAAAATCATAAAGTACAAGCGAATACGACGTTCCCCGGCGTTCCGTACCGGCAAGCAGCGTTTTTCCCTTGTGTTCGATGAGGCTTGCCTGATCCGGAGCGTCCGTATGCAAAACAAAGCGTTTTTTTTGCGTATCGTACACGCTCAGTGTTCGGCGCGCTTTTTCGGTGCCGCGTAAACCGGACAAAAGTAAAAAAGTGCCGGAGCGGGAAAAAACAAGGCGGTTAGACAAATCGGAACGGCAGATAAAAAGCGGAGTGCGGGTTTTCGCCGGCAAAAACATAACCGAAGAGGACGCATAATCGTACCATGCAAGCCCGGAAGGCGATGATGTAAGATTGGCATAGAGGCGAAAACCCTTTTGTGCGTTTTTATATTCGGCTGTAATATCATCGAATAAGGATTCCGGAGCTTGTTCGTAGGGAGGAATATAAACTGAACTTTCGAAGCCGTTCCATGCTTGGCTGAGAGAAATGCCGTATACCTTTTTAAAAATACCTGCCGACAAGTTAAAAAAATGTACCCTGCCGCCCTGTTTCCATAATTCGGCATATGTATGCATGCCGTATTTTTTTTGAATATAGTCGGTAAAGGCCGCGCCGAAAATATAGGGTAAAGAACCGTCGGTATAAGATCCGTATGCTCCGGTTACCGATCTCCAATCGGGAAATTTGTTTTCTATCTTTGCTTGACGCAGTACATGCATACTGTAACTGTCATTCAATCTTCCCTGAGTGTCCATGCTTTCAAAAAAAACGGCCGCGCCTTCGGTAAACGAAGGAGGAAAATTCAGCATAAAAGAAGGGCTGAGCGCATCGGCAAAAACGGAAGAAAGAGAATCCCACAAGGGCGAGCGGATATTAAAGGTTAAAGCGTGTACAAGCTCATGATAAAAAACGGAAACAAGAGAATCCGAAAAAACCGAAAATGATGAGGGAGGAACCGAATCGAATAAAACAATGCGGTTATACGGAAAGGCCGTATAATAAGCGTTAAAAACGTCGGTATCGCGCGTAATTACAACCGGAATATGTAATGCTTTTTGAAATTGAAGATGAGCGGCGGCTTTGCGATACAGGGTGTCGGCACAGGAGGCAAGACGGCGGGCGGAAAGAGCCGATTCTTCCGAAAAAATAAAATCGAAGTATTCGGTTTGAATTACCGAAAGCTTTTTAAAAACCGATATTCGGCCGGCCGGTCTTTGTGCATACAGTGTAAACACACAAAACAACAGTATCGGCACGGATAAAAAAAACTTATACCGATAAAGCCGCAACAGCCGCTCCTAATACAATGGCATTATCAAGCGTTCGAATTTCGTAATAAATACGGCGCTTGTACATCAATTCTTCATGTAAATATCCGAGAATACGCGAACGCAAATTGTGAGTTTTATAAAAAGTCGTTCCTTCGCATAAAACACTTACCGGCATTGAAGGATTTTTACCCTTGCCCGTTTTAATAACCGCAGCTGCAATTAAAGCGGCGGTTAAGCGCGCACAGCGTTCCACAAACATATCCAAAATAAAATATAGAGTATCGTAATCGTTTTGACTTGAACCGGACAAAGCCGCACCCAAAAGAGTATCGCTTCGATACGGCGTATACAAAAACCGGTCCATATCGTAAAGGGTGAATTCTTTTAAAGCCGACAAAGCTTCGGCGGCATGCGCTGAAAACAAGCCTTCGCAGCACGCTTCTTTTACCGCATAAAAAACAACCGCTCCCAAATAGGCCCCCGAACACATTTTTTCGATAATATAGCGGCCGGGCGTTTGGGTTGTTTTATCGAAGGCAATGTCAAAATCGCTGCGGGCAATTTTATCGAACATTCCCGATTCGCAGACGATAATTTGACTTGACGGAATATCGCCGTGCATACCGCGGATTTTATCTATGGCTTCATATTCTATATAGGCGGTGTTTAAGCCCGTACCTAAAATAAGGCCCGCATAAGAACTGTAACGTCTTCCGTTTTCATAGTGCGACGCTCCGGCTAACAAAGCGGCTGCCGTATCATTGAGCAAAACAATTTTTTCGGGACGCTCCCATCCGCGCTTTACGAGTGCGTCCGACAACGAAGCGCCGACAAAGGAGCCAACCACTTCTTTTGCCCTTATTTCTTTTGAAAATCTGATAACCTGCCCGTCGTTATCCGGCGTGATTTTCATTGCATAAGAAAAACAAAAACCTATTTTTGACGCTTTGTTTTTCAGATAATCCAATTTTGAAGCGATGGTATCGAAAAACTCGTTTTTCGAGTATTCGCGTTCCGTACCGGGCATAGAAGATTTTTCCAATGCGCTTATCGACGGTGCGCCGCTTGCGTCAAAGGATACCAAACAAGTACGGAAATTCGTTCCGCCGGCATCTATGACAATAACATTTTCGTTTACGGGCTTGTGCTGCGGCGGAGTCGTCCAAGTGGGAATCATTTCCTGCGCCGCGGTCATCTTTCCGGACTCACCGTTTTTTTCGTTCAGCTCTTTTAAACCGAGCCGCATATCGTACAGTAAAGCATCTATAACGCCGCCTATATCGGGTCCGTTTATACTTATACCGTGACGGCCGGCAAAAGCGGCGCATTTTTCATACAATTCCATATACAGCTCTCCTAAACCCAAACCGGCCGCAGCACACGGCTGTTGCAGTGTCTAAAAAGTCGGTTGTTTTTTACCTCACCCCACTATCCATAGTTTAGCACAAAAAAGGGCTTTCGTGAAGCGGGATAAAAAATCTCAACGGCAAGCGCGGCGGAAAAGCGGCGGAGTAAAAGGCAGGCGGCTATACGATATGCTCAATAACCGCTATACCGAAAAAGGGAGTATATAATTTCTTTTTTGTAATTTTCATATTTAAAGCGCCGAGATTTTTTTCCAAGTCGCTTTCGCTGTAAAAACGATTTTTTTTCGGAGTGTATTTTTTCTTTTTCCGTATATGATTTGATGAAAAACCAGCGAACTGATAATCTTATCGGCTCGTATATTACAGTTTGGTTTTTCAAAAGAACCCCGTATGTACCGTACGTTTTTTATCTTTAAATTTTGTGTTTTTTTTTCAGCTTCACCAATATTTTTTTTATTCGGTTCTATTCCCGTTATATGAAATACTTTTTGCGATACGGGTATTGTGATATTTCCCCAGCCGGATCCGATATCGATTACCATATCCGATGATTTTAATTCGGCTATGTTTATAATATCGGAAACCAAGGTTGTTGTACTTTCAAAGGTGTCGCGGCCGTCGGGTGCGGTAATTTTTTTTACGTAGATGTCAAGTATCTCGTCCCAATTGTCATTATACGGCATTTGTTTCCTCCTACAGATAGCAGTATAGAGGATAACCGGAAAAATCGCCCTATATTTTTTGTACAAGATATATAGGACTGAAGAAACGGGACAGCAACCTTATTAACGGAAGCGGCAGTATTCGGGAATTTTTTCCACGCCGTGCCGCAGCGCCGCTTCGTCGGGAAGCCAGGGGTAGCGGCCGTAAAGGTGTCCGATTTCCCGAATAAGATTTTCGGCGAAGGCTTCCTGTGGGGCTTTTTGTGCCGTTTCCAAAACTTCGGCTATATCGCGCCTGAACGCTTCATCGTCTGCGGCAATTTCTTTTTGTGAGGATTTTAATGCCGTTATGCGCCACATCTTATTAAAGGTAAGAGTCAGTTCGTCGCTGCGGCGGCTTACCGCGTAGTGTTCGGGGCCTTCGTTTGCAAGCATAAAAAACTCGGCTTTTAACCGTACACTGTCGCCTTTTTGCGCCGATACCGAATCGGTAAAACTCGTATTTTCTAAAGCGTTCACGGAAAGCCGCGTTAAGCCGAATATCCATGTTTCCAAAGGATTATACGAAAAAAGCCATTGTTCGGGCGGCAAAAAGTCGGGCGTTTTTTCGTATGCTTGGCGCACTTTGCCCATAACGAATAAACTTGCCGCCGTATTCGAATAGGCTTTGATTGCCTTTTTGTCGCCGCAGCCGTCCAAAACGATTGTATCCAATTCGTGCAGGGCCGTATAAAAGGTATGTACAACCTCAAGGGGAGTCATACCCTTTGTCGTCGGGCGCTGCATATTTGCTTTAACGATACTGAATGCTGCGGCACAGATAATGACGACGACTGCGGCGGTGAAGGCAAGCTTCGTTCCGTGTTTACGCATAAAGCGCCGCTTGCCTATGCGTTTTTGCTGTGCATTTATAAACGAAAAAAGTGCTTTGTCTTCGGCTGCGTGTGCAGCCGGTTGTGCCGCCTTCGGCTCTTGCCGCCCTTCTTGTTGCCGTCCGTCATCATGCTGCGGAATCTGCAGGGGCGTAAGAGGATTTTGTGTAAAAGCTCCTTCGTTTACAATCATAGACGGAAACGCTGTGCTTTTTTGCCGTTTTATTTGAATGCTTGTACGCTGTGCTTGCGGAGAAACAAGAGCCGAATCTATAGCTTGAATAAGGGCGGCAAAGGCGCGTCCTTCGTCATTGTCGGCAATGTAGGGAAAAAGAAGGGAAAGCGGAATAAAATTGTCGTCCGTGTAGTCTGCGATACGCGCTTCATCGTCTGCGGCGGGGAACGGTACTCTTCCCGTAAGCACCGCATAAAGGCAGGAGCCGAAGCTAAAGGTAAAACTTTCTTTTTCGCTTGTACCGCCGCGCACCCAAAAGCCGTACAAAAAGGCGCGTTCTTTCCCTGAGCGGGCAAGCATACTGCGCTCAAAAAGAGAAGGCGGTAAAAACAACACCGAACCGTCTTCGCCGTATAAAATGCTTAAGGGGCCGCAGTTATGCAGTTTTTGTGCGGTTTTATCTTGTGCGGTTTTTTGAGCCTCCGTATCCTCGCTAAGCATCCGCACGGCGCAATATGCGGCATCGAGGGCTTCGAGCGCGGCTTTTTTTTGCGCGACAGAAGAGTTTTCGGCGGGTGCGCTCATCGCAGTTTGTATAAACGATAAAAGCGGCCTGCCTTTAAAAGCGGGAGCGGACAAAACAACGGCACCGTCTTTTACATGCGTTTGCGTAAAGCGGAATGCTTCGATTGTAAAAGAGGCACCGCCTTGAGAGTCTGCCGGACAAGGGGCATTTTTTTTTGAAGTGCCTGAAAGAGGTTTGCACAAAAGGCCTTCTTCGCTCATATACTGCGCCAAACGCGAGCGTGCAAATTCCTGTTCGCTTAAACCGCTGTTTAATTCGAGCCTATTATTTTTTATGCGTAATACATCGTCTATATTTATCACAGTAAACCGCCGTCCGATAAAAAAAGTGTTCCTTAAAATAAAACAGCTGAACAAAGTATGAGCTTTGGAAGCTGTTTTATTCGTGCTTTCGTAACGCAGGTGAGAAAGCACCGTAAATACCGGGAGTTTTGCCGAGCTACCTTTTTCTCAAAAGGCAAAACTCAAATTAAAGTGCGCGGCGCCATTTTAGACGCTCACTTTAAACCTTCAATAAAAATGCGGCGGCCGTCTTAAAAGCCGCTTGCTTTTTGACAGTCCGCCGAGTAAAAATCAGGTTTTATCCCATACGTTCAGCGTCCCGAAGGCGCATACAGATATTTAAAATAATCCATATTTGTGCTGAACGCCGCATCGAAGTTGGGAAGGGTGGTTTTATACGATTCCATGCTTTTCCAAAACGCATAAAATTCGGGATCTTTTGCATAAGCGCGGGCATAGATTTGCGCCGCTTGAGCGTCCGCATTTCCCTTAATTTCCTGCGCTCTGCGATACGCTTCGGACTCTATACTTTTTTTGTCTTTTTCGAGCCGTCCGAGTAAGTCGGCTTTTTGGCCCTCGCCCCATGAGCGGTATGCTTGGGCAACCTGCTTGCGGTCGGTAATCATACGGTTGTACACGCTTTCGGTCATTTCGTCAGAATATTTGATTTGGCGCGGTACAATGTCTATCAATTCGATACCGTATTCGCCCACCGTTTTGCGCGCTTCGGCAGCCATTTCCAAACTTAATTGACGGCGTCCCTTGCTTACCTGTTCGACAAGGGTATTCGCGTTTACGAGGGTTTCGATTTGAACTTGCGATACGTTAAAATCGTTGTTTGTATTTTCGGTTAAGCCCGTGCGTATTTTATCGTTGATTTGATTCGATGTGCGTACCACTTCGCTTAAAGGGTTTTGCGTAATAACCGTCCGCGTTGCCGAGTCGATAACGTCGCTTAAGCGGTTATAAGCTGCGCTTAAGGTTTTTAAAGATTGATAAAAACGCTTGGGGTCGGTAATGCGCCAGCGCGATGTGGTATCGACGATAATAAACTGATTTTCCTTTGTGGGAATGCGGTATGCGTCCCCGTCAAGCGATAAAATCAATTTGGGGTAAACGGTTACGACATCTATAAAGGGAACTTTTACATATAAGCCGGCTTCCGTATGCGTATCGACGATTTCGCCGAACCGCGTTACAACGGCTTGGGTACCCTCGTTTACAATATACAAGGGGCCGAGCATTAAAAAGACGGCGACAATCACCGCAACGACACCCAGTGCCGCATATGCTTGTTTTGTTTTCATTCTTTGCCTCCTTTCTTTAAATCAAGATTTTTTATAGGCAGTACGTTGTTCAGCTTGCCGTCTATGAGCAGGGTTTTGTCGTTTGCATTGAATACCTGTTCGAGGGTTTCCAAATACAAGCGCTCTTTTGTAACCGCAGGCGATTTACGGTATTCCTGATACACCGCATTAAAACGGGCGACATCTCCGTGCGCTTGATTTATGCGTTCTACAGCATAACCTTCGGCAATTTGAATTTGCTGGTCGGCCTTTCCTTTTGCAAGGGGAATTTCGCGCTTGTAAGCTTCTTTTCCTTCGCTTATATAACGCTCGGCATCCTGGCTTGCACGGTTTACGTCTTCAAAGGCGTCCTGAACGCCGGCCGGCGGTACGATGTTTTGCAGTTTAACGGTCAATACCTTTATACCCAAGCCGAGTTGACTGAAGTTATCGTTCATCAAGGTCATAGCCGATTCTTCGATGGCCGAACGCTCGGAACTCATAACGCCTAAGATCGTGCGGTCGCCGACAAGGGTATTTACAACGGATTGGGAAATATCGCGTATGGTTTGTACGCGCTCCTGCACGTTAAAAAGCCAAGCTGCCGGGTCTACAATGCGGTATTGAATCGTCCATTCCACATCGACGATATTTAAATCTCCGGTGAGCATAGTGGATTCTTTTGTAATGCCGTTTTTGTATTTATTTGTTTGGCCTGCTTTAAGGGTGGTAAAACCGAATTGCTCGGTTTGTACAACCTTTACGGGTACATTGTAATTTTTGTCTATACCGAAGGGAATTTTAAAACGCAAGCCCGCATCAAGCGTTTTATGGTATTTCCCGAAGCGCGTTACAACCGCCTGCTCCGTTTCGTCTACGATGTAAAAACCCGTCGCCGCAATACCGATAAAGAGCGCAACCGCTACGGCTGTAAACAGGGTTGCAGGCGTCGCATTGAATTTTTTCCGCCTTTTGGGCGAATTGGTCGTTTCCATATAAACTCCTATACACACAATTCTTGATTTTTAAATCGGCGAAAAGCCGAAAACCAAGCGGTTTTGAAACATATCTATATTAAAGATAGTTAAAAACGGCGCAAAAAACAAGTAAAAAAGGAGTTTTTATATCCGTTTATACTTGTGAGTTTATCCCTTACGTATCTTTCCCGGTACGCCGAAACGTTTGGGCGGGAAAAAGCGCAATATAGGAGTTCCCAAAATATTTTTTTGCGGAACGTACTGCGGCTGCATATTCGAATCGTAGTACAGAGTATGAGAATCAAAGGCGGTAAGAGGAACTTTGCGCGATTCAAGTAAGTGGCGCATATCCAAAGAATTAAAGCGGTTGTCGCCCATCATAAAAAAGTTGTTCGGCGGAATATAAGACGGTTCTCCTTCGGCCGTATTTGCGGGAAAAACAGGCATATTGCGCATATCGTTAATCGATACAAGATAAAACACCGCGTTTTGAAAATCGTTTAACAAACGAAGCCGCTCGGGATCGCGGTTTTGCTCGGAAGCGCTCACACCTTGCCGTATAAGTTCGGCAGTGCGCACTGCAAGACGGCCGAAGTTCAGCTTTATAACGAGGTTTTGGCGAAACATTGCATCCGAATAGATATCGCCGCCGATTAAAACGGGTTTGTCCGCCGCGCCGTTTTTTTGCGCTTCGGCTGCGGCTTTTTCAAAAGCTTTTTCCCAATCGGTCATAAATGCATCGAACCAGAGTTCGCCGCCGGAAAACATAAGCAGTTTGCGGATTAAGGTATCGCTTTGCTTAAAAAAAGCAAGGGCATTCATCATATGTTCGGGTACAAGGCCGGAAGTTTGCGTTGCCGAAAAAGAAAAAGCGGATAAAAGTTTTTTATATTCGCTAAAACGGCGGCTTAATTCATGCGCTTCACGGGCGGCTTCTTTATAATCAAGGCCGCGCCGCGTTTTTTCAATATCGAGCATGCCTTTGTACTGGTCGTTTGTCAAAGGAATATATTGTACTTTTTTGCGGATAGGATCGGGAAGGCTTGCGTTGTTCCATTGCGCCCAAAGGTTTTCTTCTTCAACGGGTGTAAATTCCTTTTGGCTTGCAGTGCGGCGGTACAATACGCCGTCTTGCATAACAAGCTGTTCTCCGGGAACGCCGGTAATACGCTTAACAAGGGGATCTGCTTTTATATTTCCGTTTTCATCGACATTCAAATTCACCTTTGTAAACGTAAACATTAAAACAAGCTGCGACAAAAAAGTTTTTACTTCGGATTTATTATCCTGCGGATAGCGCGGATTGCGGAAAATGACAATATCGCCGCGATTATATGTACGCATAACGGGAAGACCCGCGTCGGAAACCGGAAAACGCGGCCCCGAAGCCGTTTTAAAACCGATAACACGATCGCCTATTAAAAATTCGGGTACCATGGATTCGGAAGGAATCACGTATAGTTGAAAAATAAAGATATTGATAAGTACAACCGTACACACTGCCTGCACAATCGCATCCGTCCAGTCGAGAATTTCAAAAAGCACTTTTTGTATGCCGCGGCGCTTTTTCGGTACAAGTTTTCCGGCTTTATCGGTTAATCCCATACACAGAGCTTCATCGGCATAGTCTTTATTTTGAACAAAAAAGCGCTTGGGGTTAAAAAAATACAGCAAGCATAATACACACAGCGAAGCGGCCGCCCATACGATAACGGCGACAATATCGTAGGACAAAGATGCGGTTTTATCGCCGGAACGGCGGATAATAAAGCCCGCCAGCAAAACAAAGGGGAGGTATTGATACAGCTTGTGAATAACAAAATACCGCTTTACATGCCGCCCCTTAAAAAACAAAGAAGTTTCACGTACCAAAAAAATCGTAAAAACGGCGGTTAATATAAAGGCACAAACACCCCATACATCAAGGGTAATTCTAAAATCGAATATAATTTGCAAAATCGAAAACAAAGCACATAAAATAAGTACCTTGGTGTTTAAAATACGCACAATCTTTTTCATGTAATCAGTATAGCAAAAAAATAAAATATATACTATAATGCATTAAAGCTTCATTGGAAGAAGGCATGCAGATTATGGAACAATCTTTCGTCGATTATAAAAAAGCAATTGCGGACTTAGGTAATGACAAGGATTTGTACAAAGATTTACTTGATTGCTGGTTTTCCGAAATACAATTACAAAAAACGGTTCTCGATGATTTTAGGGCAAAGAATGCATTTGCCGACGCTGCGTCGTATATACATCGAATAAAAGGGGCCGCCGGTTCTTTAGGCGCATTGGAATTGTTTCGGGCAGCGCAAAAAGTCGAAGACATTTTACGTGCAAAATCAGCCGATGATTTAAACCTCTGCCTAAGTACTTTGTTTACGGTATATGAAAAAACAAATGCCGAATTTAAAGAATTGCAAAAGAATCTTTAAAATTTTCATATAAGCTGCTGCAAACATACTCTATCGATACATTCCGCAATTCGCAGATTTTAAGGTACACTTTTTGAATGTCGCTCGGTGCGGTTGCCGTTTCTCCCTTGAGGGTTTGCCAGGGTGCATCGGTTTCCGCGAGTAAAAGTTCCATCGGTAAAGAAGAAGCACACAAAAGGGCGCGCTTATTGCCGTTCAATAAAGGTTTGCCGAAAGAAAAACGGGCATTGATTCCGCGTTTAACAAGCGAAAGCGCTTCGAGCGGTGAGCCGGGAAAAGAATGAAATACCGCAGAGGGCACCTTTGCAAGTTTTTTCGCATCGCGAAAAATCAAGTGCAAGGCTTTTCGGCAATGAATGATAAGCGGCTTGTTATAGCGCACGGCGGCTTCCAATTGAAAAGCCCACACCTGTTCCTGTTCGTCCAAACGGGAGGCATAAGCCGGATTAAAAAGATCAAAGCCGGCCTCTCCTATCGCATCGGCTTGATTTTTTTCCAAAGCATCCGATAAAAAAAGGCAGTGCTTTTTGTCCGGATCTTGAGGGTGGATGCCGGCCGCCTTCACTACAAAACCGGGATACCGCAGGGCAATATCCGTGAGCTTTTTCCAATCTTTTTCACAGTGCGCGCACGAACATACCGGAGAAGCTTTTTCGCTTGCAATAAAGGGTGTCCACGAATCAAGATCGGTAATGTGCATATGAGCGTCGGCAAAAATCATAGTTTGACTATACCACAAAACGTTCGATTTTCAAAAGGGCGGCACGGGCAAAAAGTACTAATATATCTTTTATAAAAACCGACAATAATAATAACCGGGCACCGGACTTTAAAGTCTTTTGATTTTGGGAGGAATTATGAAAAACTGTTATGCATTAAAAAGCCATTATTCGAATGATTATTTAACGATTGAAAAAGAACTCGACGACGGATTTGTCGTCCGCATAGTCCGCGATAAGGACGGATTTGAAGAAGTTGTAACCGACTTTATAAGTAAAATACTGTTTGAAAGCTGCATCAGAACGGGATACTTAACAAAAATAGAAGTACCGCAAGCTGCGGCCGTCAGCGCATAATCAGCGCATAAGATAATGTATAAGCCGCAAAATCTTTAAGCCGTCAAACCATGTATGGAAGGCGGCTTCCAATTTTCTTATGTTTTTGCGGTTTTGAATAAGCATTTTTTCCCACACATCGAAAAATCGTTCTTTTGCCAAAAAATCGTATACGTCGTCTAAACATTGTGCACACTCGTTAAAAAAGAGTTCCGGCTTATGTGCCGTTTTGTAAAACAAAGCGATAAAATCTTCTATTTTTTTATATACTTCGTCGGGATACACTAAAGAATCGCGCGCAATGGAAGCTGCGGAGTTTTCGGTATTTTCGGTATTTTTGCTGTTTTCGGCATTTTCGGTGAGGGCGGCGAGTCTTTGCCCCGTACCGAACAGGGTACGTTTTGAAAGCCGTGCTTGCGGAAACACCGTACAATCAAGTTCGGGAAAAACAAAGCGCCGCAATTTTTTTTCCGGCAAAGTGCCGTCCGTGCAAAATGTGCAAAGGCCGGCGTAACCGGCATATGCCGATTCTTCCGGCTGTACCGCCGCTTGCTGAACGGCGACCTTTATAAGCGACTGCAAAAAGTAAAAATCTTCGCCCGATATGCGCTTGTTCATACCGCCCGAAGCGGCGTAACCCCAAGCCGAACACACAATCGACGGCCCCAAAGCATAGGGGTAAAAGGGAGTTCCCGTTTTAAAAAGGCGGCGGCTGTGTTCTTTTATAAAAAACTCATAAGCGTCGATCGCTGTCTGTAAGTGCCGGTTTTCGGCCGCCTGATGGGTAAAGCCGGTTACAGCTCCCGCAAAGGGAAATTTTCCCCCGTTTAAGCGGAACTCGCAGCGTTCAAAAAAATCCTGCACGGCCGGCCCGTAAGAAACACTGACTGAAGTGTCGGCATCCATACAGGCGATAACGTGTGCGCCGGACAAAAGGGCGTAATCCATGCCGATACGGCGGGCAGTCCCCACCCCTTCGTTTTGTTCAAACTCGAATTCCGGTTCGCTGCAATCAAGTACGCAAACGCCGTATTTGGGAGCTTCTTTTACAAGGGTACGGTTGTTTTCTTTTACCTCGCCGCTGGCGTTTGCGCGGTGATTTACAACGCAAATAACCGAAGGTGCATATTCGAGGGCTTGTAAAGATTCAAAGGTTGAAAGAATATTCGGATACTCGGCGCACGCGGGAATGACGGCCGCCGTCTTTTTATGTTCAAAGGAAGCGCTTTTTATAATTTTACACGGAAAACGGGAGTGCGCAAACACTGAGCGTTTTTTATTGTATAAACCGATAACGTCTTTCATACTTGCTTTATGCTTGTTTTACCCTTGTTCCGAGCGCAGTAAACGCAGGCTTTGTTCAAAACGGCATTCAACCGAACAGTCTTCATGTGTTCCGTTATGTTCAAGCCAATGAATATGTACGCCTTTTTTTTGCATACCGCGGAACCATGTTTCCTGCCGTTTTGCAAACTGCCCGATGGCGATGCCCAGCTTGGTTTCCAGTTCTTCGCGGGATGTAATACGGCCTTGTATATATTCGGCAATAAAGCGGTATTCCAAACCTAAACGCTCCAAACGTTCCCACGAAGCGCCTTCAGTTAATCCCGGCGCAGTACGGTGAAGGTTTTCAACTTCTTCTATCATTCCGCCTGCAAGCCGCGCTTTTAAACGTTTGCGGATAGCGGCGCGGAGCATATCGCGCGGAAAAGTCGTTCCGATAATAAGGGGTTTTACAAGCGGATGCAAAGCGGCCGCCTTTTTATTCTCGTCTTCGGCGTTGGCTTTTTTTTCTTTGTGCTCGGCATTATAGGTTTCAATTTCGATAGCGCGAATCAAACGTGCACGGGTTTCCGTATCGGTTGTATTGTGGACTTCCGTCCCTGCCTCTTGTTTTAAGGTGTACAAAAGCGCGCACAGTTCATCCATATGTAAAGACGAAAGTTTTTCGCGCAAAACGGGGTTTTCCGGAACGCGCTTCATATCGTAGACTCGGATAACCGCATCCAAATACAATCCCGTACCCCCTGCAATAAGGGGTACTTTTTCTTTTTGCCGAACCGTATTAAAGGCGGTATAAAAATCACGCTGGTAATCGAAAACCGAATATTCTACCGATAAATCGGTGATATCGATAAGGTGATAAGGAACGGTGTATTCGTCCAAATCCTTACCCGAACCGATATCCAAACCGCGGTACACTTGGCGCGAATCCGCCGATAATATTTCGGCGTTAAAATGTTCGGCCAAACGCACGGCAAGGGCGGTTTTCCCCACAGCGGTCGGCCCTAAAACGACAAGACAGTTTATATCGGATTCGGTGAATATCGATTTATCCATACTGAAATCAGTCAACCAACATATCGTCCATCGTATAAAGGGCGCCTTTTTTTAAACTGCCGTTTGCAAGGCCGCCTGCAAGCCATTCAAAGGCGCGTACCGCCCCGCAAGCGAATCCTTCGCGGCTTCGCGCACAATGAGTCAATTCAATCGTGTCTGCCGGAGAATCGAAGTACACGCGGTGCGTACCGGGAACCGAACCTACACGCAAAGATGCGACGTACAGCCGGTCGTCTTTTATATCCTGTGCATTAAACACCGTTTCTTTTTTGTGCGGATTGCCCCTCATAACCGCCTTTGCCAAATCCAAAGCGGTTCCCGACGGACTGTCGGCTTTGCGGCGGTGATGCGTTTCCGAAACGGCCGTATCGTATTCGCTGTATGCCGCCGTTAAACGGGCTGCGTATTCGGCTATGCGGTAAAACAGGTTTACCCCGATTGAATAATTTGCAGAATAAAAAACACAAGCGCCGCCGGTTTGAGCTGCACGCCGCACCTCTTCCAGTTTATCGTACCAGCCGGTAGTGCCGACGACAATCGGCAAACCCAAATGCGTTAAAGCCAATATGTTTTCAACAACGGATGCAGGATGCGTAAAATCGATAACGCCGTCGGCTCCGCTTTTTTTTACGGCTTCGGCCAATTCCGCCGCGGATCCGACCCTTACAGCACCTTCGGCGCCTATATCGGCTTTAAGTACGATTGTATGCCCTGCGCTTTGTGCCGCGCTTTCTATCATACGTCCCATTTTTCCGTAACCGGATAAGGCGATTTTCATATCATTTTCTCCCCTTGCACATTTTTTGCATATTTTTATTCAAAAAAAGCGGCGTGAAGCGTTCGCACGGTTTTATCGGCAAGATTGTTGGCGCACACCAAGCTGACATTTACCTTCGAAGCGCCCTGGCTTATCATTTCCGGATTTATGTTTTCTTTTGCCAAAGCGGCAAAGGCCGATGCAAGGATGGAACTTGAATGGGCGGCGTCGCAAATAAGGGTAACAATCGAACGGTTTGTTTTTACCTGTGTTTCGGCAATACCGCGTAAATCTTCCACCAAGCCGGATAAATCGGCGCCCGTATTTACCGTAAGCGAAACCGATACTTCGCTGGTTGCAATCACATCGATACTGATATCCCGCTTAAGAAACAAATTAAAAATATGCGCCAAAAAGCCCGATGCGCCGAGCATACGGGTCGATACGATATCGATAAGCGTACTGTTTTTAACGGCAGTAATCGCGCGTACGGGAGAAAGTTCACCCTCGTGTTTTTCAACGACAAGAGAACCTTTAAAGTCAATATTGTACGAATTTTTTACCCGTACGGGAATACCCGCTTTACGGCAGGGCGCCATTGAGCGCGGATGTAAAATCTGAGCGCCGAAATATGCAAGTTCGGCAGCCTCTTCGTAGGTAACGAGGGGAACGGTTTTTGCCTGCGCTACGATACGCGGATCGGCGGTTAAAATGCCGTCGACATCCTTCCACGTTTGAATCTCTTCGGCTCCTAAAGCCGCTCCCAGCATTGTAGCGGTTAAATCGCTTCCGCCGCGCCCCAAAGTGGTAATGTTGCCTTTTTTATCTTTGGCGATAAAGCCGGTAACAAAGGGAATCTCTTTTTGCGTTCCGTTTTTATACGCGGCTAAAGCTTCCGGAATCGTATTCCATACTTCATCGCACAGTTCCGCGTTCATAAAAGCCGAATCGGAAATAAAGCCGGCATCCCATGCATCATAAAAACGGGCAGGCACTCCTTCTTGTTCCAAAAAGGCTGCGGCTATGCGAACGCTTAAGCGTTCGCCGAAAGATACGAGATAATCGCGCGTGCGTTTGGTCAATTCACGAATCATCGAAATACCGGTTAAAAGTGCATGCAATTCGCATAAAAGCGATTCCGTATCTTTTAGGGCTTTTTCGCCCAAGCCCAAAGCCGCAGCCGTCTGTCTGTGTAAGGTTTCCACACAGCTTATGTCAACCCTGCCCGCAACGGCTTCGTCGGCGGCAGCCAACAAGTGATCGGTCGTATCGCCCATCGCGGATAATACGACAATCGGCCGTTTATCTTTATAGGCTTTTATAATCGAGGCGACATGACGGATGCGCTCGGCATCCGCTACGGATGAACCGCCGAATTTCATAACAATCATACGGACGCTCCCTGTGCAAAATTTCTTTGATTTTAACAAAAGCAAAGCGGATAATCAAGCACAGGGATTAAAATTCATATCCTGCACCTTTATTCTTTTGCGCCGAATTTTCGGGGGGGGGGGGGGGGGGGGGGGGGGTGTTTATAAAAGCCTCGCATGCCCCCCCGCGCCCGCGGGGG
>NZ_JACDIJ010000006.1:0-129616 GCF_050937815.1 Treponema sp. OMZ 840
AAGAGGTAGTATCTGTCTTACCGTTCATAAGTCCTCGTAAAAAGTTAATATAACGCACAGCACAGATGTAGGTAAGCGGATTATCCACGATGTCCGCTTTGCAACCCGTATTCCCCATAGCTTTTACAACCTGCACACGGATGTGCAGAAAAGCCGTTAGTAATGAGTTTTGGGCAAAGCCCAAAACTTGAAGCATAAAATCACACACGGATGTGTGATTTTATGCCCATGGATGCCGGTAAAAGCTGCAAATACCCGATGTTTTAGGCGGTAAAATGCCGCACATAAAACATCTTGTTTCAAGTCCCGGCACGGAGGTCGGAAAAGCCGTTAATAATCAGTTTTGAGCTATGCTCAAAACTGGAGTTCAAAACCGCACAGGACGTGCGGTTTTGAAACAAACTCGAAGCATAAAACCGAGCAGGAAGCACGGTTTTATGCCATGTTCCCGTCCGGTTCACCTTTTCCCATACACTTTCCGACCCGTACACGGATGTGCAGCTTTATGTCCGCCATGGACGGCGGAAAGGCCGATTATCCGCGATGTTTTGCAAAGCAAAACTCGTCGCATAAAACCGAGCAGGAAGCACGGTTTTATGCCATGTTCCCTTTTTAAACATTATATCCCATTTCTTCTAAAAAAACAAAGTTTTGGGGAAAGTTTTTTTAATTTCTTTTAAGGAAGGGAAGAAGCGCTAGGGGGCGAAGTGCCGCCGAAGGCGTACCGCCGTGCGCTTGGAGCTTGGGCTTTCGGCGGTATGGAGCGGATGCGGAAGCACGCAGCACCCGGCGGGGCGCTCGCCCCGCAGCGCCCTTAAAAATCGGCATAATAAAATGACATATGCACAATCCGGTATACAGCCGGGTGTCGGTAATGCGAGTTTGCGGGCGGTATCAGCGGAAAATATAGCCCGAATAGCGGTAGAATCTAAAGTTTTGCGTATCTTCGTCATATTGGCAGTTTGCTTCAAGAATGTAGAGGCGGGCGTCCCCTGCGGGAATGATAAAGGGTTCATCGTTATTCGGCATATTGAGCATAAAATCGGTAAGGTTGTATTTTTTTTCGTCCAAAACGTGGATGAGCTTTTCGCATTCAACGCCCGAATATTCGTAAAGCCGCTCTAAAGACGAATAGGAGGATATGTCGATTTTTGTGTTTCGGGCGATGTATTCAAAGGTTTTATAGCCGGAATCGGAAGGAGATGGGGTTTGAAACCCGAATTTTTCCTTAAAGTTTTTTTTGTGCGGCGCATATTCTTTTTGCATTTCGGAAGGAAGGGCGTTATAGGCGCTTTTTATGGCTTCTTTTTTTTCGTCGGGAATTTTGTCTATGACGGCTGCCGCGGGTACGGCAAAAACGCCGTCCGTATAATAGCCATAGCTGTGAAGGAGTTTTTCGAGCCTTCGGTGCTGTTCAAGGTCGGGAATGCGTTTTATGTGAAGGGGCGTGAGGGTTGAAACAAGGCAGAGGGCTGCAATCAGGATAAAAAATGTCGGCGCATATTTTCCGTCTTTTATAAAGGTGAGGACGATAAAATACAAAACCGAAGCTATGTACAGCATTCCGGCTAAGCGCGCGCTTGTTAATCCGTACGCGTGGAAGCGTATGGCGACTGCGATAATTTGCGCGATTATGCAGGGTATGAGGACAAAGTTTGCGATTTTATAAAAAAGCGAAACCGCGCGGTTTTCGCGGCTTTGGAGCAAAAAATAAAAGGCGATGTAAAAAAAGCTTGCAAAGGATACAAAGGGGTTTATTTGGCCTGAAGGCATTTTTTGTTGTATGAGGATTTTCAGTAAATATGCATATAAAATGAGCATAAGAAGGGCATAGAGGGGAAAAAGCGCATACAAAACGATTGCCCGAAACGAGCGCGGAACGGTGATGTTTTTTTCGTCGAGCTGCAATAGGGATAAAAAAACGGTAACCGCAACGACGGATTGCGAAAAGGTAAAAGAGATTATAAAATATTCGTCAAGGTTTATGGAAAAAATCAAAGTGTTGAAAGCAAAGCCGCAAAGGATAAGGCCTGCAAAAACGGCGAAGGCGGTAACTTCGGCAAAAAAGAAGGATGCAAAAATATGGGGAAAAATTACCTTTTTGTTCGATTCGCTTATGCACAAAAAAATGCAGAGGGCAAAGAGGGCGAATGAAAGCCCCCAAAAGGCGTAAAAGGTGTTTGGCGCGGGCGTATCGTTGAAGTTTTTCGTGAGGAAAAAAAAGGGAATCCACAAAAGAGCGGCGGCCGAAGCTGAAAAATCCGATATTTTTTTAGGCAGAGAAAAACGCAGGGCGGCAAGGTTTACCGCGCTTGTTGCAAAAAAACACAGGACGGAGGCTAACAGCGCTTGGAGGGGTATTGTTGAAGAACGGTATACAAGGGTGCCGTCGTCTGCAATATAGTTTTGTCTGAGAACAAAAACCGCTGTGTTTATAAAAATCAAAAAACCGAAAGAAACGGGATGAGGAAATCGTTTTACGCCGGACAGGATGTTTTTGAATCGGCGGGTAAGGGAGGCGGCAAAATCGGCTCTCGGCCTTTGGGGTGTACTCATGATTTTATTGTATGCGCTTTTATAAGCTTTGTCAAAGGATGTTCGGCACGTGTGTTCGGTTTATGCGGCCGGCGGATATGTTTGACCGGCGACGTTCGACGGCTGTTTGCCGCGTGCTGCCGCTTGTCCGGTGCTGCCGATTTTTCCTGCTGTGTGCACTTTTACTCGGTACTTTTATTATTCGGTGCTGCCTTTGCCGCCGATGAACGTTTTTTAACATTTTTTTATTTAATTAGCGGCTGTAATATTGACTGCCGTCGATTTTTTACATATTATGTCGGAATATTACAGTCGGAACAACTAAGGAGTTTATATGCTGGTAAATATGAGCACAATACTTCGCACGGCTCAAAAAAAGCATTTTGCCGTGCCTGCTTTTAATGTAAGCAGCAGTATGCTTTTAAGAGGAGTTATGGACGCATGTGAAGAAAAACAAGCGCCCGTAATCATTGCAATTCATCCCGATGAGCTTTCTTTTGTGGGCGGCAGTTTTATTGCCTGCGTTCGCGAAGAGGCGCATAAAGCTTCGATTCCCGTGTGCATTCACCTTGACCACGGCGCTTCGTTCGAGCAGATTATGTACGCGATCGGCTGCGGCTTTACGTCGGTAATGATAGATTCGTCCACTACGTCTTTTGAAGACAATATTGCCGTAACGAAAAAGGTTGTGGAAGCCGCCCGTGCGGTAAACGTATCCGTTGAAGCCGAATTGGGAACAATCGGTGCGACCGGCAACGGCGGCGAGGCGGGAACCGAAAATATTATCTATACGAATCCTGCTGACGTTGTTGCTTTTGTAAAGGCAACAAAGGTTGATACCCTTGCAATTGCAATCGGTACCGCCCACGGTTTATATCCCAAAAGCAAAAAACCGAAACTCCGCCTCGATTTGTTAAAAGAAATTACCGCAAAAACGTCGATTCCCCTGGTTTTGCACGGCGGTTCGGACAATCCCGACGAAGAAATCGCCGAAGCGGTGCGTTTAGGTGTTGCCAAAATCAATATATCGAGCGATATAAAGTCGGCTTTTTACAAAAAATGCAGAGAAGTACTCGAAGATAAAACCCTTAGAGAACCGAATGCAATTTACCCGCCCTGTATCGAAGCGATGAAAAAAGTGATTTATCATAAAATCGAACTTTTTAACGCCGGCGATAAGGCGAAATATTATAAATAAAAAATATTATACATAAAAATGCGGGGAATAGGCGGTGGCTATCCGTATGGCCTCTATCATACTGATCTCGCTTGCCTTTCCCGTTCCCGCTATATCGAATGCGGTTCCGTGGTCTACGGATGTGCGTAAAATCGGCATACCGCCGGTTACGGATACGGTGCGCTCAAAATCCAGTGTCTTTGCCGCAATGTGCCCCTGGTCATGGTACAGAGAAAGCACGCTGTTGAATTTTCCCTGCAATGCCAAATGGAATACCGAGTCTGCTCCTATAGGCCCGCATACTTTATAGCCTTCGGCGGTCAATTCATTTACGGCAGGTTCAACCTCGGTTACTTCTTCATTTCCGAAAAGACCGTGTTCCCCGCTGTGCGGATTTAAGCCTGCAACCGCCATGGTTCCCTCGGTTACGCCGAGACTGTTCAGCATCGCATAGCAGCGTTTAACGTAATCTTTTATGCGTTCTTTTTTTACCATATCGCAGGCGCATCGAAGCGATACGTGGCGCGTCAAAAAGAAAATCCGTAAACCGCGTACTTCAAACATCGTAAGCGGGTCTTTCGTCCCCGTAAGGTCTCCGAAAATTTCGGTATGTCCGATAAAGTTCACTCCGCCTGCCTTTAATGCTTCTTTGTTAATCGGCGTTGTTGCAACGGCAGCAACCTTTTTTTGCATGGCAAGCTCAATGCTTTTTTCTATATATTCAAAGGCGGCTTTTCCGCACATGCCGCTTACCTTGCCGAAAGCGAATTTACTCATATCGATATTATCGATAGGAAACAAATTCAGTATACCCTGTTCATAGCGGCCGTCTTGGGGATTTTGTACTGTGTGAATGTGTAAGGGTAGTCCCGTAATGCGTATTGCCTGTTCCATAACGGCCGTGTCTCCGATTGCAAGGCAGCGCGCCGCACTTTGTGTTTGGGAATCGGCAAATGCTTTTGCAGCGATTTCAGGTCCTATTCCTGCGGGATCTCCTATCGGAACGGCTATAATCGGTTTTGTCATATATTTCTCCTTGATTTCCCGTTCGTTCAAATACATTCAATATTATTTTTTTGTACGATTATGTTCAGTTTAAGTTTTTTCCTTTTGAGCGTCAAGTTTTTTAATGAGCGGATATTATACAGTGTAGTGAAAAAAGCAAAAAAAAAGGACTGCCCTTAAAGCTTTTGCTTTCCGGACAATCCCGTTTGAAAAAAAGAAGCGCTTAGCGCGAGTAGTATTCAACCACGCTCTGGATGTGTCCGACGGGCTGAATATCGCCTGCTAAGGGCAGGGCATTTACCGTCGCCGAAAGGGCTTCGGTATCGACGGTGAGCCAGGAGCCTTTTGCACCCTGATTAACCGTCAAATTATGCCGGATAAGGTTTTGAATACCTTTTTTTTCTTTTGTCGTGATAACGTCGTTTACACTTACGCACATTGAGGGAATGTTCACGGGTTTACCGTTTATAAAAAAGTACGCATGTGAAACCATTTGTCTTGCTTGTGCACGGCTGACGGCGAAACCCATTCTGTAAATCGTGTTATCCAAGCGCTGTTCCATTAAAGAAATCATGTTGTCGCTTGTAACGCCGTGCAGTCTGTTTGCCTTTTTAAACAAATTTCTAAACTGACGTTCCGAAATACCGTAAGCAAAGCGGAATTTCTGCTTTTCTTTTAATTGCTCTCCATAAACAGACGTTTTGCCCCGTTTTTTAAGGCCGCGTTCTTTTCCGGGACCGTTCGGCTTGCGGCTTAACAATTTATCGTACTTGGGGTTTCCGTAAATGTTTAAACCGAGCCTTCTGACTGTTTTTCCTTTAGGCTGTCTAATCGCCATGTTTCACCTCATAAAAAGATAGACTTTGATTATACGGTAATGCGTTTTTTTTGTCAAGCAAGCGATTGACGGTGAGTGATTGTGAACAAGTGCCGATTGTATTTTATGTTTTACCCTAATAATCGAATTGCAGTTTTAAAACAATTTCTCCACTTATTTTTTGTAAAGCGGTATTTTTCAGTATGCATTCGATATGGGTATCAGCACTTGTATGGAGTCTACAATTTTTCGGTGTAAAAACGAGGGTGGGGCTTACCTTTAGTTTAAAAGTATGTGTAAAAAATGCCGGGCTTTTTTGTTTTGCGGGCGTATAGGTACAAGACGCATACACAGTACTTTTGCAGCGAACCGTATCGGAAAACATAAGGGCTATTGCAGCGCTATGGGTCGTTTCGATTTTTGTAAGTACGGCCCTTGATTTTAAGTCCAATACACAAGCTGCGCTGCCCTTCCATCGGCAGTTTACATTTGTAAAAAGGGGATAGGTGCAGTCTATACGGAATTCCGGTGTTAAAAAACCGTATTTTTGCGGACTGTAAATATCGACAGGCGAATACGATATGTGCAATGTACATACCGACATGTCCGTTTTTAGCGCCGCTTCCGTTTTTATCGACATTTTCCATGCGTTTTTTTTAAAAGGAAATGTTCCGCTTTCTTCATACCGCAGCCCGATTGAAGTTCCCGCGCGTAAGAATTTTACGGCTGAATCGGAAACAGGGATAGTAACGGCGGGATTAAAAAAAAGTTTTATACGGTCCGTTTCAAACGTTCCGTTTTGTTTTAAAAACCTGTGCGAACAAAAAAAAGCGCCGCCGGTATACGACAAAAGATTAAATTGCAGTGCCGTATGGGTTTTTACAAAATAAGCGGGTTTTCCGTAGGGACTTTCCGCAATGCCGCTTGTAAGAGAAAACCGATTTTGCAAGAATTTTACCGCCAATTCCTGTATAATGCCGTTTGTATAAAAAGAAGCAAAGGGAGGGTACGGATAAAACCATGTGTTATTGTGCTTTGCTTCAATCCGCGTTCTTTTCCATAAACATGTCCATTGCAATTGAATGTCGGATTTAAAATACCGGTGTGAGGTACGAACTTTAAACGGGAATATACATCCTGCTCCGCTCGATAAAATAAAGGGCGGCTTTTTTGGGTTTATGCCGTCAAATTCCGTAAAAAATAAAAGTTTTCCTCCGGGAAATGCACATTCGAATGCAAGTGCCGCAGGTAAAAGGTTTTTTGTATGCGTTTTTGCCGTAAACACGGGCTTCGTTTCGGTGTATTTTGCTAAGGGCTGAGGAAACGCCGGTGCCGGTGTTATAAAATCGCCCCATAAACCGCCCGCCGATACATTGCCCGCCCGGATTGTCAGCGTATCGAAAAAACTGCATGTGCATGCAAAAACGCTGTTTTTAGGCGAACATGCGGGTATCCGCATTTTTACCGAAAAGCGGATGTCCCGTACCGCCGGTTTTTGCACCGGTTTTCCGCATATGTGCATGCACAGGGTACAAAAAATAAAAAAAGAGAGTATGTGTTTCATACTCTCTCTTATAGGCTTAATTTATGAATTTTTAAGACTTTTTTAGGGTTTTTCTTAAAATATTTTCAACCCTTTCCAAAATGTTACCGTAAGGGTTTTGAAGAATTGGTAACATAGCTTTGGGTGGTGCTGAAATGATCGATCAATTTTATTCTGCTGTTCCAATATTCGGCTTCGCTTTCGGTGGTATAGGGACCCACTCTCAAGCGGTAATAGGTTTTTCCGCTTTTATCCTGATGAGTAAATACTTCTGCCGGAATTTTTTCGTCGGCTAAAATGCTGCGGGCATGTTCGGCATTATCTTTATGTGTAAAAGATGCGGCTTGTACCCAATAACGATCCGCCGGTGCTGCCGGTTTTACCGGTTTTGTCTGTACCGGTGTTTTTGCAGCGGTCTTTTTTGTTTGGGCGGCAGGCTTTTTGGGAGGAGCGGCTTGAACCGCAGGTTTTTTAGGAGCGGGCGTTTCAATCGGAACCACCGTTTTTACGTCCTGTGCGGCTTCCGTTCCCGGCGGTGTTTCGATAGGGCGTTGTTCGGGAAATTTTGAAGCACCGGTAATATCGATTGTCGTAACCGTATCCTTTGTATATACGGTGGTATTATTACTGATAACCGTAAGGTCGCTGCTTTGCAAGGGTACGGAAGCTGCGCCTGTCGATGTTCCCGTATCGGCAATTAGGGGTTGCGGCGGCACGGGGGATATCGGGTTTTCTGCCGGCTGTGCCTGTGTTTCTTTTTTAGGAGCTTCCGTAAAAACCGACCCTGCGGCTTGGGGGGTAAGAATCCATGTGTTTTCGTTTTGTGCTTGGATGGGACCCGATGCCGAATTCAAAGGTTTTTGCGGCTGATACAAAAAAACGGCGGTGCCTATAACAATCAATAAAAAGATACCTACCGCAGCGCTTACCCATAATATTCGTTTTTCTTCCATAAAAATACTATCCTTTATATATAGAGGATTGCAAAACGGCTTCTATTTTTTCTTGTAACCGTTTTTTTGTTCCGCAGTTTCCTACTCTATATATATCGGCATTTTGTTTTTTACATTTAGTAAAGATTTGCCTTTGTGCATAAAAACGTTCGATAATATATTTAAAATGCAGGTTGTCGCGTTTTTTTACCCGCATAAAACGTATAAAAAAAGGGGCGCTGATATACAGTATACAATCGCAGTCGCGTACAATAGGAATCTTATACAAAAGGGCAGCATTGACTATAAAGCTTGTATCGGGTTTTTCCGCAACGGCTTTTCTGATTTCAGCTTCTACAAGCGGGTGTACAAAATGTTCAAGTTTTATAAGTTTTTGCCTGTCGTGAAAAACGATTTGTCCCAAATGCTTTCTGTGAATGCTGCCGTCCGTATGGGTAAGACCGATGCCCGCCTCTTGTGCGTCGTTTTCAAAAAGAGCAATAATTTGTTTTTTGTGAGAATCCAAGATTTCGTGAGCGATACGGTCGGCATCTAAAATCTTAAATCCTTTTGATTCTAAAATATCCGCAGCGACATTTTTACCGGCGGCGATGGGACCGGTGAGTCCGATAATATATCTTTTTTTTTGTTCGCAGTTACCGCTTGTATCGTTTATCAATGAAAACCGCCCCAATTCGAACCGTATTCAACGCTGACTTTCAGCGGAACCGAAAGCAAAACGGCCGCTTCCATTTCTTTTTTTAACAACGCTGCCGTTTGTTCCGCCTGCGATTCGGCGCATTCGACGATAAGTTCGTCGTGTACTTGCAGCAAAAGTTTTGCACTCGGAATTTCGTTTTTCAGCGCCCTGTCGACTGCAATCATTGCCGTTTTTACAATATCGGCAGCCGAGCCTTGAATGGGTGTATTGACGGCAATCCGTTCGGCGCCCGCTTTTTCGGTTTTATTTTTACTGGTAATGCCTGCAATTAAGCGCCGGCGTCCCATAATGGTTTCCACATAGCCGGTTTGCTCGGCTTTTTCTATCGTTGTGTGTATAAATTCGCGGATACCCGAATATGTAGCGAAGTAAGAATCTATAAATTCCTGTGCCTTTGAACGCGGAATACCCAATTGATTTGCCAACCTAAAGGCGCTCATACCGTACATTACACCGAAGTTAATGGTTTTAGCGGTGCGCCGTTGTTCCGCGCTTACCTGTTCCGGTTCGACGCCGAATATAAGAGATGCGGTTTCGCGGTGAACGTCTTTTCCCTGTTTAAATGCCGCACACAGATTCGAGTCTTGCGATAAATGCGCCAATACAACCAATTCTATTTGTGCGTAGTCGGCCGATACAAGACAGCGCCCTTGCGGGGCGGAAAAAGCTTCGCGGATACGCCTGCCCGACTCTTCCCGTATGGGAATGTTTTGCAAATTCGGATCCCGGCTTGAAAGTCTGCCGGTTGCGGTACCGGTTTGAATAAAGGAAGTATGTATTCTGCCGTTTTCATCGGCAAGCAGGGGAAGGGCGTCTACATAGGTCGATTTTAATTTGGTCATCATTCTGTATTCGAGGATTTTTTGGGGGACCGGATCCCATGCGGCGAGTTCTTCCAAAACGGCGGTATCGGTTGAAAAACCCGTTTTTGTTTTTTTTGTCGGCTTGAGTTTTCGTTCGACAAAGAGAACTTCCTGCAATTGTTTTGTGCTGGCAATATTGAATTCATGGCCGACCAGGGTATAAATATCCCGTTCGACTTTTTCAATTTGATTTTTTAGTTCTATCGAAAAATCGGCGAGTTTTTCTTTTTCGATTCTGATACCCTCGATTTCCATCGCGGTTAAAATCGGTAAAACGGGGGTTTCAAGCGAGTAAAATAAAGTGCTTAAACCCGATTCGTCGAGTCTGGGTTTAAAAAATGCCCATAGCTGCAAGGTAAGGTCCGCATCTTCGGCGGCATAAGAACAAGCTATGTCGAGAGGGACATCCGCAAAGGTTGCCCCCTTTGATACGATATCGGAAAACTCTATGCCTTTGAGTCCCAGTTTGCGCTCGGCGAGGGCTTCAAGCTTAAAAGATTCTCTGTCGGGCTGTAAAAGCCATGCGGCAAGCATAGTGTCGTATATTTTGCATAAGGGGATTTTTCCCTTACCCATGCCGTTCGAAAGTAAAACTTCCGCATCATATTTTCCGTTATGCATAATAAGCACTATATCCGGATTATAAAAAAGACGCTCAAGTTCGGATAAAGCGCTTTGTTTTGCTATCATTTCACCGGCCAAAAGCATATCCGAAGTTTCAAGCGGGATATAATAAGCTTTACCGGCTTCAAGTGCAAGGGAAAATCCGACTAAACGCGCTTTGTGGGCATTTAGACTGTCGGTTTCGCAGTCAAAGGCAGCCGTTTTTATGCTGAGAATAGTGTCTATAATTGTCGCCAATTCTTCATCCGTACGCACAAGACGGTAATCGCCCGAATTTTTTACAACCGTTTGCGCTTCCGGTTCATCGAAAACAACCGTACTTTCGGCATTCGGCAGGCTGTTATGTGCCGCAGTATTTTGCGCCGCACCGTCGTGCGGCATATTAAGAGCGGAGGGTGTATCGGGAATGTCCGCAGTCTTTGCTGCAGCGGTTGCATATTGCTTTGCAACGGAAAAGGCTCCGTGTTCGTTGAGCATGCGCGCGGCTTCGGCATAGTCTATGTGCTTTAGTTGTAAGCTTTCAAATGATATGTCAAGGGGAACGTCCGTGCGCAGCCGAATTAAACTTTTTGAAAAAAATGCGCTTTCTTTACCCTTTCGTATTTTATCTCCTACGGAACCGGTCAGTTTTTCGGCTTGTGCATAAATACCGTCCAAACTTCCGTATTCGGTTAAGAGTTTTTGTGCCGTTTTTTGTCCGATGCCCGGAACGCCGGGTATATTGTCCGCCGAGTCGCCGGTTAAAGACAGTATATCAAGCATGGCCGCCGGAGGTACGCCCCATTCATCCAGTACTTGTTTTTCACCGATAAGTTCCCAGCCCCCCGTTTTGTCGCTTTTCATCATAAGGGTGGTGTCATCGATGAGCTGCATTAAATCCTTATCGCCGGATAAAATACGGCAACTGCGTTTTTCCGCTTTGCATCGGGCGGCAAGCGTTGCGATAATATCGTCCGCTTCAAAACCGTCGCAGCGTAAAACGGGAACGCCGAGTACGTGTAAAATTTCTTCGATGAGCGGAATTTGTGCGTGCAAATCTTCCGGCGTTTTGGCGCGGGTTGCTTTATATTCGTCATATATTGCATGTCTGAAAGTCGGAGTTCTCGAATCGAAGGCCGCTGCGACAAAGGCGGGGTTACAATTTTGTAACATATTAAAAAAATTACGGAAAAAGCCGAATACGGCGGATATGTTTTGTTTTTTGTCGTTTATAAGCGGCCGGTTTATAAAGGCAAAGTACGATCGGTAAATAAGGGCATAAGAATCTAAAATATACAAGGTGTTGTCTGACATCATATTCTCCGACTACAGACTAGCACGGATCGGGATGAAAGACAATAAGCTTTTATCCGTGTATATTGATTAAAGATGCCGTTTGTCCCGTAGACGCATAAATGGATTGCTTTTTTTTATACGGATTTTGCAAACCTTGTATTTTTGAACGTACCGAGTTTATATGCATACGCAGTGCCGTGCGGTTTTTTTCGTTTTGCAAAAGAATTTGTGATTGTAATTTTGATAAATCCGCTTGCAAAACGGGAATGTCTCCTTCATTTTCGCTGCGGATATCTTTATACAAAGCTTCCATAGGTTTAATAACTTTTTGCAAATCGGAAATATTGCCGATTATTTTTTGTTCGAGTTCGGTATGTGCAAGGAGTTTTTCCATATCTTCTCCGGCAATGCTCGATTCCTGTTTTTCAAGGACGGTTAAGTATTCGCGAAATTTTGCACGCTGCTCTATAAGCAATTCTTTTAACCTGCGCAGTATTGCAACTCGTTCGTTTAATTCTTTTTCATCTATATGTGTGTTCATAATATTTATCCGTTTATATCCAATGCGGGGTGTGCGCTCGGATCTGCCGAAGGCGTTTCCGTTACCGCTATCGACCACGAACCGAACAGTTCGTTCATCATAGTACGGACGGAATGCAGCTTTTCGCGGCTGTGATTTATACATATATCCATCAATTCGCGGTTAAAAAAACTGTATAAGGCCATGAGGTTGCGTGCAATTTCGCCGCCCTTTTCCATATCGAGAGAAACCATCAATTCCGTAATGATTTCCTGTGCTTTTACCAAATTGTTATGAAATTTTTCAATTGAAGCGGCTTCAATCTTTTCTTCATTTGTGAATAAGGATATGGCGGTATCAAGCCGGCGCAAAGCTTCTTCATAGAGCATCAGGAGCAGCTTGCCTTGACTTGCTGTCTTTACCCCCGTTTCTTTGTATGCGCTATATGCTTGTGTATATGCCATTACATCCCCTCCGCGATTTGACGGTACATTACTCTGGTATATTATCGGCATTTTAGTTTTTCATCTTTACACTATTATATCAAATTCCGTAAGAATTCACTCGACTAAAGTGCCGGAATTGCGTATATTTAAGGAAACGTTGGTTACACAATGAGGGTGTAATCCGTATTTTTTTTTGCAAATGAGGTTGCCATGAACGATAATAATGATCAAGACGATAAAAAAAACGGCAAAGATCCCTTTGATTTTTTTAAACTGTCTACCGATCCCGATCGGAATGATAAAGATCATAACGATAAGCGCCCCCGTATTCCTATTTGGCTTATTTTGTTGGCTTTTTTTATCGGCGTAAGCCTTTTTAATTGGTTTTTTGTTTTAAGAAACGATTCGGCTATAGATTTTTCCGAATTTAAACGTTTGATACAAAACGGACAAATAGTTCGTGTCGAAATCGGGGAAACCTATTTTTTGGGCTTTACTAAAGATTCGGCGGCGGCTTCGGGGGCGGAACGCAACAATCTTCCGTCTTTTTTATTCGCTCCCGGCAGTACTTCGGGAACCGTGTATAAAACGGTCGGTATTCTTACCGAAGATTTTTTAACCTTGCTTGATGAAAAAGGTATTGCTTATAAGGCGGTAAAAAATCAGCGCAGCATTATTTTGCAGCTGTTGTTTAATTTGATTATTCCCGTCGGTATTTTATTTTTAATGTACCGTTTTATTTTTAAGCGTATGGGCGGCTTGGGCGGAAGTATTTTTTCTGCAGGCCAAAGCCGTGCCGCCGCAGTTGAAGAGGGGAAGGTTACAACCCGTTTCAGCGACGTTGCCGGCGTGGATGAAGCAAAAGAAGAATTGGTTGAAGTGGTAGACTTTTTGAAATCTCCGCAAAAATATACCGAAATAGGCGGAAAAATTCCCAGAGGCGTCCTTTTGGTAGGTCCGCCGGGTACGGGTAAAACCTTATTGGCGCGCGCCGTAGCGGGCGAAGCCGGTGTTCCCTTTTTCCGCATTTCGGGTTCGGACTTTGTTGAAATGTTTGTCGGCGTCGGTGCTAGCCGCGTGCGCGACCTTTTTAAGCAGGCGCGCGAAAAAGCACCCTGTATTGTTTTTATCGACGAATTGGACGCTATCGGTAAAAGCCGTATTAATTCCATCAGCGGAGGCAACGACGAACGCGAACAAACGCTCAATCAGCTTTTGGTTGAAATGGACGGTTTCGATAACACAACCGGGTTGATTCTTTTGGGTGCGACAAACCGCCCCGATGTCCTTGACCCCGCTCTTTTGCGCCCCGGCCGTTTTGACCGGCAGGTTGTGGTTGACCGCCCCGACGTGCAGGGACGCGAAGCGATATTAAAAATCCACGCTAAAAACGTAAAGTTGGACGATTCGGCCGACCTTTCGGCAATAGCAAAGATTACAAGCGGCTGTTCGGGCGCCGACCTTGCCAATATAATAAACGAAGCGGCTTTATTGGCCGTTCGCTGCGGGCGGAAAAAAGTTAGCATGACCGATTTAAGCGAAGCTGTAGAAAAGGCGACAATCGGTCTTCAAAAAAAGTCAAAGGTTATAAGAGAAGAAGAGCGCAGAGTCATTGCCTATCATGAAACCGGACATGCCATTGCCGCCAATTATACCGAAGGCGCCGATAAAGTTCATAAGGTAACCATTATTCCGCGCGGAACTTCAACTTTAGGCTATACGTTTCATATACCCGAAGACGATAAACACATTATAACCGAAAAGCAGCTTTTAGCCGAAATCGATGTTTTATTGGGCGGAAGAGCCGCCGAACAAGTTGCCTTCGGAGTGGTTTCGACCGGTGCTTCTAACGACTTAATGAGGGCGGCCGATATTGCACGCAGTATGATAGCCGACTACGGAATGAGTTCCAAGTTTAAAAACGTCGCTTTAAGTAAACGCGGAGCCGGTTATTTGGGACATTCGGATCCGCAATTGGTACGCGAATATGCCGAATCGACTCAGCAATATATCGATGAAGAAATTGCACGAATTATCGATACGCGGTATGAAGTTATTGTTGCGATGCTTACGGAAAAAAAGACCTTATTGGAATATATTGCAAACAGACTCTTGGAAAAAGAAACGATAGAACAGCAGGAGTTTGACGATATTATAAAGGCCGAAAACGAACTTGTAGCAAAAACCGCTGCCGCAAAAAAATCGTCCGGCACAAAAAAGGATTCAAAAACCGTAAAAACGGCAAAACCGCGTTCAAAAACAACTGGGGCATAATATATGGATTTTATTCCCGAATCCCTTGTTGCGCGCGTAAAAAATTTTGTACGGCGTTATGCAATCGCTTGTATCCTGTGCTTGTGTATTGTTGTTTTTGCTTTAGCGGATTCAAGTTTAATTTCCGTGCGTAATATACGTAATATTTTGTCCAACGCCGCGCCTCTTTTACTTTCTTCTGCCGCAATGGCACTGTGCTTATTTGAAGGGTATATAGATCTTTGCGCAGGCTCTTGCGCCGTTTTTGCGGCGGTTATTGCAGGTTCGTTTATGCAATCGGCGGATACCGCCGGCAGGTTTTTTTCCGCTCTTCCGCCGATGCCTTTGTTTATTGCACTGCCTGCCGTTCTTGTCCTTTTTTTTGTAATCGGTATGTGCAACGGGTTTTTTATAAAACGCCTTTTTTTGCCTCCTTGGGCTGCAACTTTGGGAACGGGTGCTTTGCTGTCCGCTTTAACCCGTGTATATTTGTATGACACGAATTCATCGTTAAAAGTTTTGGAAGGTTTTACTCGCAGTTACAATCTTTTCGGAACCGGATACATAGGGGCGAGTCCCGTATATTCGATTCCGCTCCCACTTATTTTTTCTTTTGCGGTTTTTACAGCCCTGCTTGTTGTGTTAAAAATATTTTTGCCCGATTTAGACCTTCCGCCGCTGCATAAGGACAGGCCGCTTTTATGGCCTGCCCAGCCTAAAAGTTTAACATTAAAGCAAACGATGCTTTTATACGGTATTGTATCTTCACTTTTTGCCTTAAGCGGGTTGATGGTTTCGGCGCGCAGCGGCAGTGCGTCCGCTTTTTCGGGAACGGAATTTATTATGCCCGCTCTTACCGTTTGTGTTATTGCTTCTTTATCGTTTTTCGGCGGCACGGGTAATTGGACAGCCCTTGTCGTTTCCGTTTTTATTTTCAGCGGTTTTACTTATGCGGCGGATTTTATCGGCGTAAACCGCTTTTTGTCTTCCGCCTTTTGTGCTCTTATTCTTTTGATTTCGACGGCGGCCGATGTACGCACAAGGAGAAAAAATGCACTTTAAACTTCCCGAAACCCTTTTACTGGGAGCGGCGACGGCCGCAACTCAAATCGAAGGCGGCGACACAAATAACAGTTGGTACGATTGGGCGCTTTTACCCGGCCGGATTGCCGACGGTACAAGTCCTCTTCGCGCCGACGACCACTACAACCGCGTAGATGAAGATATTGAACTGATGAAACGCTTAAGCCTTCAAACCTACCGTTTCGGTTTGGAATGGAGCCGTATCGAGCCGGAGCAGGGCAGGTTTGACGAAAAAGCGATAGAGCATTACCGCAGTGAATTACAAAAACTGAAGGCCGCCGGCATAAAGCCCTTGGTAACCCTGCACCACTTTACAAATCCGCGCTGGTTTGAAAAAATCGGCGCTTTTGAACACCCCGATTCGCCGCGCATTTTTTTGAACTTTGTCCGCTATACGGTTGAAAAGCTTGCAGATTCGGCCGATGAATGGATAACGATAAACGAACCGAATGTATATGCGGTAAACGGGTATTTTTTCGGAACCTGGCCGCCGGGCAAAAAAAACGATATCAAAGCGTTGTCTGCCGTATACACGAATATGGCGGCCTGTCACATCGCATCTTACCGCGAAATACACCGCATAAGACAAAAAGCCGGTTTTGCCCGCGATACGACGCGGGTCGGCTTTGCCAACCACTTGCGGATTTTTACGCCGCGCTGCCGTTTTAATCCCCTGCACCGCATATCGGCCGCCTTTATGGAGCACTCTTTTCAAAACGCTTTAACCGCTGCCGCAATGACCGGGAAGACCTCATGGCCGGTAAAAAAACTTCCCGCCTCGGTTGACGGCGTTGCGCTCGGAGGCGGCCGCTTTTACGATTTTATCGGTATCAATTACTACAGCCGCGACGCGGTAAGTACGGGCAAAAACGGCGTATTTAAAAACGTGCCGCACAACGACTTGGGCTGGGAAATATATCCTGAAGGCTTGCGCCTTTTATGTGAGCGCATGTACCGCCTGTATAAGGCCCCGATTTACATTACCGAAAACGGCACCTGCGATGAGGCCGACTCGTTCAGAAGCCGCTTTATTTACGAGCACTTAAAGATCCTGTGCGAATCGGCTTTGCCTGTGGAACGTTATTATCATTGGTCGCTTATGGATAACTTTGAATGGGCTGAAGGAGAACGGATCCGCTTCGGTTTAATCGCCGTAGATTACGAAACACAAAAGCGCACTGTCCGCAAAAGCGGCGATTTTTACGCACACATCATTCAAAACCGCGGCGTAACCGGGGATATGTATAAGACTTACGTGGAAAACTCGCAGTATCGGGTGTAACTAAAGCTTTAGTCGGGTTTCTGGCATATTTTTTCTTCTTATTTCATCCAAATAACTGTATACGGTAACAGCGGATATACCCATCTTTTCGGCAACTTTTTCAACAGCACCCTTTACTAAAAATACGCCTTTAGTGTCCATAAATTCAATAAGATTAAGACGCTCTTTTTTTGTTACCCGCTTTTCTCCGGACATACTGATAATCCGATCAAGTAAATCATTAAAAACATCGCTAACGCCGGAAATATCCTCTATGTCCACGCCCGATTCAAAAAGATCCGATTCAGGTTTTATAAAACTGTAAAGCAGATCCATAGATGCTTCTATTGCTGTGATATCTATATTTATACACAAAGCCCCTATTGCTTTATCTGCATTATTGCGTATTAATACGGTACTTGATTTTATTTTTTTCCCATTTTCCAAGGTAAATGTATAATTACATCTTTGGTCATTTTTTAAAGACGGAGATAATAGAACTTCTGTAATTAAGTGATCAAACGATTGCCCAATTTGCCTTCCTGTAACATGATTGTTCATTACAAAAACAACGGAACTTTTTGGCATAGTGAGGTCGTGTAATACGACTTCACAATTTTTTCCGAAAGTTTGCCCAATCATTTTTGCTATCGGTAAAAACCGTTTAAGTTCATCGTTTTTCATTTTTCCCTTTGTCATTTAAGTGATGATAACAAACGATGGAATTGATGTAAAGAGGTTTTATTGTGATTTTCCTCGACATGCAACATCAATTTCTTCTACAATTCGGTTGTTTTTTACGAGAATTGCTTTATCGTAAAGATTGACGGTCGGACAAATATGGCTTGGGATAACTTCAACTTTGTCACCGATTTTGACTTGCTCATTAAAAGCTCGATTGATTATAACACCGTGTTCATCAAAAAGAGCTGCAATGGTTACGTTTTTGGAATTTTTGATGCGTCCAAAACCGTTTGTTGCACAAATACCAATGTCGCGGTTTTGACTTACCAATGCTTTTGCACCTGCATCAATAACTACTCTTTCTTTATTGGGTTTTGATATAACAGTGGCGAGAACTGTTGCCGCGCAATGCGAAAAATCCTCTATGGCAGAGGCCTGACCTACGTCAAAAAAAATATAGGTTCCTATGCGCAGTTCTGTAATGCCTTCTGTAAAAGCACCATTTAAAATCGAAGGAGTTGCTCCGACGCTTATAGTTTCAACTTCAACGCCCATGTCACGCATCAGCTTTGCCGCATGTAACGTACGAAGATATGCATTTTCTGCAAGTGAAAGACATTCGGTTCTGTTTGCTGCTTTATATGTATGACCTTCGTGTGAAAAAATACCTTTAATTATAACGTGCTTTTTTTTCATCGTATATTTAACTAAATGGATGAGGTCTGTGTCTTCTATAATTCCTGAACGATTTTCACCTACCTCATATTCTATAAGTACTTCTAAAGGTTCTTTTTCCGTAGAAAAAACTTGCTCGATTTGATCGACCTGAGCTGTATTGTCAATACCGATTCGTAATTTTTTCACCAGTGGCCGTAAAGCTTTCAGTCGCTCATATTTAAGAACACCGACAATTTCATTTGCAATAAAAATATCTTGGATACCGTATTTTGCCATAACTTCCGCTTCACCTATTTTTGCACATGCAATACCCGTTGCTCCATATTTCATTTGCAATTTTGCAAAGTAAGGCATTCTGTGTGTTTTAATATGAGGACGCAGCGATACACCTTTAGAATCGGCTAGTGCTTGTGTGCTTTTTATGTTGTCAAGTACAATTCTTTCATCAATAATTAATGACGGAGTGTCTATTATGTCGTATAATTTATTATTCATAAAATTCTCCTTTTGTATAATAAATTCTATATATTGTCAATAATATGCTATAAATTAAAAAAAATCAACATAATTTTATATATAATTAAGAAAAAATTATATTTTTTGATTGACTTTTGGATAATGTGATATATAATAAAAATGGGGTGAAAATTATGAATTATCAGTCTGTTATTAATTCTGTAATTAAACCATATGAGCAGCGAATTATCGAAATAAGTGATGAAATTTGGAAACTTGCTGAAACAAAATTTGAGGAATATAAATCCCAAAAATTGTATTGTAGTTTTTTGGAAGAGTTGGGTTTTTCAGTTGAAATGGGGATCGGAAATCTTCCTACGGCTTTTCGTGCCAAATACGGGACGCAGGGGCCGACCATCGGTTTTTTGGGAGAATTTGATGCACTGCCGAATTTAGATCAAAAAGCTTTTTCAATTAAAAAAGAATCCTCTGGTGGAATGACTACGAATGGACACGGCTGCGGACATAATTTACTGGGAACGGGAACCCTTGCTGCGGCAATTGCTATAAAAGAGCAAATTGAAACAAAAAAAATCAAAGGCCAAGTAATTTATTACGGATGCCCGGCGGAAGAGGGCGGTTCAGGGAAAGCTTGGATGGTGAGAGAACATTGTTTTGATGATGCTGATGTTATTTTAACTTGGCATCCTTATCCGCATAACATGATATTAGGCGAGGTCTTTCTTGCTTCAATTCAGGCTGTCTTTAAATTCGATGGTATTGCGGCACATGCAGCTGCATGTCCTCATCTGGGGCGGAGCGCACTTGATGCCGTTGAATTGATGAATGTGGGGGTCAACTTTTTAAGAGAGCATGTTATTCCTGAAGCAAGAATACATTATGCAATTATTGATTCCGGCGGTAAATTTGCCAATGTTGTTCAGCCTCATGCAGAAGTTCTTTATCAGTTACGGGCTCCAAAGATGAAAGATGTTAACGATATATATCAAAGAGTACAAAGGATTGCAAGGGGAGCCGCTTTAATGACGGATACAAAAGTTTCGGTTCAATTTGACAGATGCTGTAGTGAAATTCGTCCGAATAAAGTTTTAAATGAATTGCTCTATGAACAAATGGAATTAGCCGGTATTTGTCCGATTGATGAACGGGACATTTCATTTGCAAATAGAATACGGAGTGCTTTAAAACCGGAAATGATTGGGACTGATGAAAGGGATTTATGTAAGTATTATGGAGAAAAAGGAACTGTGTTGGCTGCGCGGCTTGAAAAAAAAGCGATATGTGATTTTTTATATCCGCTAAATCCTATTTCAAACGCATGTTTCGGTTCAACGGATGTAGGTGATGTTAGTCAAATAAAACCGGTCGGTCAGATCAGCATTGTTTCTTATGCAAAAGATACGCCTGCCCATTCTTGGCAGCTTGTTTCTCAGGGGAAAGCTCCTCTTGCGCATAAAGCGTTATTACATGCAGGAAAGGTATTGGCCGGCACTGCCATGAAACTATTGTGTGAGCCTATGGAATTGGACAGGGTCATTAAAGAATTTAATGCCAGTAGTTCAAAAGAACCTTATCTATGGCCTATTCCTAAAACAGCAAAACCGCCAATTCCTAAAAAAAACATAAAAAAGGTATAAAAAACATGAAAGTTATTAAGCAAGTTGAAGGATTAAAACCGAATGGACATTATGCTTTAGCCATAGTTGATGGGGAGTGTATTTATGTTTCCGGTCAGTTTTCCGTTAGTTTGGAAAATGGAGAAAAAGTTTTTGGAACAGTTGAAGATGAGGCCAAGCGCGTTTTATCAAATATTGATAAAATTTTGAAAGCTGCCGGTTCTTCTGCTGCAAAAATTTTAAAATCTACTGTTTACGTAGATGATTTAAAAAATTGGGACAAAATTAATGATATTTACAGCAGTTTTTTTAAGAATCACATTCATGCACGAACTATTATTTGTGTTAAAGAGCTTCATTATGGATTTAAATTAGAAATGGATGTTATTGCCGGTTTCTAATTTCAATTCAATAATAAGAATAAATAGGAGGAATATTTTGGAAGCTAAAAAGAAAAAAATTGTGGTTCCACATACGCTGGCGATTATTGTGGTTGTTATGTTTATGGCATCGATATTAACTTATATCATTCCTGCCGGTAGTTATGATCGCACTAAAAATGAAGCCGGACAAACGATTGTACTTCCTGAAAGTTTTCATTATGTTGACAGAACTCCGGTTAATCCCCTTTCTATTTTTTCTCATGTATTTACCGGATTAAACAAAGCAAAAAATGTTATATTTGTTTTACTTTGTGCCGGCGGAGGAATGGGGGTACTGCTTTCTACCGGAATGTTCCAGGGTATTGCAGGTTCTGCATGCCGGAAAGCTCGAGGTAAAAATAAAGAATGGCTTGTAATTTCTCTTCTTATGTCTGTTTTTGCTTTACTCTGCATTCCGATAAATTTAAATTTTTTTATACCATTTGCTTCGTTAGGGGTGTTGGTTGCACTTAGTTTAGGATTGGATGCCATTGTCGGCGTATCAATAGTTATGTTAGGCGGTGCTGTCGGATTTTCTTGCGGTGCAATGAATATATCCAATACGGGAACAGCACAACAAATTGCAGAACTCTCTTTATTTTCAGGTATGTGGTTCCGTCTTGTTTCGATGATTCCTTTTTTGCTGGTCAGTATTCTGTATGTACTCAAATATGCAAAGGAAATCAAAAAAATGCCCGAAAAAAGTGTAATCTATAATGTTAAAATAGATTTTGCTTTTGAAGAAAATGATGAAACCCGATTTATAAAACGACATATTCCGGTTGCAGTTGTTGCTTTAATAGGAATCGGTTATATCATTTATGTTTCCATTTTTGGAAAATTGTCAAATGAAATAGTTGCAACAACATTTATTTACATGGGCTTTGCTGCAGGGCTTGTATACAGGATGCCGATCAATACAATCTGTAAAGAATTTATGAATGGTGTTAAAAGTATGGCGGCTACATCAATGATGATCGGATTTGCATATGTTATCGGTGTTATCCTAACAAAAGGAAATGTTATAGATACTGTTGTTCACGGGTTGGCCAATGTCCTTTCGTATGTACCGAATATACTTAAAGCTCCGGCAATGTTTATTATGCATATTATTATTAATCTGTTCATTACTTCAGGTAGCGGACAGGCCGCCGTATCTATGCCGATTTTCGTACCGGTGGCTGATTTGGTCGGTATTTCTCGACAAACAGCCGTATTGGCATTTAATTTTGGGGATGGATTTTGTAATAATATTCTTCCGCATGCTGCAGCGACAATGGGATTTGTCGGTGCTATCGGAATCCCATTTACAAAATGGTTTAAATATGCAATTAAACTTTTTGTTGTTTGGGTTATAGTAGGAATAATTCTATTAATGATTGCTTCATTAATTAATTATGTCTGAGTAAAATATTTATTTACAGAATATAATATTCAAAATACCCCCTCTCGAATTTTTTGCTTTAATTTTTTATATGAATTCGAGGGGGATTTTTCTTGATTGTTTAATTCGGTATTACAGACAAGTGATAACCAGCTTGTTTTCCTCCATATTTCCCTTCACATTTTATAAAATAACAGGTTTCCGGTCTATTGCCGTACGGATGCAAATGTTGACCGGTTACAACACGAATACCTTTATAAGAATATAAACTATAAAACAAAAGAAGGGCAGGGTAACGGTTCCTGCAATAATTCCGCTTATAAGCAATTTTTTATTTGTTTCCGGTTTTTTTATTTTAGGATTTTCAAATTTTTCCAAACCGATTAAAATTAATTTTACGGATAAAAATAAATAATAGATAAGAAAACAGAGTAACACTAACATACCGAAAGTTGTTTTTTCATTCTACCTTCCTCGGCGTTTGCCCTATGCCGGCAGCAAACTAGCGGTATAAAAGGCACAAATAAAAACAATCCCGTGCCCGTTCCAAAACATATAATTTCCCTATGGAAATCATTTTTCGTCCGTTTTCCGCATTTTTTAAATCATCTTTCGTCCATTATTGAAGATTGCGGTTTACAAGTTGACCGTAAAAAACGGACTGGGCATATCGGGATGTATCCGGTAAGCCGTATTTTTATATAAACCCTTCCGGTTCGGACGCTTCTTTAAAGTACAGGTATTTAAAAGGATGTATGTTAAGCGAATTGGAAAACCAGCCGCCTAAAACGCCCGTATCGACGGCATTCAAAGACACCGGATGCGATACGGGGAGCACAATTCCATCATCCAATAAAAATTGTTCGGCTTCGGCAAGCTTTTTATACCGCTCCTTTGCATCGTCTGTAAGCGCCGCTTTTTCCAGCAATGCGTCAAAATAATCGCTGTGCCATTCGGTTTCGCGTAAAGAAGAGCCTCCTCTGAATAATTCCAAAAAAGCAAGGGGGTCTGCAAAATCTCCTATCCACGTATAGATAAACAAATCCGCCGTACTTTCACGAATGCTTTCCAAATACCGCGCCGGATCTGCCGTTTCGATTGTAACATCAATGCCGATATCTTTAAGAGAATCGCAAATAAGGAACGCTTGTTTTTTAACGTATTCAAAGTCGGGCACCGCCAGTTTAAGAACGGGCTTTTTTTTATTTTTTGCGCTACTGTCAAAAGCAAGCGCTTCGGCAAGCAAAAGTTTTGCCTCATCCGTATCGTAATCCGTAATGCCGTATATATGAGGATAGTTTTCCAAAGGTAAAATCAAGGTTTCGGCAGGTACAAGATTGTTTTGCCGCAGTTTTTCCCACGGAATAGCCGAAAGAACAGCTTTGCGCATAAGCGGTATATTCCACGGATATTGCGATGCTTTGAAAAAAAAGAATTCGGTTCCGAACTGCGGATATACGAGAACATGTTCTTTATCGTATATTTTTTCCGTATTAAGGAAGCCGCTTATCCACGGAGCCTCTCCCGTATTAAAGGCAAGCGTGTTTTCGTTTTTATCGCTGCTGTTTATAATTCGTATGGAGGGGATGGCGACGTTTTCAGCGTCAAAATAAAAGGGATTTTTTTCAAGCAGCAACATAGCCGTCCCCTGTGCTTTTACTATAAACGCGCCGCTGAATACGTTTTTATCGGTATGTGTAACGGCAAAAGCATGGTGGCATAAAATCTTCGAAAAATGTTTTGTCGGTGTATTCATATACACTGTAAGAGTTTTTGCATCTTTAACTTGTATACCGACTTCTTCCGCTTGCCCCTTGCCGTTTCGGTATAATGCAGCTCCCTTTATACAATCCAAAAGCGATGCAAACGGGGCCTTTGTTTTCGGATTCAAAAGCGTAAGCCAAGAACGCTTAAAATCCTGCGCTTCTATAGGCTCGCCGTTACTGAAATATATGTCGTCGCGGAGTATAAAAGTCCATTTTTTTTGATCGCGTGATATACGGAACGTTTTTACCGCTGCGGGAACCGGCTCCAGTGTCAACGGGTCATACGAAAACAATCCTTCATATAGACCGTTTAAAATTTGCGCTTCGGAACTGTAATTGGCCTTGTGCGGGTTTAAATTATAGGCATGTACGGAATCTATAATCACCAATTCTTTTTGTACGGCCGGATTAAAGTTCGTTTGAGGAAAAAGATTGTTTGGAGTAAAAAAGCACAAAAAGAGCGGCAATGCGCCCGCATAAAAAAGCGGTTTTGCTTTTTTATACATGTTGTATTCCCAGTTTTTCCATTTGTGTTTGTTCCGACATATACGCACTGTATTCGGCTTTACGCTGATTTATTTTTATAAGCGTATTTTTTACCGATGTCAATTCTATTTGAATCCCCTTTATTTTGTTCCGATTTTCCGCGTGTACGGCCGTTTTAAAAAACTCGTCAAAACCTTCCAATGTCATTTGGAGTATATTACACTCCGAAAGCTGACGCTGTACATATTCAAAAATTGCATGTTCTTCCATGTTTTCTATTTTTTGAATATTTACCGATTGTTTTATGCCGAAAGAAGCGTATAAACGGCTTCGTTTAAGTAAATTGTCCATAAACGAAGAATAGTCGATACTTTGCGTTTTTGCCGTATGAGTAAAAGCGTCATTGACTTTTAGTTTGTATTCGATAGGTTTTTCCGGAATATTAAATGCTTTCCTAAAAGCCGTTTTCAGCTTTGCCCAAAGTCCCCTATATTCACTTTGTAAAAGATGGTGATTTTCTTCAATTTTGGGAGCAATCAGCGTATATTGCGGTGCCAAGGCAGAAAAAAGTTGACAGGAGGTCAGTAAAAGCTGCTTTGTATTTATTTTCGGACGTTTTTGTTCCGTTTCCTGTTCTTTAATACGTAATTTGTTTAATACGGCTTGCCGCTTGTCCTCTTTATCCGGCGAAGTTTCTTCATGCACGATTTCTTCTATCAATTCGGTATAAAAGGGCTGTTTGCCCATTGCCGATAAAAAATGCTCTTTTATAATGTGTACGCCGTTTTCCGAAGTTAAAGAACTGCGTTCGGCGGCAAAATTTTTGCCGTTTAGAACTTCTTTGCGTACTTTGATTTTATATAATTCTCTTTTAAAATCCGTTACATCTTTTAAAATCGTGTTTATTCTTGCAAGGCTCTTTGATATAAAGTTTGTAGAATCATTAAGAACACCGACCGATAAACTGTCCGACCCCATTTTAATCGATGTAAATATTTCGCCTAAAACTCTGCTGTTTTGCTTTGCAGTAGTACTCATAAGCGAATTCCAACTGATATAATTATTTAATTGAATAAGTTTTTTTATGCGGTCCATCGTTAAATTTTCAACGGAAAATTTAAAATAATTGCATAAAAACTCAAGAGAACTTTCGTACTCCGAAAGACGCAAGCCCAATACGGCGGCACGGTCGCCGTCTTTAAATTCGCTTTCATCAGGCACCGTTATTTCAGTGAGTTTTTTATCGAGCTTGTACGGATCCGGTTGAATAAAGCCTTTTTTTAAAAGCATAGACAAAACCGTATTAAAGACGGCACGATAATTTCGGTATTCGTCTACCAGTTTCGGCAGGGCGCAATTGTCATACCAAGCGGTTTTTGCATCTGCTGCGGCGTATAATTCGTTTTCAAAGTCCGTAGAAACACTCATGGTATGATTATCGGCATTTTTTATACCGCAAAACAGTAAAAGTGCCGCAAATTCTTATAGACGTTTTTATAGACGCTTCTTAAACCGACCGCTTTGACCATTCTTTGTTTTTATGATATACTGATAGGGTATGAGTAAAACTAAAGCCAAACCTCCTTTTAAAGTCAATCAAAAAATCGTATACCCGAGTCAAGGCGTCGGTAAAATCATTGAAATTAAAGAAAAAGTTTTCAACGATACCAAGCTTTTGTACTATGTAATGTATTTGGATGTTTCCGATATGACCATCATGGTTCCCGTAGATCGCTGCAGCGAATTGGGAATCCGCGCTATTGTTTCGGCGGATGAAGCTTTACAGGCATTGCAGACAATAAGCGAAGATTTCGAACCGATTACGTCAGATTGGAAGCTGCGCTATCAAATGAACCTTGACTTATTAAAAAAAGGAACGATCAGCGATATTGCAATGATTGTCCGTTCTCTTTATCATCGCAGCAAGGTTAAAGAGCTTCCGATATTGGAGCGTAAACTTTACGATTCGGCAAAAAAACTGCTTGAAGACGAAATATCGTTTGCCTTGGACAAACCTTTGGAAGAAGTCGAAGTTTTAATTCACGAAAAATTGGAGCCGGCCGGACTTCAAAACGATGTACGCCGCGGAGCTGCGTCTTTAGCGGATTTGAATGATGACGACGAGTTTTTAAACGATGATGAAGACGGCATTATGCCTGCCGATGAACATGACGATGACGACGACGAAGAATAAGGACTGATTGTGGACGCAAAAACGGTTGCCCTCATTTTAACTGCGGCGGGAACGTCTTCCCGGTTTGCCGCCGATGAAAAAAAAGAATACAGGGCCTTGTCATCTTCTTTGTTTCCCGGTCAAAAAGACGGCACCGTTTTGTCATGCAGTGCCGAATCCTTTTTGTTTGCCGTAACATCCGATACGAATTACGTCTTTATAAGACTTGTTATAACCCTGCCGCCTCAAAAAAACGACAAAACCTTCGGCGAACAAGCCCTCAGAGCAAGCCCCTTTGTCGCCGATATGCTCAATATTTTGAATGTAACGCCCGAATTTATACACGGCGGAGAAACCCGCCGCGAATCGGTTTTGTTTGCACTGGAACACCTTGCAAAAGAAAATACGGCACTGAAAACTCCCGATTTGGTATTGATTCATGATGCTGCCCGTCCCTTTGTCAGTCCCGAAATTATCAAAAACGTTTTGGAACTTGCAGCACAAAAAGGGGCGGCCGCACCGGGTGTTCCGCCGGTAGATACCTATAAGGAAATAAGCGCCGACAGTATGCGTATTGTCCGTCATTTACCCCGTTCCCTTTTAACGGCGGTTCAAACACCCCAAGGCTTTTGTTTTGAAAAACTTTTGGATGCCCACCGCAAAGCATGCGCCGACGGCAAAACCTATACGGACGATACGGAAATATGGGGAATGTATGAAGGTGATGTATATTTGTGTGAGGGCGATCGTAAAAATATAAAAATAACGTATAAAGAAGACTTACCCGCATCGGCTTGCGAATCGAAAACATTTAAAATCGGCCTCGGTTCGGATACGCACAAACTTGTTCCCGGCCGCCCCCTTTTGATCGGCGGCATCCGCATTCCGTTTGACAAAGGCGAACAAGCCCATTCCGACGGAGACGTATTGCTTCATGCAATTACCGACGCCCTTTTGGGTGCTTCGGGTTTGGCGGATATAGGAGAATTGTTTCCTCCTTCGGATACTGCATGGAAAAATGCCGATTCGGCAGTGCTTCTTAAAAAAGCGTGGCAAAAAATCAGGAAAGCCGGATGGCAGCTTGAAAACCTTGATTGTGTACTGAGCATTGAACAGCCGAAAATGCTGCCGTGGCGTAACAAAATATGCGAAAAAATTGCTTCGATTTTGGATTGCGGCATACACAGAGTTTTTGTAAAAGCAAAAACCGCGGAAGGATTGGGCGATATAGGCGAGGGCCGCGCCGTTTCGGCTTTATGTACTTGTTTGCTGTATAGAGAATAAGGGATAAAAAACGGCCGTGTTAAAAATCGTTTTATTTTTAACACGGCGCATATGTTTTTGAAAAATAAACGTATACAAATAATCGTATACTGTGTCGATTATGCTACATATGCGGCAAGGCGGTCCATGCGCTGCGGATGCTGCAATCGGCGTAAGGCTTTTTTTTCGATTTGACGGATGCGTTCCTTTGTTAAATTGAATACATCGCCGACTTCCTTTAAAGACATGGAAGAACTGCCGTTTAATCCGAAACGATAGCGCAAAACATCGGCTTCTTTCGGGGTTAAGGTATCCAAAACATTGTTTATATCTTCTTTCATGGTGATATTGATTGCCGTTTGTTCCGGATTTTCGTATTGGGTATCTTCCAAAAACTCGCCGATACTTGCACTGTCCTGATCCGCCGGACGTACTGCCGAATCCAACGAAATCATATCGCGTGAAATATGAATAATTTCACGTACATGGGTGCTGTCCATGTTCAGCATATCGGCAACTTCGGCAATTTCTTCTTCTTCACTTTTGTTTCCGCCGAGTATTTTGCGTGCTTTTTCTATTTGCACCAATTCGTTTGCACGGTTAAGCGGCAATCGGATGGGGCGGGATTTTTCACAAATTGCTTTTAGGATGGCTTGACGTATCCACCAAACCGCGTAGGATATAAAATGATAGCCCTTGGTTACATCAAAGCGTTCTATCGCCGTCAAAAGGCCGATATTGCCTTCGCTTATAAGGTCGGTTAAATCCAAGCCGCGATTTTGATATTTTTTTGCAACATTAACGACAAAACGCAAATTAGCATTTACGATTTTATGTTTTGCAGCCTCATCTCCTTGGGCGGCTTTTACGGCCAAGGCGTTTTCTTCTTCCCTTGTCAAAAGGGGGATTTTATTTATATCTTTAAGATACAATGCAAGTACGTTATCGTGATTGCTCATATTAATCTCCTATGCAGGCACGGCATATTCAAGCCGGGACCATTGTCTATATTCAATATATATGCAATAATCATGCCATCTTTTTTTTGTTTATAGTTTTTTTGTAATTCTTTATAATACAAGATATTAAATATTTATTTTATGCCGTGTTACGGTTTTGTTTTACACCGGATATTTTAAACCGAGTCAAAATAACACAGCCTCCGTTTTTGCTGCAATACTGTCGCTTTTTGACTCATAAAACAGAAAAGGACAAAAAATACGGCTTTACGGCATATCGGAAGTACTGTATACTTAAAAAAACATCAATCGGTGTTGCCGTACAGGAGGATGTCATGGCGGATGATTTTTCTTTTGAAATTACAAAGCAGATAGGAGAAATTTCAAAAAGCAAATCGGGTTGGGCTTTGGAATTGAATATGGTGTCGTGGGGCGGCCGGGAGCCGAAATTCGATTTGCGCAGCTGGTCGCCGGATCATCAAAAAATGGGAAAGGGGCTTACATTAACCGCAGAAGAACTGCAATCGTTAAAGTCGCTTTTAAATGCTATGAATCCGTAAAAGATTCGAGAGGGCGCCCCTTACGCATAGCGAGGGCATAGAGCATCAATTCCAGTTCGGCCGTTTCGGCGTTTTTTCCGGTTTGACGGATATTCATATCGGTACGGGCTATGAGGGCAAGACATGCGGCCGTATCGGCATTGTTCCAAATACGGGAAGCGGAAGCGTACTGTTGCTGCATTTTTTTACTTGCAAAGCCGTTTATCTTTAAATCAAAGTCGGTTGTTTTTCCTTGCCTCTGCAAATTGTGCCAAAGCTGCAGTTTTCTAAAGCAATAGGCAAAGCCCGCAAGCAGCTGTACGGACGACGATTCTTTTGAATGCCGTATGTACTGCAGTATTGTCAGCGCATCGCCGAACCGTTGGGGTTGATTTTTTGAAGTATCGCAAAGGGCGGCAAAAAGGGTAAATACCGATTCCTGCCTGTTCCGTGTTAATACGGCATCGACATCTTCAACCGTTATGCGATGATTTTTTTCAAAACAAAGTAAAAAGCGCGCGCATTCGGAACGGAGGGCTTGCGTATTATTTTCCACCAAATCCAAAATCGTATCAAGGGCGTTTTTTTCTATTGAAAATCCCGCTTTTGCAAACCAGTTTTCCAGCCACTTGGTTTTTTGCGATTCGAATAATTCCCAAAATACAATACGATTTTGTTTCGGAACGATATTTTCCAGTTTTTTATCAACCGAATTTTCGTCGGATTCCAAAATAAGCCATGCGGCATCTTGGTTTGGCTGCTGTTGTTTTTCCGCCGCCTTTGCCCAATCGCCAAGCAATTCTATATCGGCTTTTAATTTTATGTGCTCCGCATTTCGAACTACAATAAAGCGGGCGGAGGCAAAAAGAGATGCATTTTGCAATAGTGATATAATATCGGCAATACGGGAATCGTTCGCATAAAAAACATATTCATCGATTTGTCCGAACAAACGGCGTGCTTTTTGGCGGTATTCTTCAACCGTATCGCTTTTTTGTCCGAATTCACTTCCCGTAAAAAGCCAAAGCGGTGCTGCGGGCATTAATAATTCCTTATAATATTGGATAAAACGCCTAAAATTTTTACATTTTGGCAGTATATCGGCTTATAAGCGGCATTTTCGGCTTGTAACTTTATGCGCGCCGCTTCTTTAAAAAAACGCTTGAGTGTAACCGAGTCTTCAATCAAGGCGACGACAATGCTGCCGTTTTCGGCATAATTTTGCTGACGGATAACGGCAAGGTCGCCTTCCAAAATGCCCGCATCAATCATACTGTCGCCGCGGACAAAGAGGGCAAAGTAGCGTTCTCCTTCCCGTATCATTGAGCCGGGTACATATACGCTTCCGCTGTAATTTTCATCGCAAAAAACAGGCTGTCCTGCGGCAACCGTACCGAGTACGGGGATACGTTCGGGACGTCTTTGGTCGGTTTCGGAGTCGGCGATGAGTACTTTGAGCGAACGGGAGCGGCGCGCCGAGGGGGCCAAATAGCCTTTTTTGCGCAAAGCGCCGAAGTGATCCTGTACCGCTTTTACCGAAATGCCGAAGTGCTCACCCGTTTCACGGACTGTCGGCGGGCAGGAATTTATTTCCGTAAAGGATGTGATAAAATGAAGAACCTCTTGCTGTCGGCTTGTCAGTTCTTTCATATCGGCTTATTCTTCTTCAAATTTATTTTCAAAAAGACTTTCCAAAGCGGCGACGGCTTGTTCTTCATCGGTACCGTTTGCTTTTACGGTGATTGTCGTATTATAACCTGCAGCCATTGTGATAACACCCATAATTGATTTTGCATTTACAACCGTACCGTCTTTTTCCATTAAAACTTCCGAAGCAAATTTATTCGCTGTTTGGGCTATTAAAGCCGCCGGACGTGCATGTATGCCGGCTCTGTTTCTGACTGTTAATAGTTTTTCCGCCACAAGTATCTCCTTAAAGGGTCAATATAAATCGTCACTGCCGTAACAGGCAGACTGGGCTTCTCCGCTTTCTATCCATCGTAAAACGTTTTGGTTAAAGTCGCGTGCCGAATGGTATCCCATTGTTTTTAACCGTTCGTTCATTGCCGCCGTTTCCAAAATAATCGGAATATTACGTCCGGGTTTAACCGGAATTTCCAAGGCGGGAATCTTTACACCGAGCAGCTCTTCGGTTTTTTGGCTTGTACCGAGCCGGTCGTATACTTTATTTGCATCCCATTCTTCCAATTTTACCACCATTTGCACTTCTTTTTGTTCGCGTATCGCACCGACTCCGTACAATTGTTGAATATTAATGATGCCCAATCCCCGAACTTCCATGTGGTGGCTTATCATTTTATTTGCACCCTGTCCCAATAATACGTTTCCGTTTACGCAGCGTATGTTGACGATATCGTCTGCAACCAAACGGTGTCCCCGGTGAATCAATTCGAGAGCGGTTTCGCTTTTTCCGACACCCGAATCTCCGAGTATGATAATTCCTATTCCGTATACTTCAACCAAAACTCCGTGAATGCTTTTGCGCGGTGCAAAAATATCCGAAAACAAACGGAGCAGGCGGGTTGAAAAGTCCGTTGACTCCAAATCGGTTTGAAGAACGGGGCAGCCGGCTTTTTCCGATATATCGAGAAAATCTTGGGGAGGAATAAGGCTGTGGGTGAATACGCAGCAGGGCATATGGTATGAAAACAAACGATTTATCGGATCCAATTTGTTTTCGCGGACAATCTTTTCTAAAAAAGCCGTTTCGCCGCGTCCGAATACTTGTACGCGCTGAAAACCGAAAGATTCGTAAAATCCGGAAAGAGCAAGTCCCGGCCGGTTTAAATCGGGCAGGGTGATTGCTCTGCCCAAGCCGCTGCGTCCGCATAAACAGCGCAAATTAAGAGAGTTATGGCCTTCCAAGTCAAAATCGAGAAGATCGAGAACTGTAAAACTTTTTTCAGCCATAGCCGAACTATACACTTAACGGCAAAAATTTTCAACCGTTTTTCAAAAATACCGCTTAGCTCACAGGCATATAAGCGCCATATCTATGTTTTTTGTTGAATTTTATCCTTTTCTTTGCGTACTTTTTGGTCGAGCATATCCACCAATTTATTAAGTCCCGAGGCGAATTCGTAATCTTCAGTCGATATATGGGCGGTCATACCCCATCTGAAATTAACGGTGGTATCGAAAATATATTTTTTGTCTTCTTTTACTCTAAAGAGCAAATCAACTATTAAATCGTCTGCATACTTTATCCGTTCAAGTTTTTTGGAAATTAAATCGGATTGGTCTTTGTCCAGCTCAAAGCCTACTGCATTAATTGTGGTGTCCATATTATCTCCTTAAAACGGTTTCTTGCCGGCAGGGTTATCCGCAAACCGCAGGCTGCGGAACGGCACGAAAAACCGGACGGCCAAAACGCATCGGTTTTATTCGGCTTTATTATCACGGGATACTCTGCCGGCTCATGTAAAGTATACATCGTTTTTTACGAACGGTCAAATGAAGAATATATGTTAAGTTCCGAACGGTATTTTGCAACGGTACGCCGGGCGATGTTAATGCCTCTTTGCGCTAAAAGTTCGCTGAGTTTTGCATCGGAAAGCTTTTTTCCGCCTTTTTTTTCGTGCTCTTCAATAATGGCTTTGAGCAAATGCTTTGCCGATTCTTTCGAACCGGGAATGTTTTGTTCTTCGCCGCGCTTTGTTATATGAGGTTCGGTATCCGATTCGGCTTGACGAATCTTTTTTTTCTTTTCGTGTATGTTCGATGATACGGCGTTGGTAAAAAAATACTTAATTTCGAAAATGCCCCATTCACATTGTACATATTTACCGTTTGCAATGCGTGAAACGGTCGTTTCGTGTACGCCGATTTCTTCGGCTATATCTTTCATTCTAAGCGGACAAAGATGGCCGGGACCTTTACGGAAAAAAAGTTCTTGACGGATGACTATGGCTTGCATTGCCGAATGTATGGCCTTTGTCCGCATATGCAGCGTTTCTATAACCCATTGCGCTTGCTTAACCGCTTCGCCTGCGAATTTTCGCGACGAAACATCTTTGTTTTGTTGTCCGCTTAAATCTTCATACAGCGAGGAAATCCCTATTTGCGGAATATTGCCGCTTAAAAACTCGATAATAAAGGCAGAACCGTTTTCGTTTTTTTCTTCTTCGGTTGCTTTTCGTACTTCGACTTCGGGAACGACAAAATGCACACTGCCCGATGCCGCTTCAAATTGACGGCCGGGAAAGGGTTCCAAACTGCGGATAAAATTTAGTGCGTGTTCGGTTTCTTCAGACGAACAGGCAATACCGCGGCTTTGCAGGGCCTTGCATATAAGAGCCGGACGTTTTTTTTCTAAAACATCGAAATGCGACCGGAGTATCGTCAATGCCAAGGGCGGCGCTTCGGTGCTTATTTCCGCTTGAATAAAAAGGCTTTCCCGTAAATCGGAGCATGCCGTTCCGGGCGGATCCAAGCGGCGTATAATATCAAGCATTTTGGTTAACAGCGAAAGCGGATCCGTTGCAGTAAGCAGATTTTCAGGTTCGGAATTATTATATCCTCTGGGGTCGAGGTTTTGAATAATCCGCTCGCCTATGCGCCGTTCGTCATCGTCTAAATTAAGCAATGACAACTGGGCAAGTAAATGTTCTTGCAGCGATTCCGGCGGGGCGGGGGCGCTTTCCAAAAATGCCTGCCATTCGTCGCTTTCCGAGGCATTGCCGCTGCGTGGACTTAATCGTATTGACGGCGGCTCCCATGTCGGTTCGCGTGTAATTTCAATAGCCGGATTTTTTTCCGCCTCGGCATAGATATATTCACGCAGTTCTTCTGCCGGCATTGCCATAAGAGAAATCGATTGAATCATTTGGGGCGAAAGACGCATTTGCTGCTGCAAATTCTGCACATAATCAAGTCTTATACCTGCCACAAAATTCTCCTTTTCTCAAAATTAATATGCGGATAAGATTTGAACGTATTATCCGCCGTTTTTGTAGTATAGCATGTTTTAGCGTTTTTGAGGTATAATTAAAGCATGAATACTTTAAAAAAATATGCTTTAGCTGTTCCGGATATTTTGCTGCCGGTTGAAAACATTCCGCTTTCCGCTTGGGCTGTCGTTGCCTGCGATCAATATACCCAAGACCGGGCATATTGGCGGGAAGTCGAACGCATTGCAAAAGACAAGCCTTCCGCTTTTCATATTATTTTTCCTGAAATATATTTACATGACTTTTCCGACGAACAAAAAAAAGAATATATTTCGCGGATTCGAAAAACAATGACAGACTACCTTAAAGGCGGTGTTTTTGCTCCTCCGCTGCGTTCTTTTGTATATATTGAAAGAAAAACCGCTTACGGAAGGCTTCGGAAAGGCTTGGTATGCTGTATTGACTTGGAAGCATATGATTGGCGGCCGGAACAAAAAGCGGCGATACGGGCTACCGAAGCGACTATTTTGGATCGTATTCCGCCCCGTGTTGCAATCCGTGACGGGGCGCCTTTGGAAACGCCGCATATTATGCTGTTGGTAAACGATAAATCATGCTCTTTTATAGAAAAAACGGGGGAGTCTGTAAAGAAAAACAATACACCCTTGTATGATACCGATCTTATGATGGAGGCAGGAAGGATAACCGGGTGGCAGGTGTCGTCCGCCGCCTTCGCACATATGGAAAGAGCGCTTGATGGTGTCGCAGTTCAAAATACCGACAAGGACGGAAATGTTTTTATGTTTGCCGTCGGCGACGGAAATCATTCGCTTGCAACGGCAAAAACCGTTTGGGAAAAACTGAAAAAAAGCTGCGGTGCTGCCGAAAACCCTTCGGGAACATTGCCGATACCTGCCGGACTGGAAGAACATCCTGCGCGCTATGCACTGATTGAAATAGTCAACTTATACGATGAGGGGCTTACCTTTGAGCCGATACACCGCGTTTTATTTAATACGGATGCCGAAGAATTAAGCGGTTTTGTTCGTTCGAGGCTCGCAGGCGAACTTGAAGTATGTAAAACGGCTGAAGAACTTAAACAACGGGTGGAACAATTTTCGTCTTTCGGGTTTGTGTCGAAAAAAAACGGCTTTATCTTTCTTAAAACAAAAACGGACGCTCTTGCGGTAAGTGTGCTGCAGCCTGTTTTGGATGAATTTATCGCTTTAAAAGCTGTATGTAATAACGATGCACAAAAGATGATTGATTATATCCACGGAACGGATGAAGTTTTCCGGCTTGCAAAACAGGATAATACGGTTTCAATAATGCTTCCCCCCATACAAAAAGACAGCTTTTTTACAACCGTAGAAAAATGCGGTGCATTGCCTCGGAAAAGCTTTTCGATGGGAGAAGCGAGTGAAAAGCGTTTTTATATCGAGTGCAGAAAAATATAATCGTCTATATAAAATCACTATAAAATCAATGCCCGTCCGGCTTGGCGAACGGTTTGTTTCCATATATAATGTTTGTCAATAATATCAATAAACATTATTATGTATAATGTGCGGAGGCTACGGTTTTATGGAAACTATAAAGGCAAGTGATGCGAAAGAGAGCAGGGTGGGCTTTTTTTCTTCGATACGGACAAAGATGATTTTTGCGGTAATGCTTACCGTAAGCGTTCTTATTCTGTGCGCGTGTCTTATTGTCGGTTTGCAGATGAATAAGATAAACAGCGAACAATTCCACCGCTTTATGGAACAGCAGCTTTCGGTTGTTGCGCAAAACGTACGCGACGTTATACAAAATGCCGAACATGCGGTGCAATCTCTTGCCGACCATCCTCTCGTAAAAGGCGCCGACGACACTTTGTACAATTATTCAAAAGAAACGAAAGCGGTCGTTATAAAAAACACCAAAAAAAGTAAAACGGAACAAGATTTGGTCGATTTGTTTACAATTCTGGAAAAAAACTATCCCGAATTTGCCGAAGTGTACTTGGGGACAAAGTGGGGCGGCTACGCAACTTCGTCGCAAGGGTCCATGCAGGCCGGCTACGATCCGCGTAAACGCTCGTGGTACCGGCAAGCGTCCGAAGCCGGCGGCAAAACGATTATGACGAGTGCCTATCAATCGACCATAGGCGAGCCGGTTATCTGCGTGTCGAAAAAAGTCGTTTCAGATACGGGTGAAGATATCGGCTGCATGAGCATTGAGGTGAGCCTTGCCGATTTAACCGATTTTATTTCGGGCATAGCGTTGGGAAAAACCGGCTATGTTATGCTCGTGCAAGGCGACGGTACTATTTTAGCGGACCCGAAACACACTGAACTGAATTTTAAAACGCTTGAGGAAAGCGGCATCGACGCTTTTTTGCGCTTTGCAGGGATGAACGGCGGGGCTTTATCGGCGGAATTCGACGGCAAAAAATGGGACGCGCACATCTATTCGATGAACGATGTCGGTTGGAAACTTATCGCATGCATAGAACGCGCGGAAATATCCGATTCCGTGTACGGTTTTATACGCAATATTACGCTTATCGGTATCGGCATGTGCCTTATCTTTTTTGTACTCCTGCTCGTTTTGTCGGGCCGGCTGCTGGCTTTTTTTGATAAACTGCATGCGGTTCTTTCGAAAATCGCTTCGGGCGACATTACCGGCAGGGTTGCCTATAAGGGTAAGGACGAAATAGGCAGTCTTATTCGGTATTTTAATCAAACTATGGACAATATGGCGCTCATGTTCGAGTCTTTACGGCAAGAATCCGAAACGATGAAAGAAATCGGTGAAACCTTATCCGCCGACATGGCACAAAGCGCAAGCGCCGTACACGAAATTACCGCTAATATCGAAGGCATAAAACAGCAGGCACAAACGCAGGCTGCAAGCGTTAGCGAAACCGCTTCCACAATCGATTCGATTTTGCGTATTATTCAAAATGTAAACGCGAGCGTCGAAGCGCAGGCAAAATGCGTGGAATCTTCATCGGCGGCGATCGAACAAATGATTGCGAACATCGATTCGATCGGAAAAGTGTTTGAAGAAAACAATAAAACTATTCAGGATTTATATAATCAGTCGGTGAACGGCAAAGAAGGCGCAGCAAAGGCGAACGCGATTGTTATGAAGGTTGCCGAACAGTCGGGCCTGCTTATGGAAGCGAGCCAAGTGATTCAAAATATTGCAAGCCAAACGAACCTGCTTGCGATGAACGCCGCAATCGAAGCCGCCCATGCAGGCGAAGCTGGTAAGGGCTTTGCCGTCGTTGCCGACGAAATCCGCAAGCTCGCCGAAGAGTCGAACAGTCAGGGAAAACAAATCGGCACGGTTTTAAATGAAACGGCGGAAATTGTCGGGATGCTTACCGAATCGGGGCAGGCGGCCGAACAAGCTTTTAACGGTGTGTACGGTTTGGCCGAACGAGTCGCTTCTCAGGAACAGGCCGTCGTACAGGCGATGAGCGAACAGCAAAAAGCCGGTGCGGACGTTTTGCGCGCTATGCAGGAAATAAGCGAAATAACGACAACCGTTCAGTCCGGTTCGTCTGAAATTGTTGTCGGCGGAACCGAAATTTCAAAAGAAATGGCGCGACTGGGCGATTTAACCCGCGTTATAACCGACAGTATGAACGAAATGGCGCTCGGCGCCGTTCAAATCAATAATACGGTGCAGGAAGTCAACGAAGCTACTCAAAGGAATAAGGGCAGCATAGAAGCGCTTGTTGCCGAAATTGCAAAATTTAAAGCATAAAAATTGTTTTTCTGCCGGTTTTAGGTTATAATGTATGTATAATATAATACCGAAGCATAGACATTGCAATTATGGAGGGTAACCATGAAAAAAATCATACCGGCAGTTTTAGTGCTGAGTGCATTATTTTTCTCGTGCAATCAGGCAGTAAAAAACGAATACGCAACCGTTCTCGTCGATTTGGACGGCTCGTCTTCGGGCGCAAGGGCGATAGACCAAAACGGCCTTCCCTTTCTAAAAGATACCCGCATAACGATAGAAACAAACGGACGTTTAAGCGGCTATTTTGTAAAAGAGCTTAAGGCGGCCGAGCCTAAAAACGCCGTATTGCATTTTCCCGTCGGAGACACGATACACATGTGCGTAAAAGCGTTTAACGAATCGGGAATTTGGAGCGGCAGCACAACCTTTACGGTTGAAGAAGGCTCAAACGCCGTGTCAGTTAAGCTGAATAAAACCATATCCGGCGCCCAAGCGCTCAGTTTTTCAATATCGAAATTTCACGATGCGTTAGGAATGCCGAGTGCCCGTCTTGACTTGTATAGCGGAAACAAAAAAATCGACAGCAAAGACAAGATTTTGGCGCCTCCTTCATTTTGCCGCGACGCTAAGGGAAGGATATTTGTTACCTATTTTTATGCCAATGGAGGTCGTAATGTTCTTGACCTTGTCCGCTACGATTCGGAAGGAAACAATCCGAAACGATTGATACCCGGAGAGCAGGGAAATTCCGTTTGGCTTTTAACAAGCGACTTAACAACGGGAAAAGTGTATGTACTCAACTACAATAAAAACTTGTATGAAGTAGGGGAAGAAGAGCTTGAGACTTATCCTTCTTCGAACTGGCCTTTTGTTGATATGGGGGTTCTTTATAATTTTGACCTTATACACTGCATCGCCGCGCACGGCGGACAGCTGTTTGTGCTCGGAACAAAAACGGGAGAAACAGACACCGAACTCTATGTGTATGATATAGAGAACTTTGCCGTTCCGCCGTCATTTCAGCTAAACAATGAAGCAGATAATGATATCGATGATCCGCCTTCAGGCAGTACATATACCGATATGTTCGTTACGGACGGCGCCGTCTACCTTTTGCGCAGCGACTATGCCGACGATCCTGACAGCGATGTGTATTCAAAAGGCGCCCTTATCAGGTACGATTACGATAAGGACAACAAAGAGATTGACGACAAAAAAGAATTCGGTACCAGCGGCGAAGATGCGGATGAAGAGCCCCATATTGTGCTTACCCCCGACACCTCTTTTTACGGGCCGCTTAAATTTATCGGTTTCGACGATGATGTTTTATACATTGCCGACGACGGCGTAATCTTTACGTATTCAAACGAAGTGCTGTACGTTACGGCAAATAAAAACCGCATTGCCTCTTTTAACACGGCTACAGAATCGCTTTCGTTTACCGACACAAGCGTAACGTGGGAAAAAGAAATGCTTTGAAAGCTCAAAACATTGTTGTGGAAAAAGGCCGCTTCAGCTACCGGAGGTTTTGACTATTATGCGGTAATCGGAAAACCGCTTTTGACATTCCGCCGCATCGGTATTCCTGAAAATTACCTATTTCCAGTGAGTACGGACAGGGCTCTTTACTTTTTTTTTGAAGTATGATATTGTTTTATATCTGGATCTTCCGGTATGCCGGCGTGGTGGAATGGTAGACACGATAGACTCAAAATCTATTGCTCGCGAGGGTGTAAGAGTTCAAGTCTCTTCGCCGGTATAAAAATCGGAGTTTTAATTTCTAAAGCTTCTTTGTTTTTTCTTCCAAAAACAGACGGTGTTCTTCGTCCAAATAGGGCGAAAGTCGCGTGCGCACTTCTTCGTGGTAGGCGTTGAGCCAGTCAATTTCTCTCTGCGACAAAATGCCGGGCACAAGGGGCCTAGTGTCTATCGGGCAAAGGGTAATCGTCTTAAAGCGGTAAAATTCTCCCGACTCGGTTTTTTCCGCCGGAACGGTTACAACAAGATTTTCGATGCGGATACCGTATTTTCCCGCCGCATAGTAGCCCGGCTCGTTTGAGGTAACCATACCGAGTTTTATCGCTTCGTTGATATAGCGCTTTGAAATCGACTGCGGCCCTTCGTGTACGGGCAAAAGATAGCCGACCCCGTGTCCCGTTCCGTGATTGTAATCCATGCCGCGCTCCCACAGGGGAAGGCGGGCTATCGTGTCGAGGGAAAGGCCTGTTGTGCCCGCTTTAAATTGAGCGAGGGCAAGGCGGATATGAGATTGAAGGACGAGGGTGTAGCTTTCTTTTTCCTGTGCGGTAAGGGGGCCGAGCGGAACGGTGCGCGTAATATCGGTGGTGCCGTTTATATAGTGACCGCCGCTGTCCAAAAGTAAAAAGCTTTTCGCTTGTAAAACCGCGCTTCCCTGTTCGGCGGGGGCATAGTGAACGATTGCCGCGTTCGGCCCGTATGCGCTGATGGTTTCAAAACTCGCTTCGATAAAGTCCTTTCCTTCGGCTCTGAACTCCAAAAGCTTTGTGCTCACATCGTATTCGCTGATTCCCGCTGCGGCATTATTTTCAACCCATTTAAGGAGTTTTACCATTGCAGCCCCGTCTTTTTCCATTGTGTCGTCAAGGTTTTGTAATTCCGTCGAATTTTTTACCGCTTTTAAAGCCGAACTTATGTTTAAGCCCTGCACAATGCGCGCTTTTATTTTTGAACGCACATAGACGTTTGTCCGTGCGCCGTCAAGATACACCGTTCCCTCAAGTTTTTCGGCTTCCGAAAAAACGGATTCGTAAGGAGCGATTGTAACCCCTTCTTTTTGCAAAAAGGCGCGCACGTGTTCATTGATTTGTTTTTCGTTTATAAAAAGAACGGCCCGCGTCTTATCAATCAAGGCATACGAGATAAGGACAGGATTGCAGGGAATATCGTTTCCGCGTATGTTAAAAAGGTAACAGATGTCTTCGCAAGAACCGATAAGGGTTGCGTCCGCCCCTTTTTCGGCGAGGCCCGCCCGTACTTCGGCGATTTTTTCGGCGGCACTTTTTCCCGCATATTCGTTACCGAGAATAAAGGCTTCGCTTAATACGGGTTCGGGGCGATCCTTCCAAATATCGCCTACAAGGTCGCGCCCGGTAACGAGTTCCATGCCCTCAAGCTCTTTTTGCATAGCCTCGTAGTTTTGAAGGGAAACAACCTTTCCATCCATGCCGATTTTGGCGCCCGCCTTGAATTCGGATTTAAGAAAGGCGTTCAGTGTCGGAACACCGGGTTCTTCCATTTTGAACAGTGTTATGCCGCTTCCTTTAAGCTGATGTTCGGCTTGCAAAAAATAGCGCCCGTCCGTCCACAAGCCCGCCTTGTCTGCGGTTACAAGCAGGGTACCCGCCGATCCGGTAAAGCCGGACATAAATTCGCGGGTTTTATAGGGTGCCGGCAAATACTCGTTTTGGTGCGGGTCGGATGAGGGAATAATATATGCGTCAAACTCGCATTCTTTCATTTTTTGCCGCAGGGCGGCAATACGTTCGGGAATATTCATACTAACCTCTTTTAACCGCTGTTTTTCATTTTAGCCGCGATGTTTTTGATAACCGCGCCTTTATAGCGGTTATCAAAAACTCGAAGCAACCCAAAAGGCCTAACGGCCTTTTGGGTTGCTTAAATGCCGGCGAAGCGGGTTTCAACCTTTTCTTTTACGTAGGCGATAAAGTTTTCAACCTTCATAAGCTCTTGGGGGCGGCCGTCGCGGAAACGCACGGCAATGCTCGCAGTTTCGGCTTCTTTTTCGCCTGCAACCAGCATATAGGGTATTTTTTTTAGCTGGGCGGTTTTTATTTTGCCGTTTATGCGGTCGCTTCCGAGATTTATATCGCAGCGGATACCGGCCGCTTTGATTTTTTCGAACACTTCTTTTGCGTAAGTCTCGGCCGCAGGAGAAACGGGAATAACGACCGCCTGCTCATATTGCAGCCATGCGGGAAGGGCGCCCGCGTAGTTTTCAATCAAAATGCCGATAAAGCGTTCCAAAGACCCCAAAACCGCGCGGTGAAGCATAACCGGATGGTGCTTGATGTTATCTTCTCCGACATATTCGGCATTTAAGCGTTCCGCCGACGGAAGCTGGTAGTCGACTTGGATCGTACCGCATTGCCATCCGCGGCCCAAAGCGTCTACAAGGGTAAACTCCAGTTTAGGGCCGTAAAAAGCGCCTTCTCCGGGCTGTAATTCGTAACTTAAGCCCGCTGCCTTTGTCGCGTCTTCCAAGGCTTTTTCGGCCCTGTCCCATACCTCGTCGGTACCGACGCGCAATTCCGGCCGCGTTGAAAATTTAACGAGAATCTTATCTTCGCCGAAGCCGAAATCCTTATACATATCTTTTAAAAGGCGGCAAAAACGCGCCACTTCTTCGCCGATTTGTGCTTCCGTACAAAAGATGTGCGCATCGTCCTGCACAAAGCCGCGTACGCGCATAATACCGTGAAGGGCGCCGGAAGCTTCGTTTCGCGTGCAGGAGCCGAATTCGGCCATGCGCAGGGGCAAATCCTTATAAGAGCGTATGTGCTGTTTGAAAATCTCAACGTGTCCGGGGCAGTTCATCGGTTTAAGGGCAAACAAGCGCTTTTCGCTTTCGGTTATAAACATATTTTCCTGATACTTTGCCCAGTGACCCGAACGTTCCCACAAAGAACGCGGCATAACGTAGGGGGTTTTTACTTCCACATAACCGTCCGCTTTGATTTTTTCGCGCACGTAATCTTCAATTATGCGGTACACCGTCCAGCCGTTCGGGTGCCAAAAGATTTGCCCCGGATTTTCTTCGTCTATATGGAAAAAATCCAACTGCTTGCCGATTTTGCGGTGATCGCGCTTTTCGGCTTCTTCGAGCATCGTAAGATAGGCTTTTAAATCGTTCGGCTTTTCAAAGGCCGCCGCGTAAATGCGGGTAAGCATGGGACGTTTTACGTCTCCGCGCCAATAAGCGCCTGCAGTTTTTAAAAGCTTAAAAGCCTGGGCGTTTATTTCTTTGGTATTTGCGACGTGAGGGCCGCGGCATAAGTCGGTAAAATCGCCGTTGGTGTAAATCGATATTTGTTCGTCTGCAGGTAAATCGTTTATAAGTTCGATTTTATAGTCTTGTTCCGCGAACAACTTCAAAGCTTCATCGCGGCTTACGACTTTTTTTACAAAATCGTGCGGACTTGATAAAATGCGCCGCATTTCTTTTTCGATTTCGCCCAAATCTTCTTCTTGAATGGGGCGGCTCAAATCGAAGTCGTAATAAAATCCCGTGTCGATTGCAGGCCCGATGGCGACCTTGGAACCGGGAAAAAGCTTTAACACCGCTTCGGCCATAACGTGCGCCGTACTGTGGCGGATAGTATAGAGTTTATCGTTTTTTTGCTCGTTTTCCATAATAGTACAGCATATAGCGTTCAAGAAGGAGTGTCAACGGTGTAATATCTTGCGCTCTTATTCCATATTCCGTATAATTTATATGATGATTGTATTTCCCGATTATACACATTCTTCGGTAAACCTGATATCTTCGGTGCTTAAATATGCAAACCGGTGTACATACCACACAAGTTTACCGGAATTGGATGCTCTGTTCGCGCAAAAATCATACCGCAATATCGTATTGTTTTTATTTGACGGTATGGGACTTGAGGTGCTGAATCGGCATTTGGATTCGACGGCTTTTTTACATAAACACGTGCTTTGTCCGCTTTTTTCGGTTTTCCCGCCTACAACGACAGCGGCTACAACTTCCCTTGAAAGCGCATTAACGCCTGCGGAACACGGATGGCTGGGGTGGACACTGTATTTTCCGTCGCTTGATGCAAATGTAAACGTGTTTCCCAATACTTTTAAAGATACGACCCTGCAAGCGGCACCGTATCATGTCGGACGCAAGGATATTCCTTATAAAAGCGTATATGAACACATCAATGCACAAACTTTTTCCGGTACTGCACAAAAAGACGAAAACGCGGCACACGATATGCAGGCTTACAGCGTATCGCGATACGGAACGAATGTAACTAAAACAGCTAAAGGAATGTTCGATGAAGTATTTCGTCTTTGTTCGCTGCCGGGAAAAAAGTATATTTATGCTTATCATGAGCAGCCGGATAAAATTATGCATATAAGCGGCACCTACGGTTTTTTAGCGAAAAACTGTGTACAAAATATCAATCGATCCGTACAGCGTTTTTGCCGCCGATTAAAGCAAAACCCTGCGGCGCGCGATACATTGGTACTTGTTACGGCGGATCACGGTCATATTCCGGTGCGTAATACCGAACTGACCCGATATCCGGATTTGGAGCACATGCTCAGACGGCGGCCTTCTATCGAAGCGCGGGCGGTAAACTTTTTCGTCAAACCCGAATATCTGAACGAGTTTCCTACACTTTTTTCTTCGTTTTTTAAAACAGTGCTGCCGGTAAATCTTTTCGGCACAAAAAAATTGCCTAAAGCCGCCGGACAGCGTTTTGAAACCGCCGATGCCGAATTTATTTTATTTTCCCGAAAAGAAGCGGCGGAAATGAATCTTTTCGGACCGGGAAAAGAGCACCCGTCTTTAGCCCATTCGTTGGGCGATTATCTTGCCGTTGCCTGTTCGGATTTGACCCTGGTTGACAGCCCGAAGTCGAATCATTTTAAAAGTCATCATGCAGGTTTAACGGCCGAAGAAATGATTGTTCCCCTCATCGCTCTTCCGTAGTGCGTTTTCGGAACAAGGGAGAGGTTGTAGAAAAAACAGGATTTTGTCGGTGTAAAGACAAAAATACGTTTTCTTTGTATACTGTAAGCGCAGGAGAATACAATGTTTTTATTCGGAAAAAAAGAAAATGATATGTTTTATAATTCGCAGGATGATTTTTCAAAAAATACATCTTCGGTTTCTTTTTCGGAGGCCGAAGATTTTATACGTGAAAATTCTTGCGGTGTAAAAATTCTGGGAACAAACGACTCTCTTTGTTCGGCAATAAAAGAAAAAGTCGATGCCGCATTTGTACAAAACGGCAGCGAAGAGCGGGCTTTGCATATCGATGATTTAAATATTATTGCCGCTTATGGAGTTATACATTTGCCCGCCCTTGTGATAGACGGGAAAGTTGTTTGTACGGGGCGCGTTCCGGAAAAAACCGAAATCGCTTCGTTTATAAAAAAGCGCAGATAAAACGAAAAAAAACGTACATTTTTGCGCGCTTGTGCAAAAGGAATTATAATGCGGACAAAACATAATAAAAAAAAGCGGTTATTTGTCGTTTGCGCCCTTATACTGGCCGCAGGCGGCTTGATTATACGCTTTGCACTGCCTAAAAAAAATAAAAAAACGGAACTTCCTCCGATTATAGTAAAAAAAGAAGTTTCTTCAAATAAAATCGAAATCGACGGCTATATAGAAGCTGCACAAGTACAAACCCTGCAAGCTCCGGGAGAAGGAATCGTTGAAACCGTTGCGGTAAAAGAAGGAGGCAAAGTACGTGCAGGCGATTTATTATTTGCCCTCGACAGTACGGTTCAAGAATACAACCTCGCACAACAAAACTTTGCTTTTCAGCAAGAAGCGGTGAACGGCCCGTCAAAAAAGCTTAAACTTATGGAACAGCAAAAAAAGCTTTTGGAAAAACAAATCGCCGACAGAAAAGTATACGCCCGTTTTGACGGAACCGTTGCACTTTTAAAAATCAGAGAAGGCCAATATGCCAAAGCCCAAGATAATTTCGGCACCTTGATAAACCGCGAATATTTACAGTCAACCGTCGAAGTAGTCGAAAGCGATGCATCCCGTCTTAAAGTGGGACAACGTGTGCAACTGAAATTTCCGGCTCAACCGGACTTAAAAGTCGAAGCCGAAATTACCGCATTCCCGTCGGTAGCGCGTATCACCGAACGCGGGGCCGCCGTTCTCGATACAAAAATCCGCATAAACGAGCCTCCGGAAAGTATTTTACCCGGTTATTCTTTTTCGGGATTTATTGTTGCCGGCGAAGATGAAGAGATTTTAACCATACCGCAAAATGCGGTTCGCTATAAAGAAGGCGTTCCCTTTGCCGATAAAATTGCAGACGGCAAAACCGAAGAAGTTGAAATAAGCGTTGAACCCTACATACGCGGTTTTCTAAAAATTACATCGGGCTTAAGCGAAGGCGATACGCTTAAAGATCAAAGCGAAGAAGGTTAAAAAGCGGCAGTAAGTTTATGTTTGAAGATTTTATAAATGCTTTGCAAAATTTCAAGACAAACAAAACACGTACCTTTTTATCTCTTTTGGGAATCGTTATCGGCGTTACGGCGGTGGTTATCGTTACGACAATGGCAAGTTCTTTGGATGCAAGTATGAAAAGAATATTCAGCCGTTTTACTTTAGATATGATGATTCTTGAACATTGGCAAATAGCTCCGCGCAAACTGCCCTTTAATGAAGAGTTTCGCCGCGAATTGACGGAAAACGTCGACGGTATAAAAAATATTTTTTATTTTTACGATTTTAATGAACGCATATTGCGTACCAATTTTTCAACCGATGCGCGTATTTCCGCTTGCGAACAAGGAGCTATCGAAGCAAACCGGTATGAAATCGACTACGGTACATCTCTTTTACCGGCGGACTTTGCAAACGGAGCGCATAAAGTTGTACTCGGCAAAAGTATCGCCGAAACGCTTTTCCCTGAAGGCAATGCCGTAGGAAAAACAATTACGCTTAATACGAATAAAGCGAATTTTACGCTGACCGTTGCCGGCGTCTTAAAACACAAAGATGTATGGACGTACAGTCCTGACCGTACTATTTTTATTCCGCGTACTTTTGTATCAAAAAAAATAAAGCCCGTGCAGCGGATATTTCGTGCCGACATACAACTGATTAATGAAAACGATGCGGACAAAGTAAGCCGCCTTATACGCGATTATACGGATAAAAAAACGGGGGTACAAAACGCACTGTGGGTATCGTCTGCAAAAAGTATGCTGCAGGAAAACAATAAAATTCTGGTTATCGTAAACATCGTACTCACCTCGATTGCGGCTATTTCGCTTTTGGTCGGCGGCATCGGCATTATGAATATCATGATTGTAACCGTTACCGAGCGCAAACACGAAATAGGTATGAGAAAGGCGTTGGGCGCTTCAAACGCCGATATCCGTAATCAGTTTTTAGTCGAATCGGCAACCCTTACTCTTACCGGCGGTACTGTCGGCGTTATACTGGGCATTCTCATTTGTTTTTTTGTGATAAACTTTGTTTTTCCGAAAGATTTTGAATTCGTATTTGCCTTTAATTTGACCGGAACGATTGTGGCCTTTATCGTATCGGTTTCGACGGGTATTTTTTTCGGATTGAATCCGGCATTAAAAGCCGCCCACCTCGATCCGGTTGAAGCGCTCAGCGATTAAGGTATAAGGGCTACGACAAAAACCTTGTTTGCTTTTTAGCGGTTTTCCATAAATAAAAAAGCGGTGTCCGCATTTTTTCCGCAAGACACCGCATCTCTTTAGTTTTGCATGGATTTTAACATCCAGATTTCTTTTTCCAAGTGTTCGATAAGACCCGTCAAAATTGAATCGGTGGTCGAATCGTTATTGTCGGCAGCTTCGGTTCTGGTTACTTGCAGTTCTTTTGCCAAGTATTCAAAATCGGCAAGAACCATTTTAATTACTTCTACAGGAGTAAAGGTTCTTGCACCTTCTTCTTTGATGCCGGAAACTTCAAGGTATTCCTTCATAGTTGAAGGTGCTTTTTCGCCGAGTTGTAAAAGTCTTTCAGCTACCGCATCGTAAGCTCCGGTCATTTTTTCATAGTAGCTTTCCGTAAGCTCATGGATGGGTCTGAATTCCAAACCTTTTACATGCCAATGATAATTATGCAGTTTTACATATAGTACCGCAAAATCCGCCGTGTGAACAGACAATCGCTTTGTTACGTTACTCAATTAATTACCTCCGTACAATATCCTGCCGGATATTTGATAAAGTTAGATACTGATAATATAACCAAAGAAAAGCGGATCGTCAACTAAAATGTTGTTCGGTAATCTTTTGCAAAGTTTGTTGTAAGAGTTCAAGCTGCGTACGCAAATCCTGTACTTGTTTTAAACTTGACATAATTTTAGACTGCATATACACATCGGTAAAAACACAGTCAAACACAATGTCTGCGACGGCAGAAAAAGTGCCCACATTCATACTGTAATCGGTCGGTATCGATATGTGTGATATGAGGCTTTGCAAGTTTTGCAGCAAAGCTTGAATGTTATTCATCGTTTCCGAAACCGAACCGAGTTTATAGTGCTTTATCATATCAACGATAAAGCCGCCGCCGAAAATATCGATAAAACCCCAGTTGCGCGCACTTTTAAATTGTTTTTCCGCGCTGTCTATAAGGGGAAAAAGGCGGTTAAGAACGGCTTGGGCATCACGTATTTTTTCAAGGTTTTGTTCGTTTGTCATAGCTTATAATAGCATGGAAGGAAATACAAACACAAGGGAAATATCGGTTTTTTACACACCTTCCCTTGTTCTTTTTTCATCGTATTTTTCCGGGAAAGATACGATGAAAAATAATGAAAATATTTCTCTTGACGCATTTAGAATTCAGCTTTATACTTAAACAGTTAAAAAATAACTTAAAAAATATTAAAAAGTTAAAATATTACTGTTTTTTTAGGAGCTTGATATGGAAATAGGTTTTATAGGATTGGGGATAATGGGAAAACCGATTGTAAAAAATATCCTCAAAAAAGGATATAAGGTTTTATGTTACGATATCAACTCGAAACCCGTTGAAGAACTGGCGGCCTTAGGAGCCAAAGCGGCACAAAGTATTACAGAAATTGCAAAAACAGTTGATATAGCCTTTACAATGTTACCTGCTTCAGCCCATGTAGAAGAAGTTATTTTAGGCAAAGACGGTTTATTGGAGCATATAAAAAAAGAAGCCGTTATTTTTGATCTTTCCTCGATAGATCCCGATACGGCAAAAAAAATCGGACAGCTTTGCGATGCTAAAAGCGTATATTTTTTTGACAGCCCTGTAAGCGGCGGCGAACCGAAGGCAATTGACGGTACCTTGGCGCTAATGACCGGAGGAAATAAAAATATTCTTAAAAACATATATCCCATCCTTAATACCTTTGCGGAAAAAGTTACTTGGGTCGGAGAAAACGGTGCCGGTTCTACAGTCAAGCTTGCAAATCAAATAATCGTCAATCTCAATATCGCCGCTGTATGCGAGGCTTTTTGTCTTGCAGCTTCCTGTTCGATCGATCCGAAAATTGTCTATGAAGCTATACGCGGAGGTCTTGCCGGCAGCACTGTCTTGGAAGCAAAGGCAGAAAAAATGTTTACGCGGAATTTCAAAGCCGGCGGCAGACTCGATATAAATCAAAAGGACATCGGAAATGTCCTTAAAACATCGCATAAAAGCGGAGCTGTCTTGCCCTTGACGGCACAACTGTACGAAATGATGATTTCACTGCAAAAGTCGGGATTACAATCGGAAGATCACAGTGCAATTTTAAAATATTACGAAAAAATATCCTGTTTGGAAGTAAAAACAGGGAAATAATAGGAGGAATAACATGGTACAAAAAAAAGGTAGTTGGATTTGGATAACCGTAGCGGTTATCTGCGTTTTGTTTTTCGGTTTTCTATCACGAATGGTCGATACCGATTGGGGAAAAATCGATGTTTCATATCTTAAGATTATGACTCAAGAACAAGAAGTGATGACGGCAAAGTTATACCGACCGAAATTTGCAAACAGTGAAAATCCTCTTCCGGGTATATTGGCTTTACATGGTTATCAAAGTGACAAAGAAGCTCCGAGTACCTTCGGAATGCTTGAACTGGCAAAAAGAGGATTTGTTGTTTTATCTATCGATCAACTCGGACACGGTTACTCACAAGGAGAAGTAAACGATAAGACAAAAAGTGGAGCCAATAACGGCTATGCGTACCTAAAATCTTTGCCCTTTGTCGATAAAGAAAATTTGGGTATTTTCGGACATTCAACGGGAGGAATGAATTCGATAGCCTTAGGAAATTGGAATCCGGATCACAAAGCGATTGTAGGATTAAGCGCTTCTGCCGGAAATCCCGACTTGCATAATTATATGATGGTACAAGGACTTTATGAAGAAATAGGCGGCTACAGAGAAAGGACATGGCCTGTTAAAGATCTCGGAAGTCATCCTAAAAGATTACAAGCATTCGGATTTCCTGAAAACAGCCATATTGAGTGGAATAAAACTTACGGTAATTTCGCTGACGGTTCCGCCCGCCGAATTGAACTTGTTAAGGGTACCCATTTGGGAGTTATGGTAAACAAAAAAGCGAATGCGTCTGTATGTGAATGGTTTCACCAAGCACTCCAAAAGCCCGATAATCCTTATTTTTTTGATCCGTCAAAGCAAACCTATATGTATAAAGAGATTTTCGGTTTTATCATGCTGCTTTTTACATTGTCTCTTATTATCCCTTTAACAAACCTTTTACTTGCATCCTCCTTTTTTTCTTCAATCGCACGTAAAGGTCAAATAAATGCGTATCCTGAAAAAACGAGTATGTGGTGGTTTGCGGCAATCGTAAATATTATCTTAACGGTCTTTTGTTACCCGTTTTTCGCAAAAAGAGGAGGACCCGGTACAAAAATCATTCAATATTTTCCGTTTGCAAGAATGGAAATGACAAACGGTATTACTCACTGGATGTTTTTCAGCTCACTGATTGCTGTCGCTGCGTATATTATTTGGAAAATCGTTACAGCCGGCAAAAATAAAGAAAAAGTAAATGCATGCCGTATGGAATATGCTTATTCGGAAAATAAAACCCTTTGTTTACACGATATAGGCAAAAATATATTATTTGCAGGTATCCTTGTAGGCTCTATGTATGTACTTACGATTATGTGCGGATTTTTCTTTAATACCGAACTCAGATGCCTTTGGCCCTTTATGAAAGCCTTTGATTTAAGAAGAACAGCATATGTATTTGTTTATTTTGTTCCCGTTTTTATGTTTTTCTTTGTAAACAACGGAATATTCCTTTTCGGACAAAATAAGCTTAAAGAATACGGCAGCGAAAAGAAAACGGTTTTATTTTGGTGGCTTTTAAATGTTATTTCTTCTGTCGGCGGTTTAATGATTTTGTGGCTTATCCATTTTATCCCGAATTATTTGCAAATCGGTCCGGGGCTTGATGTTTTGGGCTTAGGTGCTTATGCCGGAAGATGGATGATGATGCTTAATGTTATGATTCCTCAATTTATCATAATTAATTTTATTCTTGTTACCTTGTACAGAAAAACACGTCGAATCTATGCAGGTGCTTTTGTCGGAACTTTTTTAATTTTATGGTTCCAAGCAGCCGGACAGGTTATCGGGAGGTTCTAAATGATACATTTGCTGTCCCACATTCTTACGGAATCGGATCCGCCCTTTCCGAATTCTCCGACAATGCGGATAAAACCCTTTGCACGTATGGAAAACGGCGATGTTTGCAATACTTCAACGGTTGAAATATTCAATCACTTCGGAACTCATATGGATGCTCCCAAACATTTTTTTGATAAAGGAGTATCCATATCCGAAATTCCCGTTGATTTTTTTATTTTTAATAATCCGTTGATTCTTGATATTCCTTTGGATGCGGGACAGCTCTTAACCACTGAAATGATACTTCCATTTAAAGACAAAATCGCACTTTGTGACTTATTGTGCATCCGCTCGGGATTTGCCGAAAAAAGAAAATCGGATCCCGATACGTATTCAAACAAAGGGCCGGGGTTATCCGGTTCTTTATGTAAGTATTTTATGGATGAATTTGATAATATACGGTGCATCGGAATTGACTGGATAAGCGTCACTTCATATCCGAATTTGGAAGACGGAATTCTTGCTCATAAATACCTTATGGGTACTTTTCATAACAGATACATAACCGTCATTGAAGAGTTGAATTTGGAAAACGTATATAGAAAATCCCTTGATAAAGTTATTGCTTTACCGCTTTTTATTAAGGGCATAGACAGCGCTCCCGTTACCGTTATAGCATTTGAAACTGATTCGGAGAAAATAAAATGAATTGTTCGAGTAAATCACACATCTCTTTTGCAGATATTTCGGAAAAATTACCGGAATATGACAAAGATACCGTTACAGAGCTTTTACAAAAAGAAGTTCAAAAAAACAATCGGAAAATAGTAGTCCTTGACGATGATCCGACGGGTGTTCAAACAGTCCATGATGTTTCCGTATATACTCGTTGGGATAAAGAAAGTATTACGGCAGGATTTTTAGAAAAAAATCCGCTTTTTTATATTCTTACGAACTCTCGAAGCCTATCAGCGCATGAAAGCGAAATTTTACACCGTGCCGTCACGCAAACAATCATCTCCGTATCTAAAGAATTAAAACGGGATTTTTTGCTCATAAGCCGCAGCGATTCAACCTTACGGGGACATTATCCTCTGGAAACGGAGATAATGCGCGAAGTTTTCGAATCGAAATTGAAGCATAAAATAGACGGTGAAATTTTGTGTTTCTTTTTTAAGGAGGGCGGCCGTTTTACTATCGATAACACGCATTATGTTCAATACGGAGATAATTTGATTCCTGCAGGACAAACGGAATTTGCACAGGATAAAACTTTCGGATACAGCGCCTCCGATTTATGTAACTATATTGAAGAAAAAACCAAAGGACGATGTAAAGCCTCCGATGTAGTTTCCATATCTTTGGCTGATTTAAGAACACTGCAATTTGAAAAAATAGAAGCACAGTTAATGAGCGCACGGAATTTTCAAAGAATAGTTGTCAATGCTGTGGATGCTTTTGATGTAAAAGTTTTTTGTATAGCTGCATACCGTGCAATAGCTAAGGGTAAAAAATTCATTTTCAGGTCGGCGGCCGCACTGGTTAAAGAAATGGGCGGAATTGCGGATCGCCCGTTATTAACGCGAAAAGAACTTAATATACAAGACGATAATTGTGCAGGTTTGATAATCGTCGGTTCTCATACACAAAAAACAACGGAACAGCTTTATACCCTGCTTGATACGGGAAAGGTTACAGCCGTTCCTTTTGATTCCGACCTTGTGTTGAAAAAAGAATTGCTGCAAAAAGAAATAGAACGTGTAACAAATGAAGTTGAAAAATCCATAAAGACGGGAATAAGCGCAGCTGTATTTACAAAACGGAAACTTTTATCGATTACAAACGATACCAAAGAAGCCGCGCTTCAGCGGTCGGTGGAGATTTCTCATGCATTACAAAGTATTGTATCGCATCTGAACGTAAAACCGGCTTTTATCATTGCGAAGGGAGGTATCACATCAAGCGATATAGGAACAAAAGCGCTTGGAGTGCGGAAGGCAACCGTTCAGGGGCAGCTTTGTCCGGGAGTGCCCGTTTGGCAACTAGGTCCCGAATCGGTATTTCCCGGCATACCCTACGTTATTTTCCCCGGAAATGTAGGCGGAACAAACACTTTACAAGAAGCATACGAAAAACTCATGTAAGTGTTGAAAATATAAAAAAAATACTATAACCTATTGCAAAGAGGATACGCATACCGTGAATGAAAAATCCGTTTTAACCGATATTGCATTACGGCAAAATCGATTGTCTGAAGTACAGAAGATGATAGCATCTTATTATCTTGCAAATCCGCAAACGGTTGCTCAAATGACTCTAAAAAATATCGCACAAGAGCTGTTAATCAGCGAAACGGCTGTGATACGGTTTATAAATAAAATAGGTTACAAATCGTTTAAAGCTTTTCAAATCGCTGTTTTAAAGGATGCAAGTATTCTTGAAAATGCACATAAGGAAAATGCATTAAAAATAGAAGACGGATATTCCGAAATTAATTCACATGACGGAACAGCGGAGGTAAAAAAGAAAGTTATAGTATCGGCAATAAAAGCTATTGAGGCACTTCATAAATTTGTTGACAATTCGCAAATAGAAAAGGTAAGTAATTCATTTTTACAGGCAGAGCATATTCTTTTATACGGTTCGGGCGGGTCAAGCAGTATTGCCATGGATGCTCATCATAAATTTATGCGCTTAGGCTTACCGGTTATTTACGAAGAAAATTCCCATTTTGCCATTATCAGGTCTTCCCACTTAAAGAAAAAAGACATTGTTGTATTGATTTCACATACGGGAGAAAGCAGGGAAGTTCTTGAGTGTGCAAAAAATGCCAAAATTAATAATGCCCTTATTGTGGGAATAACAAGTTACTCGCAATCTTCTCTTACAAAAGCTTCCGACATTACCTTACACAGTGCGACTAATACGTTACCTTACTATACGGATGCAATGGTATCAAGACTGCTGCAATTAATAATATTTGATATGATTTTCATAAACTGCACTTTATTACTCGGAACGAAAGGCAAAAATGCGGTCGAAACATCCAGACGTGCAATCAGATATGCAAAAAATAAACATAAATAAAGTTTTTCTTTTTAACAGATGATTAAAGGAATATTATTTGCAGCAAAATAATCACGATATTCATCTTGTATACCGTCATCGGTAATTATTATATCAAACTCCGAAACTTCTGCAAAATAAGTAGAACGAACTCGTCCAAATTTGGAACTGTCCGCTACCAATATTTTTTGCTGCGCCGAATTTATTACAGCTCTTTTTGTTGGAAGTTCATAATTATTTTCGCAAGTAACACCAAGATCCAAACTGATGCCGCTGGCTGCTATAAATGCTTTTGTTGCTCTGTTTCTGTTAATTAATGTAACAGCCTCCGGACACTCAAACATTTTAGAATTTTCATGAAAATATCCCCCGGCAAAAATAATCGTATTATCCGGTTTATTACATACATGCATAAGTGCAGTAAGAGTATAACACAGAATTGTCAGTTTTAAATTATCCGATATATTACGGGCAATAAAGCCGCACGTAGATCCCGTATCAAGTATTATACTGTCATTATCAGTAATTAAACTCGCCGCTTTTTTCCCGATTCTTTCTTTTTCTTCGGTATGCACTTTTTCTGCAGAGGTTACGGAATAATCATATATGTTATTTTGAATATTTTCTCCATTATATACGACAACACCGTTTACCAAGGACACAATTTTTTTATCTTCAAGAAATGAAATGTATTTTTTTGCTGTCGTGTAAGATATATTAAGATCATTTGCCAACTTATTTAATAAAAGAATTTTCTCTTTTTTTATTAACTCCAGCAAATTTTCTTTCTTATTATCGAATTTGCTCAAAACCGCTCCTCAATACTACATCATAATCATACTGAAAGATAATTTCAAGAATCTCTGTAAAATTTTAAATACGCTTTTATGCTACAAGCAATCGGTAAACCTTATTTACATTACACTATACCGCTTTTAAAGGAAGCAGGGAGTTTTGAATAAGAATTCTCAAAACTCCCTCTTAAAATCTATTTCATTACGGCAAAAGAATTTTTTTCATCATAAAATGTTTTTGCATTCGCTTTATCTATAAGCTTTGTTCCTCCGTCAATATATTCGGGTACGTTCTTTTTATCTTTCAGCATAATGGCCGTTTCAATAGCTTTGCGTCCCAAAACGGCAGGATCATTCATAGCCGTACCGTCATAGCGTCCGTCGATAATCGCTTTAACAGCTTCCATTAGACCATCGACACCCACAACGTATACTTTTTTCTTTGCCTGCTCAAATACTTGTAAACCTCCGAGTGCCATATCGTCATTATGTGCATAAATAAGATCTATGTCCGGATGCGCCTGTATTATATCTTGAGCGGCTTTGACCGCATTTGCGCGAATATAATTACAATAAGGCGATTGTATAACCGTTATGTTTTCTTTATCAACAACAGAATGAAAACCGTCTCGACGAGCCATCATAACCGAGCCGCCGGCATCTCCTTGCAATTCCAATATTTTCCCTTTTGCTTTACCTTTGCCGCCCAACAGTTTTACTGCCAATTCACCGGCCAGCTTTCCCATTGCTTGATTATCTCTTCCGATAAAACAATCAACTTTATCGTTTACAGGTCTATCAACTGTAATAACGGGAATGCCGGCTTTTCTGGCTCTTTCCAAAGCCGGTTTTACACCATCGGGATCAACCGGATTAATAATTAATGCACTGACGCCTCGGTTTATTAAGTCCAAAATATCATTATTTTGTTTTTGGATATTATTTTGTGCATCCAAATAGATAAAATCGATATTATTTGCAGCGGCAGATGCTTTTGCTTCATCCATCAATGCTACATAAAAAGGCGAATCCAAAATACATTGAGAAAAACCGATGGATTCTTTTTTACCAGCTCCAAAGATTGACATCATAATCAGTACAGCAAACAACAAAATCATACATTTCTTTTTCATATAATCCTCCAAAAATATTTTCCGACTTTTTATAAAACCATACGATTTTATACGTTTACATTTCGCCTCCTAGTTTTAAAATTTTTGCAACCTTTCCACTATAATAAGTGTGAAAGCAAGATTCTTTTGCAACGCAAAATATCTTGATAAACAGCAACCCTAAGCATTTTTCCAGCTCAGATTTTCTTTCTTGTTATAAAGTTATTTCCAATCAACGCGACAAGAATGATTAATCCTTTCACAATTTGCTGAAAATAAGAAGGAACACCCACAAGATTTAAAATATTGGTAATAATACTTAAGAGAAAAACACCACCGAAAGTACCCCAAACTCCTCCGATTCCTCCTGATAAACTTGCTCCTCCTATAACGGTCGAAGCAATAGCATCGGTTTCTATACCGATTCCCGCGTTCGGTTGTCCGGTAGATAACCATGATGCAAGCATTACGCCGGCAAAAGCGGATAATAAGCCCGAAAAAATATATGCAATAGATTTATTTCTGTTTATCAAAATACCGGATAACCATGCGGCTGTATTATTTCCCCCAATAGCATAAAAACTTCTTCCTAGCGGTGTATATTTTAATAGAAAAGCTGCTATACAGGTTATAACGATCCAAACTATACCGCTGAACGGAATTATATCAAATAAAAATCCGCTACCCAAAAATCTGAAGGAATCACTTAATCCGAAAACGGGTTTTCCGTTTGTTAAAAGTAAAGCAACCCCTCTCAAACTGATCATCATTGCCATAGACGCAATATAATCGGGCAGTTTAAATCGAGTCACAATAGAACCTGTCAAAAAGCCGATAAATGCTCCCAATGCAATTGCGGCACTCATTGATACAAAGGTTGAACACCCCAAATTCTTGGCCAGAATTGAAGAAATCATTCCTGCAAGAGCCACATTCGATCCGACGGAAAGGTCAATTCCTCCCGTTATAATTACAAATGTCATACCTAAGGCAACAATACCTCCGACAGCCGATTGCTGCAATAAATTAAAGAAATTTTGCCATGTTAAAAATCTTGGGCTTAAAATAACGGCAATAAGTACAAAAAATAATAAAAGTATAAAAAGATTATATTTTTTTATAAATTCAAATAGATTAATTTTTTTTATGGCATCCATGTTATATCCTCCCGGTAATTGCACATTCTTGTATTTTTGTCGCATCCAATTCATGGTCATCAAAGGTTTTTACGAGTTTTCCTTCATACATAACACTTATCGCAGAAGCGACCGATAACAATTCGTTCAGTTCAGACGAAACAATAATTATCGTTTTCCCCTTATCTGCAAGATCTTCGAGTATTTCATATATTTCCGCCTTGGCTCCTATATCTATGCCCTGTGTCGGCTCATCAACAAGTAAAAGATTGCACTGCTTTATAAGCCATTTTGAAAGAACAACTTTTTGTTGATTACCTCCTGAGAGTGTAGAAACCTCATTATTAATACCCGGTGTTTTTATTGAAAGTTTTTTTATATATTTTTCAGTTGCTGCATAGATTTTTCCGTATTGAATAACCCCAAATCGTAAAAAATTCTTTATTCCGGCTAACGATGAATTTTCCCACACAGGCAATCCTAAAACAAGTCCTTGTTTTTTTCTGTTTTCAGGAACCAAACCCATTTCTTTTTTTATCGCATTATACGGATTCTTATTATTGATTTTTTTATTTTCATATATTATTTCTCCGGACAAAACCGGGTCGATACCGAAAATTGAATTTAACACTTCCGTTCTCCCCGAACCGACTAAACCATAAATACCATGGATCTCCGATTTTTTAATTTTTAAATTAACTTCCGTAATTGATTTTGTTGTTACATTGCATAATTCCAAAATTGTTTCTGTGGTTTGCTTTTTTTGTTTTCGGAAAAAAGATTTAACTTCATGGCCTATCATTAATCTTACAATTTCTTCTTGCGTTATTTCCTGCATAGATATTGTAGCAATATGATTTCCATCCAAAAGAATTGTCACGGAATCTCCCACATCAAACAATTCTTCAAGCCGATGAGAAATATAAATAATGGTTATCTCTTTTTGTTTTAAGGCTTCGATAATTCGTAATAAAGATGTGTATTCATCCTTGGAAAGGGTTGCAGAAGGTTCGTCCATAACTATTATTTTTGCATCTCTTGCCACAGCCTTAAGTATTTCAACAAGTTGCCTGTGTCCGATTGTCAAATCGCCGGCCAAACTTGCAGGTGAAATAGTAATATTAAATTCTCGTAATAATTCTAATGTTTTATCATTCATTTTTTTCCAGTCGAGGAATTTACCTGTTGTTACATTCGCATAATTATTAAGAAAGATATTTTCTGCTACAGTTAAAGAATCTATAAGAGATAATTCTTGATATATTACTGCAATGCCGGCTTCTATCGCAATTTGAGTATTAAGTACTTCTATTTCTCTATCGTTTAAAAAAATCCGTCCTGCATCGCGTTGATAAGCACCGGATAAAATTTTCATTAATGTAGATTTCCCGGCACCGTTTGCACCAATTAAGCACCTCACTTCTCCGCGCTTTACTGAAAAATCTACATTTGATAGAGCTTTTACCCCTGGGAATGATTTTGAAATACCTTCCATTCTGAGAATTTTATTTTCCATAGGAATCCCTTTTTTCAGCTTTTTCCTGTATTTCTTTCATACAATAGAATATGTATTGGTTAAAAATGTTCTCATATTCAGCAGCACAACAGCTGTCCGGTTCTATGCAGGAAAGCTCTCGTATCATCATTTGTGCAGCACTACTATAGTTTTTATAAATTTTTTCTGAGAGGGCCGATACTAAGGCACAGCCCATCATACCTGCATAAGAGCTTGAGCTGACTAAAGAAATAGGTTTTTGACATATATTGGCAATTATATTAAGCCAAACAGGATCTTTTGTTACACCGCCGCATGCTACAATTTTTTGTATATCTATTCCGCCTTTATATATAGTTTCTATAATATTTTTTGTACCGTATCCGACGGCTTCCATCAGGGCTCTGTATATGTCACCACGTGTATGTCCTAAACGTAATCCTCTGATTTGTCCCGATACATAGGGATTTTTATACGGTGTTCTGTTTCCCTGGAAAAAATCAACTGCAATAAGTCCCCTTGCTCCAATACCCGAACTTTCTGCTTCTTTTGCAAGTTTTTCTATCTCAAGCTTTGAACCGTTAGCTACTAAATCTCTAAACCATTTTATAATGGAACCCGCAGATATTTGACCGCCTTCTATTACATATAAATCATTAATAAGAGCATTATAATAAGGCCCCCAAATTCCCGGCATCTTTATTTCTTTTTTTGAAAAACACAAGTGTACAAAACTGGTGCCAAGTATAGTGGCTAGAGAATTTTCGTTTATAACTCCTAAGCCCAGCATTCCCAAATAAGCGTCTATTCCGCCTTCATAAACGGGAATTCCTTCAGGAAGATTTATTTCTTTTGCAGCCTTTTTTGAAACATACCCGACAATTGAACCGACCGGACAAATTTCAGTTATTATTTTTTGCTGATAATCGGATAACCCTATTGATTCAAAGAAACTTTCTTGCCATCCGCCAAGTTTTGAAACATAATGACCTTTACATGTTGCATTGCATTCGGATGCGATGAGTTTGTCAGTTAAAAGATAATTTATCCAATCAAGCTGCTCTACAAATTTCCAAGTTTTTTCATAAACGGCCGGATTATTTTTTTTCATCCAAAGAACTTTAGGTATTAACCATTCTGCAGAAGTTTCTCCCCCGCAAGATTCCAAAACCTTATGTTTAGTTGCATTAATATTATCTGTTTCTTCTGAAGAACGACAATCCATCCACATTATAGCATTCATTAAAGGTTTTCCTGTTTTATCAACGGGAACAATTGTACTCGATGTAGCACAAATGCAAATAGACGTTATATTGTTTTTTTGATTCTCATTTAATTGTCGACGGGCATTCTTTTGTGCCCGAATGAACGCGGAATACCAATCTGAAGGCTTTTGCTCAACAAAACCGGGTTTTGAATACAATAAAGGATATGCTTCCTCAGCTGCACAAATAAGTGTTCCTTTGTTATCAATAAAACCGACTCTTACGCCTTGTGTACCGAAATCTGCACATAAAAAAATCTTTGAATTATTCATCATATACTCTGACTCTCCCTTTAGAGATTGCAGAACAATAGACACGTTTTAATCCATGTAATAGCCGCCGTTAATGTTGATAGTTTCTCCTGTTATAAATCCGGCTTCATCAGATGCTAAAAAACACATTAAGGACGCCATATCACCTTCGGTTCCAAGCCGGCCTAAGGGTATTTTTGCTGCCATAGCAGCTTTTTTTTCTTCAGTCCAATAACTCATCATTTCAGTCATAACTGCATGGGGAGCTATGCCGTTACATGTTATTCCGTGAGGGCCTAATTGACGTGCAACAGAACGGGTTATCGTTAGAAGCGCCCCTTTCGATGCGCCGTAAACAAAGGTAGTTGAATTATCACCGTTTTTACCTGTAATAGATGAAACATTAATAATGCGTCCGTATTTTTGTTTTTTCATAATAGGTGTTACAGCTCGAATTGCATACAAAACACCTTTAACATTTATATCTAAGGTTTTTTCTATTATTTCATCAGTTGTTTCTTCAATAGCAGCCGTTAACAATAAACCTGCATTGTTAATAAGAATATCTATTTTTTTAAAGGCTTTTACCGTTTCATTTATAAGATTATCGACTTGATTCCGCTTTGATATATCACAAACAACAGGAATAAAACTATATCCTGCGTTTCTAAATTCATCGGCTGTTTTATCTATTGCATTTTGATCTATATCTGTTAATACAATCGAAGCGCCTTCTTCGGCCATTTGTCGTGCAGTTTCTTTTCCCATTCCCCGCGCAGAACCGGTAATAACGGCGACTTTACCTTCAAACCTGTTTTTCATTATTTACCTCCTCTCAATCTATGGTTATTTATTATTCTTTCGTTAAGATTAGGATTCCGGAACTTGTCCCGAGCCGACTTGCTCCTGCGGCTATCATGCGTTCGGCATCAGCTCTTGATCGGATTCCTCCGGATGCTTTTACGCCCAGCTTTGTACCGACCATCATACGCATCAATTTTACATCTTCAACAGTAGCACCTCCTGAACTGAATCCTGTTGAAGTCTTTACAAAATCTGCACCTTCATCAATACATATTTGAATGGCAAGTTTTTTTTCTTCTTCGGTCAATAAACACATTTCCAAAATAACTTTAGTAAGAATCTTCCCGTTACAAATTTTAACAATACTGTGAATATCTTCTGAAGCTTTTTTATACAGTTTTGATTTGAGTGCCCCTATATTAAGCACCATATCAACTTCTTGTGCGCCGTCCTCTATTGCTTTTTTTGTTTCGTATTCTTTTCCAAATGTTGACACGGCTCCAAGAGGAAACCCTACAACAGTACATACTTTTACAAGAGAGTTGGAAAGTTCTTTTGCACATAGTTTAACCCATGTGGAATTCACACAAACGGAATAAAACGAATATTCCTTAGCTTCTGAACAAAGTTTGATAATAGCATCTTCTTTCGCATCGGGTTTTAGTAATGTGTGGTCTATCATCTTTGCAATGGAAGATTTAGTCATAAAACCTCCTAAATAAAATGAATAACAATACTACCAATACATATATATTTAAGCACGGTTTTTTTTATATGTCAAACAAAATTTAAATATTTATTAAATAAAGTGTAGAATATTTAAATTTTTATAAATATTTTATAAAAAACATCAGGTAAATTTATTATTTTTTTGAAAATTATGGAGAAAAAATAGATACTATAAGCGGCTTTTATAGTATTTTTACAATACGGCTTTTCACCGTATTTTTCCGGGGACAATGCGGGCGCAGAGCATAAGCATACTGCCGTCGAGGCCTCTTTTATCAATAATACCGCCCAGAGAAAGATATCCTTTTATTCCGATTCCTGTTGCCAATCCATTTGAAAACGTATAATCCCATGCAAACTGTACCGATGGATAGGCAAAGCGCATGTTTTGCCAAAACCAACGGTTTATAGCCGCTATATTTTCAGGCGGCGCAGATGTATTGATTGCTCGAGCTGCAAAGCGTAAAGAAAGCGATATACCCGTTCCGGCGGAAAAAACGGAATGTCCGGCCGAAAAATTAAAAACAACCGGTATGTCGAGCATTAGGGAGGGAACATAGGCAGCACGCTGTTCGATTTCGGCTGGCAGCGCCCTCTTTTGAACCTTGTCCCATAGATAATAGGATGCAAAATAATTGGCATGCGGAGAAAATGATACGGCCATTTGATTATGTGAATAAAACGGAATATTCCCGCCTGCTCCGATGGTAAAAACTACCGGAGAGGGTGCGCTGTTTTTATCGGTATTTAAAATACCTGCGGCACCGAAGGTAAAAACGAGGGGACTGCTTTGTGCTTTTTGAAGGGTAGAATCGGCGTCTTGCACGATTTTTTCATTTTCTGTACTTGCGATTTCTTTTTTTTCGGCAGAATCTTCATTTGTCACAGGCGGCTGTTGTGTCGGCTGCGGTTCAAGAGCGTTTGCTTCGGCGTATAAAAAGTTTAACCCGTTTACAAAGCGGGTACATAAAAATAAAAAGGCGCAAAATACATACAGTTTTTTCATTCTGCTACTCCTCTTTTTTGTATAAAACTTGCTCCAAATCTACGGCGACAAAGCCGCTTCTTCCCGTCTCAAAAAAAGCGGTTTCTTCCCAAGCTGCAAACAAAGTAGAGCCGGCAATTAAAGCATATGAATATGTATAGCCTGCCGGAAGGCGCGGCAGTTTAAATACGGAAGGTTTTCCTTCGTTCAGGACATGCTTCATCGGTAAAGTGCCTGCAAAACATACTGTTCCGTCTTCGAAAAATGCTGCCGAATAGTGGTCCGCCGTCGTTGCATATGCTTGACGCGGATTCGGGGCGTGTTCACGCTGCACAAAACGGAACGGCGACGGGGAACCGTCGGCACTGTATTCAAGATACCAGGGAACCGACGGAGGAACGGGAGCAAGCAAATCTTTAAGGCGCTCGGGCATAACCGATGTCCGGAGCGGCCGGATTTTTTCACGAAATTCATGTACGCTTATTTCCTCATGTATAAGCTTCGGTTTAAAGCCGGAAGCACCTGTATCCGAACTGATACGGGCTTGTGCAAAGGCGGTAACCGGCTCAACCGTATAAAACGAGTATGCATAAAATTCGGTACGCTGTGCCTCGGTTTCTTTCAAAAGAGCATACCAAATATTGTCTATAAAAAAAAGCTCGCGCAGTTCGGCTTTGACCGGCCAATTAAAATCCCGGCTGTTCAAAAGCGGAATAAAGCCGCGGTTTTCTTTAACGTATTGCACTAAAAAATAATCCGACTTTTCCGTCTGCGGTAACAGTTTTTTTTCGGCAGCGTTTGTTTCGGCTGAAAATCGTGCGGATGCAAAAATACTGTTCGTATATAAATTAAAGACGGGCGTACCGTCGATACAAAATAAAGAACCGCAGGCAGCCGGTGAAAAGATATCAGCATCTTTTACAAGAAATGTTTTTGAAGCAATCCCTTCTTTTTGCAGTCCCGACGCGGCAGGACAAACCAGTAAGCCGAGTTTATTAACCAAAAAGTAACCCGTACCGTCTATAGGAACGGAAGAAGTAATGCGGACGGCTTCAGTCCACGGCTTTTTTTGCACTTTAGGAGCATTGCGGGGCACATCCGTTTCCTTAAAACCGTCTTCCGTAAAATAAAACCAGCGGTGCGTCAGCCCTGTTCCGCCGTTGTTCGCTTGCAAAATGCGTGAATATTCAACGGGAATATCTTGAGCGTTTTTTTTGGAGCAGGAAGCGGTACAAAACATAAGCACAAAAAGACCGCATATAAAAAATGCTTTTTTCATCGCTTACAGTGTACCCTTCACGCAGGCTAAAATCAAGTACCGCAGCAAAGTATGGCTGCAAATCGCTTGTTCCGAGCTATACAAGAATCCGTAAAAAATGATATGTTTAAAGTATCTGTAGTTCGGACAGGGGGACGGTGTGGATAAAAGTCTTGTTGTAATTACCGGCGGATCAAGCGGCATAGGAAAGGCGCTTGCAAAAGAATGCGCTCTAAAAGGTATGGACGTAATTATCGGTGCGAGAAAAAAGGCTGCGCTTGAAAAAACATTGCGGTACTTGACGCCGCTTTGTACCCGAGGAAATACCGTAAACGCATACGAACTTGATGTTTCAAAAGAAAAATCGATTATCCGTTTTATTAAAAACTGCGTTAAAGACGGCCGCGAAATCGATATGCTTATCAATTGTGCGGGCATAGCCGTGTGTAAAGAAATAGAAAAAACGGATTCCGACGAATACAGTGAAACGGTACTTGTCAATTATTTGGGTACTGCATTGACGGTTAAACACGCCCTGCCGTATATAAAAAAGGGTAGTGCGTCGCGTGTTGTAAATGTGTCGTCTATGGCCGGCGTTATGGGCGTTTACGGTTACAGTGCCTACACGCCGTCAAAATATGCGGTTGTCGGATTCAGCGAAGTTTTACGGAACGAACTGATTCCGTACGGGATAAGAGTTTCCCTTGTGCTGCCCGCCGACACCGACACTCCTCAGCTTGCAAACGAAAACCGCACAAAGCCCGATATAACGAAAAAAATCTCGGGAACTATAAAACCCATGACGGCCGAAAAAGCGGCTCAAGCGATAATGAAGGGTATTCAAGGCGGCCGCTTTTTAATTATTCCCGGTTTTACATCCAAGATTGTTTATACTCTTAACCGCATATTTCCCGGCCTTATGTATGCGTATTCAAAACGGGTAATACAAAAGCATAGCAAATAAACATACCATCCCCCTTTGCGTTCTTTGCTTTTGAAGTAAAGAACGGCGGCGCAGCCTTATATGCCGGGCGGTTTTGTCCGTATATGACTTCCGTTGAAGGTTCCTTTTGCAATTTTTTCGGCAATTAAAACGTCGTCAAGCTGCCAGGGGTCGTCGTAGGTGCATATAAGAGCATTGAGTTTCGGCCAATTAAAGAGGCTTACATGTTCGTACACGGTTTGATTACTGTTGTGCGATAGGACAAACAGCCGGTACAAAATAAAAGCCGTAAAACCGCCGCTTTTATCCGCTTTCGTGCCGAACGGATATATACAACCCTGCGGCCGTATATCGGTTTCATCCATGTAAAATAAAAAAGGTGTTACGCGGTTTTTCGGCAAAACAAGCTGTATCTCGCCTTGTCCTTCATGTAAAAGAATATTACGCGCATCGCCTTTTTCGTCAATATAGAAAAGATAAGCAGAATGAACTGACCTGCGCGGAGCGGAATTTTCTTCATTTTGCGTTGTGGATTGAGAGCGGTATTGTTCCGGTATACGCAAGCTGATTTTTTCGTGTGTGCCGAACAGGGGAAGCGTCGATTGTGTACAGCCTGCCGTACACAATACTGTGTACACAAATGCGCACGCAAGGAACAAAAAACGCCTCCGCATAAACGTAAAGATATTCATACCCTATATATAGGCGCAGGTTGTAAAAAAAACAGACTTTTATGCAAAAAAAATAAAAAAATCAGTATTGCATTAAATAACGGTCGATTTCCCATTGACTGACGCGCGTATTGTATTCGCGGCATTCAAGTTTTTTAGCCTTGATGTATTTTTCGCTTATGTGCTGTCCGAGAACATCTAAAACAAAGGTATCTTTTTCGAGCTCCGCCAAAGCTTTTTCCAAAGAATCGGGTAGACTTTCAACGCAGCATTGTTCCCGCTCCGCCTTTGTCATTTTGTATACGTTACCGTTGACCGCTTTGGGAGGTTTAAGATTATTTTTGATTCCTTCAAGTCCTGCGGCCAAAATAACGGCGAGGGCAAGATAGGGATTTGCCGAAGGGTCGGGAGAGCGCAGTTCTATGCGGGTTGAATTACCGCGCGAAGAGGGAATGCGGATAAGCGGGCTTCTGTTTTGTGCCGACCAAGCTATATGTACGGGAGCTTCCTGCCCGGGTACGAGTCGTTTGTAAGAATTTACCAGCGGATTTAATACGGCTGTCATTCCTTTTATGTGCGCCATAATACCGGCCATAAAACTGTAGGCTTCGCAGCTTAACCCGTTACAGTCGTCGGGATTGTAAAATACGTTTGTACCGTTTTTTGACATTGAAAGATTTATATGCATACCGCTTCCGGCAACTCCGAAAACGGGTTTGGGCATAAAAGTTGCGTGAAGACCGTGTTTGCGTGCAATGGTTTTGACGGCAAGTTTAAAAGTCATTACACGGTCGGCCGTTTCGAGCGCTCCGCCGTATTTAAAGTCGATTTCATGCTGTCCGGGAGCGCATTCGTGATGCGAAGCTTCTATTTCAAAGCCCATTTCTTCCAGATTCAATACGATGTCGCGCCGCACATCTTCACCCGGATCTATGGGGCCGATATCGAAATAGCCGGCATCGTCAAAGGTTTTTAGGGTGGGCTTTCCTTTTTTATTTGTGCGGAACAAAAAAAACTCGCATTCGGGCCCGACATTAAAGGTATAGCCCAGGGAAGCTGCCTCATCGAGAACTTTGCGCAGAACACGGCGCGGACAGCCTTCAAAAGGAAGACCTTTTGTTGTATATACATCGCAGATAAGGCGCGCAACACCCTCGGGCGCCGGCCGCCACGGGAAATGCGTGTAACTCGTAATGTCCGGATACAAATACATATCCGATTCTTCAATACGGACAAATCCTTCAATAGACGAGCCGTCGAACATACATTGATTGTTCAGCGCTTTTTCCAATTGGCTGACGGTGATGGCAACATTTTTCAGCGAGCCGAGAATATCGGTAAACTGAAGCCTTATAAAACGGATACGCCGGTCTTTTGCGTGACGGATAATGTCTTGTGCGGTAAGAGAATCCACGATTTTCCCCTTGGGCTTGGATAGCGCATTATATCAAAAGGAAAAACCTCTTGCAAGCGGAAAAATCTTAAAAACCCGACTGCACGACGCTTATATTTGGGATCATTTTATTCTGCTTCTATGTAAATTATTCTGTCTGCTTGTGTAATAATAGTGGAATTCTCGGGGGCAAGGTACGGTTCATTTTTCGAATTGATGTAACCGATGATAACTATGTCGGATTCGATTTGATGCTTTTTCAATTCCTTAAAAGTAACGGAGCCTTTGAAACCGAAATATTCCGGCTTTTCTTCCTTTAAAACGCGTCCCTTTAAATTAAGCAAGTCATACATCATCGGAGAAATATAAGGATGTCTTATGCAATTTACGATTAAATGAGCGTCTATAGTTTCTTTAAAAATGATTTCATCACCCTTTATCTTTTCTTTTATAATTTCGGAATTCTTTTCATTGATTATTTCGGCGATTGTATGTATGTCCGGATTTTCCTGTTCAATATTGTAAACCGTTAAAACGGTTCGCATATCTACATTTTTGACGGTTTCATGTTCTTTTTGTTCCGAAAAAATGACGGCAAGAACTGCTTCCCGTATATTTACTTGTTTCAATACATCGATATCGGAATAATCTCCGTGTACATAAATAATACCGCTAATATCCGGATTCTCGGATTCGGTAACTAACACTATTCTTTTTGAGCAGAATTTTTTATTATTAAGTAACTCTTCTATTACTTTTTTTGATGAATTGGTATAACCGCATAGGACTATATGATCTTTAATATCCAAATAACCTACTTTTCCTTTTTTTATATTTTCCATAATTTCTCCCATCTTTGATGATATAATCGAGATAAAAAAGCTTATAAAGGCAATATTTGCAAATAGCGTAAGAAACGTAAAAAATTTTCCCATAAATGTTTCGGGAGAACTGTCGACCAAACCAATAAGTTCCAACATAAAAATGATATGCGGCCCTAAAGAGGTGTTGGGATTTACTTGGGATTCCGCCCAAAACAGCCCGACGGAGTTTACAATTATTATCAAAAAGGTTCCGCCGAGTAAGGTAAAAAATGAAAAATAAGATTCTTTTAAACTTTTTATCAATATTGAAATATGAGAAAAAAGCCTTTTTAATTTAAATATTCGTAAAAACCTTAAAACTTTAATAAAACGGAAAAATCTGAATGCTCTGAATATCCGTAAAAAACGTATAAGCGGAAAAAGCGCTATTAAATCCAACAAAGCCGAAAATGAAAAAATCCATGAACATTTATGTATTACAGCGTGAAAAAAATTATGTGCTTTTATGTCTTCAATAAAATCCGTTGAAATATAAAACCTGATTATATATTCTATAATAAAAAATACGGTAATGCCGTTTTCAAGTTTAAATATCCATACGGGAATATTTGTATCCTGACGATACAATTGGAACACTGTCAAGAAAACGGATAAAGCGATTATTACTAATATTGTAATATCTACATATATCTGTTTGGAGTTATATCGGCTTTCAAGCCACCAATATAAAAAACCTTTTATGCCCTTTTGTTTTGTTTTCGCAGTTCTATCCACCGGTAAGCAGCCCTTATAGTTGTATTTAAATTATATGTTATTTTATTAAAACACGCAAGTTTTTTTTCTGTAATTGATAACAAGTATAAAAAATAAAAAAAGGTTTTTATTTTTTACAAGGAATTTTCGGGGGTGCAAGCACTCTTGAAAAAAAAGGTGTAAAGTTTTATAACAAAATAATAACACGCACAAAGCTATACCTGTAAAATAGGCTAAAGGAGTTATGCAATGAGAAAAATTAAGGCAAAAGAAATTTCTGCCGAAAACTTCGGTTTATATGGAAGTTTTACGGATCTTCTTAATCCGCATGGTTACTGTTTGGGCGATTTTTATCCGGACAGACTGCTTGAGCCGGCTAAAACGACGCTGCCTCTCGCTTTTTCTCCTTTGATAGTTCATAAGCCTAAACAAATGCTTATTCATGTGGTCGAGTATCACAATTACACCGGAGAGATTTTTTTGCCTTTGGATACCGATGTGGTTATCCATGTCGCCCCTGCGAGTAATGTTTTAGTTCCCGAAAAAACCGAAGCATTTATTGTCCGAAAAGGAACAATTGTGCGTTTTAATACGGGTGTGTATCATTATGCTCCCTTTTCCATCGAAAAAGATGAAGGCCGTGTTTTAATTGTGCTGCCCGAACGCACCTATATGAATGATTGCTGTGTCTTTGAGTATGAAGAAAAAGACCGTATGGAGATTGTTCTGTAAAAATAAAAAGAGTAAAAAGGTATGGAAAACGTGCAGGCAAATATGACAAAGTCAATCTTGTCTTTTTTTATGATTACTGCCTTATAATAAGGAATATGCTTACCTGGGCATTTCCTTTGTGCCAAACCGCACTATTTTCAACAATATGTCAATAAACGCTTGACCTTTTGCCGGTTTTGAGGTATATTTAAAACAGATGCACGTCTGAGAGCCGTATTCGGAATTTTCCTGAAAAGCAGAGTTTTGAAAAAATCGGGTTAGTGTTATAACACAATCATTGTGTTAAAGGCTGTTTGAAAAAGTGAGCGACTTTTTGGACAAGCCGACTAATAGCCCCCGGTTTTCGGAGTTCCCGCCCCGGATGAGGCGGAGAGGTTACACGGCCGAAAGGACTTGCTTAAAGGAAACGACATATGGAAACCATCTCTTTTGAGGACTTGGGTCTTGATGAATTGACCCTTGCCGCCGTGGAAGCCAAGGGCTTTGAATCCCCGACACCCATTCAGATTTTAGCGATTCCGCGTTTATTAAACGGGGACGCCAATGTAATTGCAAAGGCGCGTACCGGAACGGGAAAAACCGCAGCCTTCGGTCTTCCCCTTGTGCAGACAATCCGCGAAGATAAGGGGCGCGTTCAAGCCTTGGTATTAACCCCGACGCGCGAACTTGCCCTGCAAGTGTGTAAAGAAATCGAGTCTTTTACCAAGGGCGGCTTTCCCCGTCTTACGCCCGTGTACGGCGGCCAATTTATGGGTGAGCAGCGGCGCGCATTACGAAACGGCTGCGAAATCGTCGTCGGAACGCCCGGGCGCATAAAAGACCACATCGAGCGCGGGTCTTTAAAACTTGAACACATCGATTACTTTGTTTTGGACGAAGCCGACGAAATGCTCGATATGGGCTTTATCGAAGACATTGAATTTATATTTTCAAAGGCAAACCCCGAAAGCCGCATTTTGCTGTTTTCGGCCACCATGCCGCCTCCTATTTTGAAAATAGCGGCCGCCTTTATGGGCGATTACGAAATCGTCGAAGAAGAAACGGGACCGGAAGAGCCGCTTTTAACCGAGCAAATCTACTGGTTTGTGCGTGAAAGCGAAAAAATCGAAGCCCTTGTGCGGATGATTGATATTTCGCCCGATTTTTACGGTTTGGTGTTTACGCAGACAAAGGCGGATGCCGATTCGGTTTCCAAACTTTTGGATGAGCGCGGCTATGAAGCTGCCGCATTGCACGGGGATATTCCCCAAGCTCAGCGGGAAAAGATTTTATCCCGCTTTCGGTCAAAGAAAACAAGAATCCTCGTTGCAACCGATGTTGCCGCGAGGGGAATTGATATCGAAGGGCTTACTCACGTTGTAAATTACGCGCTGCCTTTTGACGGCCCCACCTACGTTCACCGCATAGGACGTACGGGAAGGGCAGGCGCAAAAGGATTGGCCTTTACATTGGTGAAACCTGAAGAACGGCGCAGACTGGAATTTTTAAAACAGTCCGTGCGAAAGGCGATAAAGGGCGAAATGCGTGAAGCATCCGTTCCTTCCGTCCGTGAAGTGCTGAACGCAAAACGCCTTCGCCTCTTTACCGAATTAAAAGAATCCGAGGCGGTACTGGCCGTTCCTCAAACCCCGGAGGCGTTTCCGCAAGAACGGGAGCAGGCCGTTACCTCTACTGAAGCCGAAATCGCCGGCGAAGACGCATTCGATGCCGCCGATAACGGAAGCGATACTGCCGTTGATAACGGAGGCGACAAAGCAGTGTCCGCCATCAATTTTAAACGATGCCCTGCGGACAGGCTTTTTGCCGCAATGGCGCAGGATTTATGCACAAACCGCAATGCCGAAGATGTGCTTGCCGCCGTTTTGGAAAGCGTGCTGGGTGCCGAATTGGATCCCGAACGCTACGGAACGGTTACGGCGTACAAACCTCCGGCACGGGGAAGTGCGGCACGCGGAACTGCCGCACGCGGGGGTAAATTCTCCGGCGGAAAATCGGTATCCGCAGGTGCGTTCGGCGGACGCTCGGATCAAATACGGCTTTATGTCGGCTTAGGCCGAAAAGACGGCTTTAACGCGCGCGAAATAGCCGAATATTTCAGCGGTTTGTTGAATATTCCGCAGCGTCTGGTTGACCGTATAGACGTAAGTGCCGCCTTTTCCTTGGTGAGCCTGCCCGTACAGGCAGGCCGCGATGCCTTGGAACGCTCCCGCCGAGATAAGACTTTGCCTCATATGCATATCGACGTAAAAGAAGGCGGCTTTGCCGAAGATGACGGTTTTTCAAAAAAAGGCGGTGCTAAAGGTTCTTCGTTTAAACGCGGCAAAAACGCGCCCTTTTACGAAAAAAACGCCGCCTCATTGTATAAAAAGACGCACCGTAAATAATTTGAGTTTAGCCGCTCATATCTTTTCTCAAGAGGCAAAACTCAAGTTAAAACGGGCGGCGCTATGTTAGACACCCGTTTTAAACCTTCGATTTTTAATATACAATCGGCGCAAAATTACTCAGCCAATGTTTGACGGGAACCGTCCAATCGTCTTCGCAGCAGCCTTCCAAAAGAAGGCGCTCGAACATAAAGTGGATGTGGGTACGTACGGCTTTTTTGTCGTCTTCGCTTATGTCCTGCGCATCGCAGAATAAACTGTTGATAATTTCCACCCCCGCAGGTATCGTAAAACTTCCTTTTAGTAAAGAAAGCATCATATACAAGGCTGCGGGAATACAGTTTACACTGTGTTGTTTTATATATAAAACGCTTTCGATAATTTTACGCGCCCCTTCGCGCAATTCTTCGCCGTATACTCTGCATTCCTCTTCGCTGAAGCCAAGTTCCTTAAAAGCCTGTTCGTAATATGTACGTGTAAGAACAACAACCGCTACGTGCAAACTCGGTATGCACAATAAATGCGGATCCAAACGGTGAATCATGCGGAATGCTCTGTCTTTTTTATATGCGGGGCGTATTGTTGTAGTCATGCGGAAGCGGTATATAAAAGCCGCCTCGGCATAGGCCGTTTCAATTAAACGGATATATTGCGTACAATAGGGCAGGGCCTTTTTTATGCCAACCCGTTTAAACAAGAGGGTCATGGGCCGTATCCAAAAGTCGGTAAAATCCAAATACGTATGCACCTTTGACGGATCAAAGGGAATTATCTTGTCCAAGGGGTGATCTATGCGGATAATCGGTATTTTCTTAAACCCGAATTTTACCGAAAACTGAAGTGCAAAAAAGTCCGAAAGTACCGTTTTTAAAAATACATGTAAGGCTTGTGAGCTTTTTTTTCCGAAGGGAATAATACAATAGGGGAGTAAAATACCGAATGATGAAAGAGGCCGTATGGAAGTACTTTTTTCTTTGTTGTGCCGGGCACTGTCGGCCTTTACCATAGCTTTATTGTAGCCGAAAAACGGAGAATGAACAAGAGAAAATAAACATTTTTATTATCTGTTGACATACTTTTAAAAGCTCCGTATACTTCGCCCATGAGTGAAAATAAAATATTTCAATGGACGGATGATTTAAGTATCGGTTTTGAGGAAATAGATTTACATCATAAAAAACTTTTGCTTATTCTTAATAAATTTAAAGATATTTTGATGCTCGGTGAAGCCGAATACAAGATACAAATCGGTAAAATTATAAAAAATCTTTCCGATTATACGGAATATCATTTTGCCGAAGAAGAAAAGTTTATGAAAATCTATGATTATCCCGGTTATGAAGCACATCGGGAGATTCATACTTCTTTTATCAATAAGCTTAAAACGCATTTGCCTATTTTACTTTCAGGAAACCTGCAAAAGGGAGCGGAGTTTTCAAATTTTTTAGGCGATTGGCTTCTTGACCATATTGCGGTGGCGGATCATCAGTGGGCCGACTATATACATTCAAAAAAATGACGGCACCCCCGTTTTCCCCGCTTCTTGCATTTATCCGGTAAATCGGCTAATCTATAAACATCAAGCATTGTCCGAAAACCGAATTTTAGGACAACAGCGCTTTTGCGGTAAATCCGCCTAAGCTTTATTTTTTAACCCCGTACTTTTTATCGCAAGGAGATTTACATGGCATCGCCCTTACAGGAATATCTTACAAAGACGCCCGCAGACAAGCAAAATGCGGCTATGACAGCCTATGTCGCCCAATTACAGCTTACGGCCGAAGTAAACCCGGCTATAGCCGCCTCTGTCGTTAAAGAATTGGAAGCCCAGCGCTCCCATCTAAAACTTATCGCAAGCGAAAACTATTGTTCGCTGAATACTCAGGCGGCAATGGGCAACCTCCTCACCGATAAATACGCGGAAGGTTATCCTGAACACCGCTATTACGGCGGCTGCGACAATGTGGATGCGGTCGAAAGCACTGCCGCCGAAGAAGCCCGCCGCCTTTTCGGTGCCGACCACGCCTATGTACAGCCTCATTCGGGAGCCGATGCAAACCTTGTCGCCTATTGGGCGATTTTAAATCATAAAATCGAAATGCCTTCCCTTGCCGAACTCGGCGAAACCAACGTATCGAATATAAGCGATGAGCAGTGGGCCGCTTTGCGCGAAAAACTCGGCAATCAGCGTTTATTGGGGCTCGACTATTATTCGGGCGGACACTTAACGCACGGCTACCGCCAAAATATTTCGGCGCGCATGTTCAAAACCTATTCGTACACGGTAAACAAAGAAACCGGCCTTTTGGATTACGACGAAATCGAAAAACAGGCGATGGAAATAAAACCGCTTATCCTGCTTGCAGGCTATTCCGCCTATCCGCGCGCGATAAACTTCCGCCGTTTTAGAGAAATCGCCGACAAATGCGGCGCCGTCTTTATGGTCGATATGGCTCACTTTGCGGGCCTTGTTGCGGGAAAGGTATTTACGGGCGATAACGACCCCGTTTCTTGGGCCGACATCGTAACGACGACTACTCACAAAACCCTGCGCGGCCCGCGCGGCGCCCTGATTTTATGCAAGGCCGAGTTTGCCGAGGCTGTAAACAAGGGCTGTCCCCTCGTTTTGGGAGGCCCGCTTCCCCACATTATGGCGGCAAAGGCAATCGCATTTAAGGAAGCTGCAAGCGATTCATATAAAACCTATGCCCGTAATGTGCGCGATAATGCCCGCGCCTTAGCCGATGCCTGTATAAAACTCGGCATGAAGGTACAAACCGGCGGCACGGATAATCACCTTTTACTTATAGACGTTGCTCCCTACGGTCTTACCGGACGGCAGGCGGAAAACGCATTATTTGAATGCGGCGTTACGCTTAACCGCAATACCCTGCCTTTTGACCCGCAGGGCCCCTGGTGGACAAGCGGTATCAGGGTGGGTACTCCCGCCGTTACAACGTTGGGTATGGGAACTGCCGAAATGAGCGAAATAGCCGCAATTCTCGATGCCGCCTTAAAGGCTTCAAAACCCGGCTTAACCAAAGACGGCAAGCCGACAAAGGGCAAGGTTGTACTCGACAGCACGGCAAAGACCGAAGTGCAAAACCGCGTAGCCGAACTTTTGGGACGCTTTGTCCTCTACCCCGAACTGGATTTGGATTTTTTGAAAAAACATTTTTACATATAGGAGTGAGTAAACATGAAACTTGCGATTACGCTGCAAAACGGGGAAGTGTTTCAGCACTTCGGTCATTCAAAAGCCTTTAAAATATACTCGATTGAAAACAACCGGGTTGTATCTTCCGAAGAGGTTCCGACAAACGGCAGCGGACACGGTGCCTTAGCCGGATTCTTAAAGGAAAAAGGCGTTGAAGCCCTTATTTGCGGCGGTATCGGAAGCGGTGCAAAAACCGCGCTGGCAGAAGCCGGCATTAAAGTATACGGCGGAGTAAGCGGCAATGCCGACAAACGCGCGGCCGAATTCGTATCGGGTACTTTGCAATACAATCCCGATGTAAGCTGTTCGCACCACGAGTCGGAACACAACGGTTCCGGTTCAAGCGGACACAATTGCTCGCACGAACATACCTGTTCAAGCGGCTCTTGTTTGCTTTAAAAATCCCGCATTTTTTCAGCGTTCAAACAAAACCGATTTTTTTCGGTTGTAAGCAAGCCCTCTTTTTGCATTTTACTCAATTCGTTCGACAAAGCGCTTCTGTCCACGCTTAAATAATCGGCAAGTTCCTGCCGGTTAAAGGGTACGCAAAAGGTTCCGCTTCCGCATTGTGCCGCCCGGTGCGATAAATACGACATAAGACGCCCGCGTATCGATTTTGACGATGTATGAAAAATCCTCCGCGACAAATGAAGATTTTTTTGAGCAAAGATAAAAAGCAAATTGCGGATAAGCTTGTTGTGGTAAGAACAGGCACGGGAGCAGACGGTCATCACGCGTTTTGCATTTAAAAACAAGACTTCGCTTTGCTCCGTCGCCGTTACATCCACCATCAAAGCTTCACCTTCGGCAAAGGCATAGGTTTCCGCGCAGGTGTGCCCCGCACCGATTTTATCCAAAACGCTTGTATTTCCCCAAAAATCGGTATTTTCGATGATAACGCTTCCCGACAATACCAGGGCAAAGGATTGAACGATTTTTCCCGCACGGAATACTTTTTCGCCCTTTGCAAACCGTCTTTGTTCAAAGCCCAAACATTCAAGCGCCTTTTTTATTTCATCGGATTCGATACCGGAAAAAAGCCCTGTGTTTGCCAATAATAAAAAATTCATATAATTTTTCCGTTTTGTTGTTATAACAACATCTTTCCCGTTACAACCATAGTATATTAGCCTTGAAACATCAAGGGGACACACCCGAATATAAGGAGACGATTATGGAAAACAAGATGTTCTGCTGGCAATGCCAGGAAACCGCAGGCGGCAAGGGCTGCACCCAATCGGGTGTATGCGGGAAAAAACCCGAAACCGCCGTCTTACAGGATTTGTTGATTTATGTAACAAAAGGACTTTCGGCCGTAACGAGCAAACTGCGCTCCGAGGGTACAAGCGTAGAGCGCGAAATCAACCGATTGGTTACGCAAAATCTTTTTACGACAATTACAAATGCAAACTTCGACGACAGTGCGATTATAAATCGTATTTGTCTTAGCCTCGACACAAAGAAAGCTTTGTTATCCCAAGTAAAAGACAAATCTTCTTTACCCGAAGCCGCACTGTGGAACGGTGAAAAAAATACGTTCGCACAAAAAGCGGCACAAGTCGGCGTTCTTTCTCAGGAAAATGAAGATGTACGCAGTTTGCGGGAATTGATTACCTACGGTTTAAAAGGATTGGCGGCCTATTCAAAACATGCAAACGTGTTATTGCATTACGACGATGAAACCGACGCCTTTATTCAAACCGCTCTTGCAAAAACATTGGATGAAACTTTAAGTGTAAACGACTTAATTGCCTTAACGCTGGAAACGGGAAAATTCGGTGTTGCGGGCATGGCCCTCTTGGATAAGGCAAATACCGAAACCTACGGCAACCCCGAAATCACCAAGGTAAATATCGGCGTCGGTACAAGGCCCGGCATCCTTATTTCCGGTCACGATTTACGCGATATGGAAATGCTTCTTAAACAAACCGAAGGAAGCGGCGTTGACGTCTATACTCACTCGGAAATGCTGCCTGCACACTATTATCCCGCGTTTAAAAAGTATACGCATTTTGTCGGAAACTACGGTAATGCATGGTGGAAGCAAAAAGAAGAGTTTCAAAGCTTTAACGGCCCCATCCTGATGACCACAAACTGTATTGTTCCTCCGAGTGAAAGCTATAAAAACCGCTTATACACGACCGGAACGGCGGGCTTCCCCGGCTGTCCTCATATTGAAGGCGATGTCGGTGAAGAAAAAGATTTTTCACAGATTATAGAACATGCAAAACACTGTAATCCTCCTGAAGAAATTGAAACAGGAGAAATTGTCGGAGGTTTTGCTCATAATCAAGTGTTCGCATTGGCGGATAAAGTTGTAGATGCGGTTAAATCCGGCGCTATTAAAAAATTCATCGTTATGGGCGGCTGCGACGGGCGCGCAAAATCGCGCAATTACTATACCGAATTTGCCGAAAAGCTGCCCCGCGACACGGTTATTTTAACGGCGGGCTGTGCAAAGTACAAATACAACAAATTAAAGCTCGGCAATATCGAAGGCATTCCCCGCGTTTTGGATGCCGGTCAATGCAACGATTCATACTCTTTAGCTTTAATTGCTTTAAAATTAAAAGAAGTGTTCGGCTTGGATGATATCAACAAACTTCCCATCATATACAACATTGCATGGTATGAACAAAAAGCCGTTATCGTATTGCTGGCCCTGCTTTATTTGGGCGTAAAAAACATTCATCTAGGCCCGACCCTGCCGGCATTTCTCAGTCCGAATGTCGCAAAGGTTTTGGTCGAACAATTCGGAATAAGCGGAATCGGCAGCGTCGAAGACGACCTCAAGCTCTTTTTTCCCCAAGAGGAAGATGAGTCAAAAACTACAGAAAAACAAAGCGCAAAAAACGTCGGCGTAAACTCCGATATGCTTATAGGCGATATATTGCGCGCTTTCCCCGATGCCGCATCCGTTTTAACTTCTTTCGGTATGCATTGTTTGGGCTGCCCCTCGGCACAGGCGGAATCTTTAGCCGACGCCTGCATCGTACACGGCCTCGATGCGGACGCAGTGGTAAAGGCACTGAATCGGAAAACGGCGGTATAAACGTATCGGGCTGCCTCAAAGACGGCTTTAAGGCAGCCCCTATAATGGAGTATGTTATGAGTACATTTTTAGGTCCTATTCATTATATGATGTATGACAAGATTCGCCGGCAGGAGGATTTTTGCATATACTTGCTTGAAACGGCGGCATCCGAAAAAATGCGGGAAAAAATCCGCAGCCGCCTTGAAAAATCCTGCGGCCCAAGCGAATGTGAACCTCTGGAACAGGTTATAGATACGGGAAACATTCACGGCTGGATTCAAAAAAGAATTGACAGGGCTGAAAGCAGACTTGCTCTTTCGGTACGTTTATTGACAGAGGAAGCGGGTGTAAGTATGGAGGACTTAAAACAACATGCTTTTACGTTCGGTACCCATAACGCCCTCGAAAAAGGTATAAGCCCCGAAGAAGCTTTTAAAATATATAATACCGTATTTTTGGACGGTATGCCCTGCGACCGCATAAACGAAATTACCGAACAAAGCGGCAGTGCTATTGCGTGGCGCAGAACGCGTTGTGTACACCGGCAGTACTGGGATAATGCCGGAGCGGATATAAACGATTATTATGCACTGCGTTCGGCATGGATACGGGGCATGTTTTCCGGCAGCAATCTGCGTTTTGACGACGACGGAGAACCGTATCGAATTACAAGGAAGGTGAACAATGGACAGCATTGATTTAATGATTGAAGAACATAAAAATATTTTAGCAGTGATTAAGGTTATGCGCACCGTATGCTGCGCGATTCTTGAAGGGAAGCCGATTGACGAAGACGACTTTAGAAACATGATTCATTTTGCCCGAACCTATGCGGATCGTCATCACCACGGAAAAGAAGAAGACATCTTATTTCGCGATATGTCGGAAAAACTGGGAAGCGCCGCACAAACGCTTATCAGGCACGGAATGCTGGTCGAACACGATTTAGGCAGATTTTATATAAGCGAATTGGAAAAAGCCTTAAACCGCTATACACAAAATCCGGACACGGAAACCAAATTGGATATTTTGGCGCGTACGGCACAATGGTCGGATCTTTTGACCCGCCATATCGAAAAAGAAAACGAAGTGGTATACGCTTTTGCGCGGCGCGGTTTAAGCAAGGATGTTTTACAAAAAATAGATGAAGAAGTTCATCTGTTTGAAATAAAAGCGGAACAAGCAGGCATACAAAAAACAAATCTGCACATATTGCGGACTTTGTCGGAAAAATATGCTTGACAATAAATAAACGGAGGTTTTTATGAGTTACGAAAATTGGAAAGACAAAACCGCAGATTTTGAAAAAATCGACGTGCGGCAGCTGCAGGGTAATTTTTTCCCCGGTCTTAAAAAAAAGGCGGAATCCTTAAAGGCGGGAGAAGGCTTGGTTATCATACAGCGCTTTGAACCTCACCCCCTTTATGAGGTGTTTGAAAAAATGGGGTTTGAGTATCATACCGAAGAAATTGCCGAAAATGAATTTCACGCATTTTTTTACCGTACCGAAGTTATAGCCGGTGATGACGACACCGGCCCCTTCCGTCCGATTGCTCTTTTAAATTACCCCCTTATCGATGAGGATTTGGGAAAAATTGCCGTCGATTTTTGGAATGTAACATGGAAAAGCAAAAAGCGCAGCCTTCCCTACGAAATGCGCCTTTTATTATCGCTTACAAATGCGGCGGGAGCCGGACGTATGAGGCAGGCATCGCGTGAATTGATAAAGGCCTATGCATGCGGTGTCGATACGGCCGTTTTTGACGATATATTTGAGCTTTTGGCGTGGAATCAGGGAATCGGTTATTTCAGTTCGGAAATAGGGCCTTCAGCGCTTTTTCAAGCGTATAAGATGATAAAAGCGGGGGAAAAACGCGGCAAAAGCCGTAAAGAAATACTGGACAGCTTAACCGAAAAATTCGGCGAAAAAAATCCCGAAGTCGGGGTGCAATAGCGTAAAAAGAACGTAAAAAAAGGGGCCGGTTCCGTCTGAAAAACCTGTTGCTTTTAGGCGGAAGCGAGCCCCCGATTCGTCCTCAATTAAATCTTTAAAAATCCGGAAATCTCCGGATTAAAAATCGATGGAATACAAATCAGTGGATTAAAAATCGATGGATTACAAATCCCTTTTCCACAAACCGTGAAGGTTGCAGTATTCGTATGCCGCAACGGGTTTATCGTCCGCAGTAAGCGAAAAAACAACTTCGGGTTTGTCACCGGGATTTAAGCATTTGCGCTGAGCGCCCTTTTCGGTTTGCAAGTACACCCACTGAATGAAGTGTTTTTCTTCCATAGGATGAGCAACCGAACCGACGGTTACCTTTACTTCGTTTCCGTTTACTTCAACGACGGGAACGTGTTTTTCCTGAGCCGCGTCCGTGCTTCCGGCAATAAGTTCGGCCATTTTTTCACCGCAGCACACAAGGGGAACTCCGGCGTCATGAACCAGGGCGGCGATATTGCCGCAGTGTTTACAAATAAAAAAACGTACTTTACACATATGAGCCTCCATATATGTAAGTATAACATATGAAAGGCCAAAGGGAAAGTGCGGTTGTCACAGTACATACGCTATACATAAAGAAGGCGTGCAAAAGATTTCAAGCCGGACAGATACTTTCCGCTTAGAGCAATTCACTGTTTCAATTTTTTAAACATCCGATGGGAACAACGAGGATACCGTCTTCGCGCTTGTAGGCATATTGTCCTACGCCGGTTAAAACCATTAAAAACGCCGGTTCTTTCATTTTTACGGTGTCGATTTTATCCCGCAGTTTTAAAAGATTGACCGCCCCTTCATTGATAAAATTATCGCCGCCGAGTTTTATTTCAATCAAGCCGTAGGAGCCGTTTCTTAAATGAAGGACGGTATCGCATTCGAGGTTCGCATTATCCCTATAGTGATACACCGAACCGTCAAGGCTTTCGGCAAAAACGCGCAAATCGCGTACGCACAGTGTTTCAAAAAACAATCCGAATGTTTTTAAATCGTTTATAAGGTCTTCAGGCCCGATTCCCAAACTCGCTGCGGCAATGGACGGGTCTACATAGTATCTGGTGTCCGATGTTCTGATTGCGGCCTTTGAGCGGAGATTCGGATTCCATGCGGGCATATCTTCCACAACAAATATTTTTTTTAAGGCGCTGATATATGTTTGTACGGTATCTTCATTAACGGTTTCAACGTCGTTTGCCGCTATATCCTGAGCAATTAGCGTATAGGCGGCTTGACTGCCCTGATTTCTTGCATAGGACTGCATGATTTTTTTTACGCGCTCGGGATTTTTATTGATGCCGTCGGCACGGTTTATGTCCGATTTGACAACCGCGTCATAATAGTCGAAAGCTTGCTGTAAGGCGGCTTCTCTTTTTAAATCGACTGATTGAGGCCAGCCGCCGCGGCAGACAAGAAAAGCCAGCTGTTCGATAGAAAGTTTGTTTTCACCGTCAATATTCACATTTCCGGCAAACAATTCTTTAAGGCTGACTTCACCGCTCGATTCGAGCGATTCATACAAACTCATAGGTCTCATTGTCAGCCATGTAAACCTTCCGGTTCCCGAATGGGTTATTTCTTTTGTGTCGGGCGGTACTGCCGAACCGGTAAGGATAAACTGCCCCGTTTTGCCGCGCGTGTCGACTTCGTACCTCACCGCATCCCACAAAACAGGGGCTATTTGCCATTCATCGATGAGGCGCGGCGTATCTCCTTTTAAAAGCCGCTGAGGATTGAGTTTTGCAAGATTTATGTTTTGTTCTTTTGTTTGCGGATTATCCATCCTTAAAACACTGCCGGCTTTTTGAAGGGCGGTTGTCGTTTTACCGCACCATTTAGGGCCTTCAATCAATACCGCCCCCTTAGCTTCAAGCTTTTTTTGCAGCATTTCATCTACAATGCGGGGTTTATAGGATTTCATACCTACATTATACAGTTTTTCGGCGTTTTGTAAAGATTTTTTTCGGCGTTTTGTAAGGTTTTTTTTCGGCGTTTTGTAAAATTCAAATGCTGCACAAACAGCCGAAAAAACGCTTTACTCGGAATCAAAATCGATAAGGGTACGCACGGGAGTCGGCGCCAACACTTCTCTGTGTTTTAAAAAGGGCAGCCCGACCACGCCGAAAAATTCGGCAACGGAAGCACCGGCCTGTTCCAATATCGTTTTAACGGCATTCAGGGTTCCCCCGGTCGCTATTAAATCGTCAATAACCAAAATACGCTGACCTTCTTTTATGTCGCTTTTATGGATTTCGATTTCGGCGGTGCCGTATTCCAACTGATAACTGCATGACCATTTTTCGCCGGGAAGCTTGCCTTTTTTACGGACCAAAATCAGGGGTATTCCCATACGGTCGGCAAAGGGAGCTGCAAAAATAAAGCCCCGCGATTCCACACCTGCAACGGCATCTATTTTTTCATTGCGGTATATATCGACCATCGCGTCTATACAAAAGCGGAAAGCTTCGGGGTTTACCAAAATGCCCGTAATATCGTAAAACAAAATACCCGGCTTCGGAAAATCCGGCACACGGCGCAAAGCGCGGTCAAGAATCGTTACGTCCATAAAGCTATCATACTATTTTAGCGTACTCATTGCAATACGCTTTTCCCGTATCTTTTTTAAAAAAGCGCAGAGTTTTTCCTTTTCGCCCTCTTGGATTAAGAGGCGCAGTTTTGCAAGAGATTGTTCGAATTGTCCGATATGCAAAAGTAAAGCTTCATCGTTTTCACAAAAAAGTTCCGTCCACAAGGGGGCGTTAATCATTGCAATACGGGTTAAATCCTCGTAACTGCCCCCGCCGAATGCGGTAATTTCCGTATCTTCGGCACTGTCTACAAGGGCGGAGGCGATAACATGGCAAAGCTGGGAGGTAAAGGCGATTTTACGGTCGTGGGTTGCCCCGTCGGTGTGTATAATGCGGCCGAACCCCATAGCCTTTATAATGCGCAGCAGAGTATCGGAAGCGGACTTATCCTGCACAGGAGAACTTATTACAATATAATTGCGTCCTGTAAATATATCGGCGGACGAATGTTCATAACCTTCTTTTTCGCTTCCGGCCATGGGATGACCCAAAATAAGATGCACGTCGCGCCGCTTAAATGTGCCGATCCGTTTTTCCGCCGCTTTTTTTACGCCGCCTATGTCGGTTATCAGGGCGCCCGCTTTAAACGAAGCTTCATGCTTTAATATAAAATCGGCGGTAAGACGGGGATACAGGCATATAAACACAACATCGCAGTTCTCAAGCATATTGCCTGCCTGCTCGGCCGTAAACGCTTCATCTATCGTGCCGTCGGCAAGGGCTTGATTCAGCACCTGTCCGTTTGTGTCGCAGGCGAAAATCTTCGACGCTTTAATATCCTCATCGGCACAACAGGCTACGGAATCGGGTAATGAAGCGCGGCTGAAACGGCGCACAGCCTTTGCTAAAGAACCGCCCATAAGACCCAAGCCGACAAAACCGTATACTTTCACAGGGAGCGCCCCTCAGCTTGCGCATATTTTTTTAATGACTGCATAATTTCATCGAATTCGAAAGGGGTAACGGCCTGTTCTCCGTCGCAAAGGGCGCATGAAGGGTTGTTGTGCACTTCAATCATCACACCGTCCGCCCCTACGGCAAAGGCGGCTTTCGACAGGGTATGCACCATCCAGTTTATGCCGCATGCGTGGCTCGGATCTATAATCACGGGCAAGTGCGTTACTTTTTTAAGGTAGGGAACGGCGCTTACGTCAAGGGTATTGCGCGTGTACGAATCGAAGGTGCGGATACCGCGTTCGCATAAAATAACGCGCTCGTTTCCCGATGCCATAATGTATTCGGCGGACATAAGCAGTTCTTTTATCGTAGCCGAAAGACCGCGCTTAAGCAAAATCGGTTTGCCGCAGCCGCCCAGCTCTTTTAATAAATCAAAGTTTTGCATATTGCGCGCGCCGACTTGAATCACATCCACATCGCGGAATTCGTCCAAATGCCTGATATTCATAAGTTCGGTTACAATCGGAAGCCCCGTCGCTTTTTTTGCGGCTTCCAAAAGCCGGATGCCTTCGGCGCCCAAGCCCTGAAAGGCATAGGGAGAAGTACGCGGTTTAAAAGCCCCGCCGCGCAAAAAGCCCGCACCGCTTTTTTTTACTTCTTCGGCAATCGAGGTAAGCTGTGCTTCGCTTTCAACCGAACAGGGGCCGGCAATAACGGCAAAACCTCCGCCTCCGAAACGGCGGGAAGATGCCGTATGCGGGGAAACTTCCCCTGCCGAATCCGGCAAACCGCATTCTATGACCGTATCGTCCGGATGGAATTTGCGGTTGGCCATCTTATAGGGCTCCTGCACGCGAACAACCTGAGCGACAACGTCATGAGCGCGTAACGTTTCCTCGCTCATACGCGAAGTATCTCCTATGAGCCCTACAATCGTAGTATTTTCTCCGCGCGAAACGTGAACATCGGTTCCCTTTGTTTTTAAAAACGCAAGAAAATCGTCCAAGTCTTTTTCGTTTGTACGAGGTTTTATAACGATAATCATAAGCTCCCCCTTGAAATATAAATCAATTACAAAAACCGCACGTATTCATCATTACGTACGCAGTGCGCTTTTTTTAAATCCGCTCACCCTGGCCGAAGCGGTGGTATTCCACGGGCTGGTATCCCCGCGTTCAAGATAGCGGTATCCTACTCCGGCAATCATTGCACCGTTGTCGGTACATAATTTAAGAGAAGGAAAAATACAGCGCAAATCGCTCCGCTCGGCAAGAAGGGCGCGAAGGCGCGAATTGGCGGCAACGCCGCCGCCTGCGACAATCGTTTTTAAGCCCGTATCGTCAACGGCTTTAAAAAGACGGCTTAATAAAATCTTGACCGCCGTTTCCTGAAAAGAGGCGGCAATATTTTCGGGCGTTTTTTCAAAATCGGGATTCCAAAAACGGTCGATTTGATTTATAACGGCGGTTTTTAAACCCGAATACGACACATCGTAGCAAAAGTCTCCCTTATGAAGAGAGGGAAGCGGGAAATGAGCCGCCTGAGGGTTGCCGTTTTTTGCAAGCTTATCTATAATAACACCCCCCGGATAACCGAAACCGTAAAATTTTGCCACCTTGTCGAATGCTTCTCCTGCGGCATCGTCAACCGTTGTGCCGAGCACCTCTATGTCGTCAAAGCCGGATACCTTGCAAATAATACTGTGGCCGCCCGAAACCAAAAGTCCCAAATACGGATATTCGATATCCTGCTCAAGATGGGCGGCATACAAGTGGCCGAGCATGTGATTTACCGCAATAAAGGGTTTATTAAGCGACCATGCAAGGGTCTTTGCAAAGGTCAAGCCGACCAAAAGAGAGCCCATAAGACCGGGACGGTTTGTTGCGGCGACCGCATCGATATCGGATACGTGTAAGCCTGCTTCATCGAGGGCGCGGCGCACTACAGGTAAAATCCATTCGGCATGTTTGCGGCTTGCAATTTCGGGCACAACGCCATTGTATATTTCGTGAAAAGGAATCTGCGTCGCGACAACGTTGCTTAATATATGCCGCCCGTCTTCGACTATAGCGGCCGACGTTTCGTCGCAGGAAGATTCTATACCCAATACTTTCATATATGCCTCTTTATTTTTTCATACGGCTGAGCGTCGTAAATACATAGCCTTGCTTTTGCAAGTCCGCGTACATTTCATTCAGCAATGCGGCAAGGGGCGGTGTCTGTACATGTCCTATCATAATCGCATAGCCTTTTTTGTCGGCAATGGCAAGCCCCTTTTCAATCATCGCACGCATTTCCGCCTTTACCGGCTTATTGTCCAAAAAAACGTCCCGTTCCCATATATGCATACCGCGCTCCATAGCCGCAAAGGGAGCCTGTGTTTTTGAACTGGTGCGCGAATCCAAAAAAATGATTTTTTCGTCTATGCACACATCAAGGACCGCTCCGATAAGATTGCGGTCGGCGGTAATAAGAGAACCCTCGTGGTTGTTCATTCCCGCAATAGGCCCTATTTCGGCAATATTTTTACGCACAATGCGTGCGGCTTCTCCGGTAGTCATATCGGGCTGAATGGAGCCGGGACCCGGATTGATTGAAAGGTCTACGGCCTGCATGGGCTGATGTAAAAACACTTCTTTTCCGGCCGCTCTTACGGCATCGGCGGTTGTCTTCGATTCGGGCAATCCCGGCAGCACCGCAATTGTGATGGGAAAGGGCAGCTGTAAAAAAAGCTTTGCCTGTTTTAAACTGTTTCCCGCATCATCGAAAATAAAGATAAGCTTACCGCTTTTTTTAGCGGGAGGCTGTACCGGCGGCGGTTTATCATCCGGCTTTTTCGGGCTGTCCGGCACCGCGGGAACAATCTTATCGCTCGGACGCGGCGCAAGTGCCAAAGCGTCTCCGGAAGAAGTACCTTTTTTTTCCGTTTGGACCGAAGATGGAGGCGTTTGCAATTCTCCTGTCTGTTTTTTTGAAATTTCGGTTGAAGCGGTCTGAGAAGCGGGCGGCGTTTCGGTATGGACGCCTGCTTGTTCTTTAGGAGTTTTTTTCGGATTAAGCGCTATACTGAAAAAAAGTACCGCAAAGCCTGCAATAATTAAAGCCGTACCTATAAGCGCTGATTTTCGCTTGGAAATTTTAACTTGCGGAGATTTTTTTTTCATACAGGAATTTATAATAACCTTTTATAAAGCCGCTGTCAATCGGAGCTTTTAACGCTTATAAAACGGCACATTTATTTAAAACTTTTCGCATGTTTGCCCGTCCCCGCATTTCAAGCTGACGTACAGCTTCGGCGGATATGCCTAATTTATAGCTGATTTGCCGCAACGTGATTTTTTCACCGTTTATAGAAGCTCTGTACTTATTTAATAACACCAAGCATTCGCGTTTGGGTAAAAGCCGAATTAAATTTTCACATTGTTCTTGGCTTATTCGATTTAAAATCTTTGTTTCGGGCGATTCCGACGAGTCCGGCAATAAGTCGGAAAAAGTTACTTCTCCGGCAGGATCGACTTTTTCCTCTAAACTGATAACGGCATATTTGTATTGAAGCAGTTTTTCTACGGCTTTTTCTTCCATGTTTAAAAATAATGCAAGCTCCCGTATTGTCGGATTACGGTGAAAGTGTTGCCGCAATTCTTCTTCTGCAGTTACAAGCATGCGTATTGATTCTTCTTTCATCGCCGGCAAAGGAATTGCCGTATCTTTTAAACGTATATATCGCGTTATATGTTGGACAATCCACATATATGCATAAGTTGAAAATCGTGTGTTAAAGGAAGGATTAAATTTTTCAACTGCGGTCATCAGTCCCATATTTCCTTCTTGTATAATATCCATAATGGGAACGGATGTGTTTACATATTTAAATGCAATTGAAATAACTAAACGTAAATTGGCATTGATAAGCGTTTGCGCGGCTTTTTTATCTCCCCTTTGGATTTTATACGCACATATTTTTTCTTGCTCGGGCGAAAGCAAAGGAAACTTTTTTATTTGATTAATGTACATACGATAAAGGTTTTGTTCCATATCTATTTCTCCCGTTTTCTATTACAAATATATGCAAGAACCGTGCCAAAAAATAAAACGGAGAAATATTTTTATTTCTTTATATTATATAAAAATAAAATATCTTTGAAAAAGAAAAAAACAAAATATACAAAAGTATACGCTATAATTGTATGATTTTGTAGACAGTTTTTGTTTTATATTTCAATGGGATAGCGGTAACAAAAACCTCTGTTATCTCTAAAAATATATGCATTTTTGGAGGTTTCAACCCGCATATCGGAAAAGCGTGAATGCAATTGCAGTAAATTAAACTTTCCGCCTCCGCCCGGTATATCCACACTGTATACGGGAGTAGACAGTCCCGATAATTCCGCCCGTAATTGTTCATATAATTTTAATCCTTCATCAATCGGAACGCGGAAATGAGAGGTTCCCGGAGCCAAATCGCCCTGAAAAAGATAGCCCGGCTTTATACCAAGTAAGGTTAATTCGGTAAACAAATCGCTAAGCACACTGAGGTTGTCGTTAATGCCGCGCAAAAGTACCGTTTGACTTTGCATCGGTATTCCGTTTTCCGCAAGCGCGGATAGGGCAGCATGGGCTTCGGGGGCAAAATCGGGAGAAAATTCGGCGGCATGGTTTATATGAGGAATAAGCCACAGCGGTTTATAAGCTTTTAGTAAGGCAAGCAGGCGCGGCGTAAAGCGTTCGGGCGCAAATACGGGGGCACGCGTACATACGCGGATGAGCAAATCGGCTCGGCAAGAGCGTAAAGCGCCCAATAAAGCTTCAAGCTGCGTATCGGAGCCGGTCAAAGGGTCGCCGCCCGATAAAAGCACTTCCCGAACTTCACTGTGCGCCCCGATATATGCACAAAGTTCATCTATTTGCGCAGCGGAGGCAAACGGATAATCGAGGGCGGAACTGTTGCGGCGAAAGCAATAGCGGCAGCGGGCAAAACAGCGCCCCGTTGTTACAAAAAGGCAGCGGTTTTTATATTGATGAATAATGCGGTTTTTGTACTGCCCGTTTTTATGTTCGGTATTTTTACCGCATTCCGCGTGTACACTGTAAAGGGCCGAGCCGAGAGGATCATCGTTTTCATAGGGCAGCACAATGTTTTCTTTGTTCGAGGCGGCAAGTTGTTTCCGTAAGGCGTTCAATGCCTGCCCCGGCTTCGAATCCTGCGGGGATTTAAAAAGGGCGTGCTCAAGAGCCGCCTCAAGGCGTTCCATGACGGAACGCCAGTGGGGACTGATTTGTTCAATCATTATATATTATAAATTACAATATAAGTTAAAAACCGGGAGCTACGTTAAAAACTGTGTTTGTAGCTGAGCGCGATGCGGCTAAAATACCATTCGCGGCCGGTAAAGCCCAAATCTTCAATGAACATTTCTTTTGATTTTGTATATTCTTTTGCAAACCGGCGGCGGCTTGAAAATTGGAACTGGGTTGTAAGCGCATCTTTTTCGGAAAATTTAAAAACAAACACGGGACTTACCGCAATTTTCATAAAACCGGGATTCATATGATGATATTGTTCGGCAAAATCTTTTTTTCCGTTAAACTGGCCGTCAAGCTCCGTTTGAACGGCGACGGTGTCCAATACGGGTACAAGCGGCATTTGGTATCCGATAATAAAGTTTGCTCCATACTGCCAGCCGTTGATTTTTTCACCGCTTCCCTGATACAGCCAAGGATTGCCGTTTTCGCCGTCCGACGTAATGCCGCGGTACATCACCTTGTAGGAATTATAAGTAATCACGTGATTCCAATCTCCCGGTACAACGGCGGCAAGGTCGAACATAAAGGCACCCTGAAACCATGCATCCCAGCGCGCGCTCTTAAAGGGAAGACTTTCATACGAACCGTATTTTTTTAATGTATCATCGTATTTAAGCGGATTCCATTTTGCAAGACCCTGAATGCCGATAAAATCCCACGCGGCGCCGATAGACGTTCCGGCCGAAAAATTCAAAAAGGCAATAGGTGTAAAGCTTATTCCCAAAGCGGGGGCAATAGATACGGGACTTAATTCAAAATCCGCGTAAAAACGAAGTTTGTTGTCTTTTACAAGCGCATTTTCTCCGAAGGGAACGGGAATCGTATAACCGGCGGTTCCCGTTACACGGAACTCCAAACCGCTGTAAATACCGGTCATCGGCGCAAAATGAGCCTTTCCCGAAGTTCCGCTTTTATACGCGCTTTTGGGATAATAGGCAAAATCCGTTGTAACCGAAAAATCCCAGGGACTTTTTTCCTCGGCACTTTCGGCATATACGATGCCGAATAAAGCGAAAACCGCCAAACATACAAGTAGTGTCTTTTTCATACTGTCTCCCATAAAAGTCAAAAAAAGTGTCGCTTTCGATTGACTTTTTACGCACGTTCGCAGCGAAGTGAGAACGTACATATAATATACAAGTTTGCAATAAGCAAACTCGGCAAGCTGAAAGCCGCGCCGGCCGTACGCTGTTCAGCTTACATCCTTAACCCCCATTATCCCGTAAAAACGGCTTTTATTCTAGTAGCGAAGCAGGTTCTTCAAAAACATCTTTTTAGATGTTTTATCGATTTGACTAAAATACGGGAATTTTGTATTTTATGTATACACTACAAAAAAGGAATATATTTATGGAAAGAAAAATAAAAACATCGGTTACCGGATTTCCCGCACAAGACGGAGCGGGAGTCAATTTAGTCCGTGTATTGGGACACGGTACGACAAGCGATTTTGATCCGATTTTAATGCTCGATTCGTTCGACAGTACAAATCCCGACGATTATACGGCGGGTTTTCCCATGCATCCGCATCGGGGTATTGAAACCGTCAGCTATGTATACAAGGGAAAAATGAAGCACAAAGACAGCCTCGGTTTTGAAGATACGGTTGCAGACGGTGAAGTACAATGGATGACAGCCGGCAGGGGCATCCTTCACGAAGAAAAACTGCCTGCAAGCGAACGGCTTTTGGGGGTGCAGCTGTGGCTTAATTTGCCGGCGGACAAAAAAATGGTACCGCCCGAATACCGCAGTATAAAAAATGCGGAAATAAAAGAAATTCCTTTTACAGACGGCTATATACGGCTTCTTGCCGGCACTTATAAAGAACACAAGGGATTTCAAAGCAAATACCTGCCGCTCAATTACTACGACATTACGCTCAATGCGGATGCGGAACTGACGCTTGATACGGCATATGAGGATTCCGTTATGCTGTTTACCCTTCTTTCCGACGTTTTTGTAAACGGTGAACGGGTAAAAGAAAAAACCGCGGTAAAATTAAGCGAAGGCGATTCCGTTACCGTAAAGGCCGCAGACAAAACGGCAAAAGTGTTGTTTATCGGCTCAACGGCATTGCACCAGCCGATTGCATGGGGCGGCCCTATAGTTATGAACACAAAAGCGGAATTACAGCAAGCCTTTGCGGATTTGGAAAACGGAAATTTTATACAATAGCAGCTTACGAGCATATCGTAAATAGAAAATTTGAGTATAACCTGCGGTTATACAGTGATATAAGGAGAACTATATGGAATTTATACAGTCTTTGGAAAAGCGCAGAAGCTATTATAACATTACAAAAAAACTGCCGATTGCAATCGATGAGGTCGGTTCCGTAATAAAAAAAGTAACGGAAGCGGTACCCGATGCCTTTAATATGAAAAGCGCCAGGCTTGTTACGGTATTCGGTGAAAAGCATGATTTGCTTTGGGACTCGATATATGAGGTTTTTAACGGAAAAGTTCCGCGGGAAAAAATCGATTCTTTTAAGGCGGGAGCCGGTACCGTTCTCTTCTTTTACGATGAAAAAACGGTAAAAGCACTGCAGGAAAAATTTGCAGCCTATGCGGCAAATTTTCCGGTATGGGCAAATCAGGCAAACGGAATGCTTCAGCTTGCCGTTTGGACAGCTTTGCGTGAAAAGGGAATCGGAGCTTCATTGCAGCACTATAATCCGGTTATCGACGAAAAGGTAAAAGAGCTTTTTTCCGTCCCCGCAGAATATATACTGCTTGCCCAAATGCCTTTCGGCGGAATCGGAAGCGAACCCGAACCGAAAGAAAAAGAAAATATCGACACAAGAGTAAAAATTATAATATAGCGGTTTGTGCCTATGTATGTAACCTGTCTTGATTTGGAAGGAGTTTTGGTTCCCGAAATATGGATTGCCTTTGCCGAAAAAACCGGTATAAAGGAATTGCGGCTTACCACGCGCGATATAAACGATTACGATGTGCTTATGCACAAGCGTTTGGATATTTTAAAAGAGCATAAACTCGGTTTGAGTGCGATTCAGGATGTAATCGCTCAAATCGATCCGATGCCGGGGGCAAAGGATTTTTTGGATGAGCTGAGAACACGCTGTCAGGTTATTATTTTATCCGATACCTTTACGCAGTTTTCGCTTCCGCTTATGAAAAAGCTGGGTATGCCCCTTATTTTTTGCAACGAATTGATTGTCGATTCGGACGGTATGATAAGCGGCTATAAACTGCGCCAACAAAACGGAAAGTATCATGCAGTCTGCGCTTTGCAGTCAATCGGGTTCGACACGATTGCCGCAGGAGATTCGTTTAACGACCTTGCGATGATAAAGCAAAGCCGAAAGGGCTTTTTGTTCCGCGCTCCGGAACACATTATTGCCGAAAATCCCGCAATCCCGGCTTTCAGCGAATACGGCGATTTATTAAAGGCGATAAGCGAAACGCTTGCCCAAGCTTAAAAACGGCGGGCTTGTAAAATCCGGTACACCGGAAAAACGTGCAGCTTGCTGCCGGATTTCGGGTGTGCCGCCTGCCGCGTCTTAAAAAAGACCCGAAATATGCCCGTCGTTGTCCACATCTATGGAACAGGCGGCCGGTATTTTAGGTAAGCCGGGCATGGTCATCATGTCTCCTGCAAGCACCGTCAAAAAACCCGCCCCGCTCTTAAGCAATACGTCGCGTACCGGAAACACATAGCCTGAAGGGGCGCCCAAAAGATTTTTATCGTGGCTGATTGAATTCTGTGTCTTTGCAATGCAGACGGGAAGATGTGCCCAGCCTGCGGCAGTATATTCTTTTATCTTTTTTAAAGCGGCGGGCGAAAACTCTACCCTTGATGCGCGGTATATATTGCGGGCAATTTTTTCTATTTTGTCCGTAAAAGAATCTTCGGATTTATAGAGGGGCGTAAAACGCGCGGATGCGGAATCGCACAAAGCAGCAACAGTGCGGGCAAGGTCTGCCGCTCCGTCTCCGCCCTTAGCCCAGCCTTCACAAAGAACTGCGGGAGTCCCGTCTTTTCCGCACACCGTAAGAGAGCGGCACGCACCAAACAAAGCTTGCAGTTCTTCCTCCGTATCGCCTGAAAAGCGGTTTACCGCAACGACGACGGGAACGCCGAAAGAGCTCATATTTTCTATGTGAACGCGCAGGTTTTCAAAGCCGTTCAGCATTGCGGCCGGATTCGGTTTTTCCAAGTCGGCTTTGGATACGCCGCCGTGCATTTTAAGAGCGCGCACCGTCGCAACGATAACGGCGGCATCGGGCGCAATTCCGGCAAGCCTGCATTTTATATCCATAAATTTTTCAGCACCCAAGTCGGCGGCAAAGCCGGCTTCCGTAACGGTGTAATCGCCTAAGGCAAGGGCGCACAGGGTTGCATTTATACTGTTGCAGCCGTGAGCTATATTTGCAAAGGGGCCGCCGTGCACAAAGGCGGGCGTATGTTCAAGCGTTTGCACCAGATTGGGACGAAGCGCATCTTTAAGAAGGGCTGCGGCGGCTCCTTCCGCACCGAGCTGTTTTAGATACACGGGTTCTTTGGCATAGGTTTTTCCGATAAAAATATTGCCCAGCCTGTTTTTTAATTCGTCAATCGATTTTGAAAGGCAGAGAATAGCCATAATTTCGCTTGCAACGGCAATATCGAAATGCTCTTCACGCAGAACGCCGTCGGCAGTACCGCCGAGTCCTATCAGGACATTGCGCAATGTGCGGTCGTTCAAATCAAGACAACGCCGCCATGAAATACTGCGCGGATCGAGGTTCAGAGCGTTTCCCTGCTGAATATGATTGTCGATGAGAGCCGCAATCAAATTATTGGCGGCGGATACGGCGTGTATGTCGCCCGTAAAATGGAGGTTTATATCCTCCATCGGAACGATTTGTGCATAGCCTCCGCCGCATGCACCGCCTTTGATGCCGAAACAGGGGCCGAGTGAAGGTTCTCTCAGCGCAAGCACGGCTTTTTTACCGATTTTCCGCAGCCCGTCGGCAAGAGCGATGGATACGGTGGATTTTCCTTCTCCGGCAGCGGTCGGTGTAAGGGCGCTTACCAAAATAAGTTTGCCGCGCTTGTTTGCAGGGGTTTCCATAAGGCGGTACATTGTCTTTAAATTAATTTTAGCCTTATAGGTTCCGTATAATTCATAGTCGGCGGCTTGTAAACCGAGTTTTTGCGCAAGCTCGTGAACGTTCTCCATTGTCCGGGAGTGTGCAATTTCAATATCCGAAAGCATACAATCAGTATAAAATATATGCCGTTTTTGTGGAAGTGGGAAAAAGCCAAAAAGATTTTTGTGTTTTTGCATCGCTTATATACAGTTCATTTTGTACTGTATATAAGCTGACGGTCTTTTATCGCAGCGTTGCATACATAACGGCTTTTATCGTATGCATGCGGTTTTCGGCTTCATCGAATACAACCGATTGCGCAGATTCAAACACTTCGTCCGTTACTTCCATTTCGGTTATGCCGAAACGCTGTGCAATATCGGCGCCTACGGTTGTATTTGTGTCGTGGAAAGACGGCAAACAGTGCATAAAAATCGCCTTGTCCGCCGCCCGCTTCATCAACGCGCCGTTTACTTGATATTTTTTCAAAAGTTTAATGCGCGATTCCCAAACTTCTTCTTTTTCGCCCATTGATACCCAAATATCCGTGTATATGACATCGGCATTTTTTGCACCTTCATCGATATCTTCCGTAAAACGAAGACGGGCGCCGGTTTCGGCTGCAATTTTTTTTGTTTTGTCAATCAATTCCTGTTTAGGCCACAAGTCTTTAGGAGCACAAGCGGTAAAATGCAGTCCCATCTTTGCGCAGCCGATCATAAGCGAATTGGCTACATTATTACGGGCATCCCCCATAAAGGTAAAATTAATGCCTGCAAGCCGGCCTTTTTTTTCTTCGATTGTCAAAAGGTCGGCCAATACTTGGGTCGGATGAAAATCGTCGGTTAAGCCGTTCCACACGGGAATACCGGCGTAGCGGGCTATATCTTCTACAATCGTTTGCGAAAATCCCCGATATTCGATGCCGTCATACATTTTGCCCAAAACTCTGGCAGTATCCGCAATGCTTTCTTTTTTTCCCATTTGACTGGATTGAGGATCCAAAAAAGTAACGCCCATACCCAGATCCATTGCGGCAACTTCAAATGCGCAGCGTGTACGTGTCGATGTTTTTTCAAACAGCAATACGATATTTTTACCGGTTAGATGACGGTGCGCCACCCCCGCGGATTTAAGACGTTTTAATTCTTTAGCCAAATCAAGTAAATACCTGATTTGTTCGGGGGTAAAATCGAACAGCTTTAAAAAGCTGCGTCCGCTTAAGCTTATTCCCATAGTTATACTCCTTTTGACCTTACAAGAGGCATGCTCATACAGCGGGGGCCGCCGCGCCCGCGCGATAATTCCGAACTGAGTATCGGGTGCAGCTTTATTCCGCGTGCATCGAGCAGTTCGTTTGTTATATTGTTCCGCTCGTAGACGATAACTTCACCCGGAGCGATACACAGGGTGTTTGAACCGTCGTTCCACTGTTCGCGTTCCGCCGCTATTTTATTTCCTGCGCCGCAGTGTATCAGCGATACGGCATCCAGTTTTAAATAGGAAGCCAATATCCGCTCCAAAGATCCTTGTACCTGTTTTATGTTCACACCGCCGCCGGATGCGGCTTTCAGTTCAAATACTTCCAAAGTACGCAAAATTCCCGGATGAACGACGAATATATCGGTATCGACTTGGGTAAAAACCGTATCCAAATGCATAAAGGCCCGTTTTGCCGGAATCGTAAAGGCGAGGACGGTGTCTATTGCAGAATCGTTATCTGCAAATAAATTGCGCGCCAAAGCTTCAACGGCATCCGCGCAAGTACGCTCGGAAACGCCGACTGCAATAATATGCTCGTTCAAATTGGTAATGTCGCCCCCTTCAATATGAAAGGGATCCGTGCGTTTGTAATATTGTTTTACATTTTCTTTAAAGTCGGGATGGTGGTTAAAAATATATTCACTGTAAACGGTTTCGCGCTTCCGCGTAACGGAGTACATGCTGTTTATGCAAATTCCTCTTCCGATTGCAGCGGTAGCGTCGCGGGTAAAATACAGGTTTGGCATGGGGTCGATAATAAGCTTATCATGATTTTTTATGTGATTTTCAAGAGAGTTAAAAACGCTGCCGTTTAATTCGTTTAGGTTGATTCCTTCCATAGTTTTTAAAACCAATTCTTTATTATCGGGAATCCGCATTAAAAAATCGAAAACGGCTTTTTTATATTCCTTTGTATATATGCGGGCTTCAAAAAGGTATTGTTCCAAAAAACGCTTTTTTATTTCCTCCGACATATCGAGTACTTCGGCCATAAGATTTTCAAGATAGACGACTTCTATCCCTTTTTGTCGAAAAATATCGGCAAAAAGGTCGTGCTCTTTTTGAGCCGCCGCCAAATAGGGAATATCGTCAAACAGGAGGTTTTCAAGATTCGACGGTGTAAGGTTCAACAATTCGTTTCCGGGGCGGTGTAAAAGCACTTTTTTTAAAGGCTTAATTTCGCTTGTTATCTGTATTGCAGACACGGCCGGCTCCCCTACATCACTTCAAGAAAGGGAACCAAAATTAAGTGCAGGGTGTTTTTAAGCACGGTTAAAACGGCATGGGCCAGGCTGAGCCGGGCGGCCGTAAGGGTTTTATCGCCGGCGCTTACAATCGGGCAGTCGTGATAAAATTTGCTGAATGCTTTGGCAATATCGTATGCATAACCTGCAATCAAAGCCGAATCGAGGTTTTCGGCGGATTTTTCCAATACGCGCGGAAAAGAAGCGATAAGCTTTATTAAATCCCATTCGGCTTCGTTTTCCAACAGAGCGCATGCTTTTTGAAAATCCTCCGTACTCATCTCATAAGCCGACTTTAAGCCTTCTTTTTCGGCCTTGGCAAGAACCGAACAAATGCGCGCGCCCATGTATTGAAGGTAGGGCCCCGTGTTTCCGTTAAACGAAAGAGATTCTTTCGGATTAAAAATCATATCCTTAAGCGGCGACACTTGAAGCAAAAAGTAATGCACGGCCGCCAATGCCACCTTTTCGGCCACCTCTTCGGGATTTCCGACCGCTTCTTCCCGTCCCTTTGCGGTAATTTCTTTAAGGGCTTCGTCGCGCAAATCGTTCAACAAATCGTCGGCATCGACAACGGTACCTTCGCGGCTTTTCATCTTGCCTTCGGGCAAATTGACCATACCGTAGGCTAAGTGATAGAGCTTTGTGTACCAATCGTAGCCGAGTTTTTTCATTATGTAAAAAAGAACTTTAAAGTGATAAATCTGCTCGCTTGCAACAACGTAAACGAGTTTATCGAAAGCCCATTCGGCATGCCGGTTTATTGCCAAGCCTATATCCTGCGTCATGTATACGGTAGTGCCGTCCTTCCGCAGCAGCACTTTTTTATCCAAATTGATTTCGGCAAGGTCTACCCACACAGCACCCTCGGCGTCCTTGTAAAAAATACCCTGCTCCAAACCGCGCAAAATTTCTTCACGCCCTTTCAGATAGGTATCGCTTTCAAAAAACAGTTTATCGAATGAAACGCCCGTTCTTTCGTATGTTTGTTTAATACCGGCGATGGCCCAGTCGTTCATGCGCTTCCACAATTCGCGAACGGATTCTTCACCCTTTTCCCATTGTACAAGCATTTCCTGCGCTTCGGTTTCCGCTTCGGGGTGCGCTTTGGCGTAGTCGTTGAATTCGACGTAACAATCGCCGACAAATCGGTCGCTTTTTACGCCGCAGCTTTCGGGCGTATCGTCGGCTTTTCCGGCTTGACCGGAAGCGGTATAGGCTTCAGCCGTGTGCAGTTTTTTATAGGCGAGCATGGACTTACAAATGTGAACGCCGCGGTCATTGATAATATTCGTTTTAAAAACGTCCGCCCCCTGAAAGCGCAAAATGCGGCTTATGCTTTCGCCTATAGCGTCGTTGCGCAAATGTCCCAAATGCAGGGGCTTGTTTGTGTTCGGACTGGAAAATTCAATCATCACCTTTTGCCCCGCACAACGCGGCTTTCCCTCATCGTTTAAGGCGCCGTAACAATCTTTTTGCTCAAACACCGTTTGCAATACCGCCGCACTGACCGCAGCCTTATTCAAACGGATATTTATATAGGGACCTACGGCGATAAACTCGCCGGCTTCGGCGGCTTCTTTTTGAAAATCGGCGTTTATAATGCGAAGCACTTCCGCCGCAATTTGAGGCGGCCCCATTTTGAAATTTTTAGCAAAGCCGAACAGGGGAATACCCACATCGCCCATCTTGGGGTCGGGAGGGGTTTCCAAAAGCAGGGAAGAAAGTTCAACCTTCGGCATGTCGATTGCTTTTTCTTCGGCAAGTTTATTTAAAGCGGCTGCCGTAACCGAGCCGCATACACGTGCAAAATTAACCATAGATTTTTCCGTTATACAGTAAGATACATAGTAAAATACACGATTACTCTAAAGTGATATGCCCTTTTTGTCAAGGGAAGCGCCGCAGCCGTTTGGCCACGGAATATAATTTTCAAAAGTTGACAAAAAACTTATATTTACTTATAATAACTTATGTGATAAAAATTGAATGGAAAGTTAAGGCGGCGAAACAATTTTGTAAGCTTTCTCAAGCTCAACAAATACAAATTGCAAACGGAATTGATACCCTATATAATTTTCCTGTAGTTAAAAATGTCAAAGCTTTAAAAAATCATACTTATCAGTATCGACTCCGGATCGGCCGCTTCCGAGTCTTATTTAATTTTTATAAAGCGATTGAGATAATTTCAATCGAGGAGGTAAAAAAAAGAGATGACAACACTTACTGACGTCCAATTTATCAAAAACTCCGCCGGTGTACCTGAATATGCGATTATTCCTTTCGATGCATTTAAAGCCTTGACAAAGACAGTCCAATCGGTGCAGGAAGAAAAAACAATTCCGCATGAAATAATAAAAACTATAGCTCATCAGGGTATAAGTCCCATACAGGCATGGAGAGAGTTTTTAGGTTTTACGCAAGCTCAGGTTGCCGCAAAAATGAACATAAGTCAAGCGGCATATTGTCAAATGGAAAAAGCCGCAAAAATCCGTAAGGCAACAAAAAAGAAAATAGCTGATGCGCTTGATATAGACGTGAGTCAAATCGATATCGGATAATGCACATACTCCGAATACAAGAGGATAATTTTGACACGGATTGATTTTTTAGAGCAGTTGAAGCCGATTTTATTTCCGAAATTTTATTCGGTTAAAGATATGCAAAATAACGAATTGATTTTTCTCGATTGCGGCGGACAAAAAGTTTCTCCCGGAAAAAGAAAAATAGATAAAACGCAAACGGAAGCCTTTTATAATCACGTTCACTTTTGGGATCGCGTTAAAGCGGCTGAAAAAGAAAAAATCACCGCATTCGGTACGGACATTGTGCATAATTTGCTTGAAAAATTGACCGCCCGCTATAAAAACGGAAAATTCGTCGTATACTTGCAGGTTAATTCCGAAGGAGCGATAATAAGATTCCATCAAATATGGAAAGATGAGCCGCCGTATTACGACTGTGCCTATTTTTCAGACATTACCGAATTCACAAATGTGAGTTGAAGGGCGGCTGTCATCTTATACGATACGGTTACCGTTTTTGCGCCCTTAGAGACACTTCAATTTCCACCGGATTATGGTCGGCATACATAAAGTTTTCGTTTAAGGTGCGCACCGATTTTACTTCCACATTGGGCGATACGATAAAACCGTCTATGATGTAATATTGCCAATTTTTGCGCAGATTTTCATCCGCAAGCGCTTGGGCATATATGCCGTTATTTAAGCGGCATGAAGGCGCTTTATCGTCGGCGGCAAAACGCCATCCTTCAGGCAAAATCGAAGCATCCATAACGGCCGCCTGCCATACGCCCGCAACTGCAGGATATGCGCTCAAATCAAGACCGGGAAAGGTTTGATTAAAATCGCCGCCGGCAACGATAAAGTTTCCTTTTGCATATTCGGCGATTAAAAAATCCGTTAACGCTTTCGTTTGGGCGATTTTTCCTTCTCCTTCGTCGTATGCTTCCAAATGGAGGTTCACCAAAACCAGCTCTTTACCCGAAGCGAGGGGAAACCTGCTTACAAGCAAACATCGCTTTAAGTTTGCAATTCTAACCGGCCATTTGAAGGGTACCGGTAAAGCATATCGCAGAGCGGATTTGGCTGAAAACTGTGAAAAAGTCGCCAAACCGCTTACCACACGTCCTATCGGAGGAAAGGGGAAGGGAACAAAAAAACATCTAAAATTGCACGTATATACACCGGGAAGGCGACAGTGCTGCAAAATTACTGCGGCTTGGTCGATATAAAAAGACCGCCTTGAACGCAGATCTATTTCCTGCACCAGCAAAACATCCGCATCGATACGGTTTATCGTGTTTACAATACCGTCCAGATTTTCCTGTACCGCCTTTTTTGAAGGAGGACGTACCATAGTTCCTCCGTCCATAAAGAAATCCTGTTTTGCACCGAGTCCGGCATAACCGATATTCCATGTTACTATGCGGATGTTTTCCGAAGACGCAAGCAATCGTTCGGATCGGTTGTGTTCGAATTCGGTGTCGGAAGCGTAAATGCTGTTTGCAGCTTCCGTATCATCCGGATTGAATTCGGTAAGGGTAAGGGCTAAAATCATTAAAGCAAATAAAAAACATAAGCCGCCGATTACGGCAGTTATTACAATGCCTATTGATTTCAACGTTTTAAAAGTTGTACATTGGTTTTGTCTTTTCATACTTGTATTATATCACATAAATTAATTTATTGCATAAAAAAAAGATCCGAATAGGGATTTGACAAGAAAGCCTTCTTGTGATATTTTTTAAAGTGAATTATTCTGGTTTGGAGGCCGTATTATGCCGGTATTATTTTACTACATTGGTCTCCCGCTGACTGGACTTATTCTTGGATGGACTATTCGCTGGCTGTATGCCAGATTTCAACTATCAGCATCGGAGCAAAGGGCAGAACGTGTAAAACAAGATGCTATTAAAGAAGCTGAAGCTCAGAAAAAAGAAATTTTATTAGAAGCGAAAGATCAACTCATTCGAGAACGAAATCAGCAGGAACGGGAGAATCGGGAAAGACGCGGAGAATTGCAGCGTCAAGAACGAAGACTTGCTTTAAAAGAAGAAATGCTGGATAAGCGCTCGCAGAATTTTGATAAACAGGAAGCCGAGTTTGTACAAAGAGAGCAGCTTATATCTCGCCGCGAAGGCGAACTTGCAAGTGAAGGTGAACGTTACAGAAAGGAACTTGAACGTATTTCGGGCTTAACCGCCGAAGATGCAAAAAAACTTATAATAAAAGACCTTGAAAACGACGCCCGCCATGATGCGCAAGCACTTTTAAATAAAATCGAGCAGGAAGCCCAGCTTACCGCCGAAAAAAAAGCCCGTGATATATTGGTTACCACTATTCAGCGGCTTGCAGCGGAAACAACCGGAGATGTAACGGTTGCAACCGTATCTTTGCCGAGTGATGAAATGAAAGGCCGCATTATCGGCCGCGAAGGGCGCAATATCCGTACCCTTGAAACACTCACCGGTGTGGATATTATTATAGACGATACTCCGGAAGCGGTTGTTATTTCATGCTTTGATCCGGTGCGCAAAGAAATTGCAAAGATTTCTTTGGAGCGGCTTATCAGCGACGGACGCATTCATCCTGCCCGCATTGAAGAGATTGTCCAAAAGGTAACACGCGAAACCCAGCAAAAAATATATGAAGAAGGCGAAAAGGTTTTGTTTGATTTGGGTATTCACAATATGAGTCAAGACGGCGTGCGTGCGCTCGGACGGTTGTATTTTAGAACCAGTTACGGACAAAACGTGTTGTATCACTCAAAAGAAGTGGCTATTATTGCGGGTATGATTGCAGCTGAAGTAGGCGCAAACCGTGAATTGGCAAAACGGGGAGCGCTTTTGCACGATATCGGAAAGGGTGCCGAAACGGATTCCGATCAAAACCACGCTGAAGTGGGTATGGATATGGCACGCAAAATGGGTGAAGACCCGCGAGTCGTAAATGCAGTCGGTTCTCATCATAACGATGTCGAGCCGGAATGTATCGAAGCGATTATCGTGCAAATTGCCGATGCGGTTTCCGCCGCCCGCCCGGGAGCACGGCGCGAAACGATGGACAACTATATTAAGCGCCTTGAAAATCTCGAACACCTTGCCGAAGGATTTACGGGGGTTGAAAAAGCGTATGCGATCCAAGCAGGACGTGAATTGCGTGTGTTGGTAAATAACGAAAAAATTCCCGATGCGGAAGTCAAAGAATTGGCGCGTAAAATCGCCAAACAAATAGAAACCGATTTGCAATATCCCGGCCGTATAAAACTTACGATGATCCGAGAAACAAGAATCGTGGAGTATGCGCGCTGACAAGCCGCATAAGCCCGCTGTTCCGAATCGGAGCGGCGGGCTTTTTCATACGGAGGATTTATGGAACAAAAAAAACTGGTTATTGCGCTGGGCGGTAATGCATTGGGAAATACGCCTGAAGAACAATTAAACTTGGTGTCGCATACGGCACGGATTATCGGCTCTTTGGCTGCGGAAGGACACCGGGTTATTGTGGCGCACGGAAACGGCCCCCAAGTCGGTATGATAAATGCCGCATGCGATTTTGCCGCGGCGAGGGGCGCTGGAACTCCTTCCATCCCGTTTCCCGAATGCGGAGCTATGTCGCAAGGTTATATAGGTTATCATTTGGCACAGGCTTTGCGGAACGAATTTAAAAAACGCGGCCTTGATAAAGAAGCCGTGTGTTTGGTAACGCAGGTTCTTGTAGATAAAAACGATCCGGCTTTTAATAAACCTACAAAACCCGTCGGCAGCTTTATTACAAAAGAACAAGCCGAAAAAATCGCTTCGGAAACGGGATTTGTTTTTGTTGAAGATGCGGGCAGGGGATGGCGCAGAGTTGTAGCCTCTCCGCTTCCCCGAAAGATTGTCGAACTTAAAACGGCGGAAAAACTTATTGAATCCGGGGCGGTTGTAATTATCGTCGGCGGCGGCGGTATACCGGTTGTTGAAAATGAGGACGGCTTTTTGGAAGGCATTCCCGCCGTCATAGATAAGGACCGGTCTTCAGCCCTGCTTGCCCGTGAAATCGGAGCCGATATGCTCCTTATTTTAACCGCCGTTGAAAAAGTGTATATTCATTTTAACAAACCCGAACAGCGGGCGCTTGATACTTTAACTCTTGCCGAAGCACGCGGCTATATTGCCGAAGGCCATTTTGCACCCGGTTCCATGCTTCCCAAAATCGAGGCGTGCATAGACTTTTTGGAGCACAGTGCCGACGGAGCACAAGCGCTTATCAGTTCGCTTGAAAAAGCACAAGAGGCTTTGCACGGTAAAACAGGTACGCGGCTATATATCGAACAAAACATTTCTTCTTGAATAAAAGCCTATAATCGGGTATTATACGATAATATGAACAGTAAACCCCCTGCCATTGATGAAAATATGTTGGAAGCTTTGTTATATCTTTCACGCTTGGCACCGTCTTCCATCGATTTAAAGACTTTAAAGAATCAAGTTGAACAAATTGTCGGCTATTTTAATTTGTTGTCGGAATTTGACGATACTGAGAATCCCTTTGACGCATATCCGTCTTCACAAGCCGATGTATTGCGAGAAGATACGCCCGTTCCTGGCTTGGATATTCCCGACGTAAAAAAAATGACAAATGAGTTTATGGACGGTTATTTCCGTGTTCCGAAAGTTTTGGGCGAGGGCGCCTAAAGTATCGCTTTAATTTTATCCGCCTCAGGGCAGGAGTAAGTATGAAACAATATACCGTTTTGTCTGCATTGCAGGCTTTGGAAAATAAAACATATACATGCGAGGAATTGGTTGCAAAATCTATCGATTGTTTCGAACAAGATCTTAAAACCGATGCTCCTTTAAACGCTTTTTTGGAAATATATGCCGACGCGCTTGTACAAGCACGCCGCTGCGATGAAGAGCGGGATCGGGCGCTTGCACAGGGGCCGGATGCTTTAAAAAACTTACTTGCAAAAAAACCGCTTTTGGGTATACCCTTCGGCGTAAAAGATAATATTTCGGTACGGGGTAAAAGTCTTACCTGTGCAAGTCATATTTTGGAAGGCTATACCGCCCCTTACAATGCAACCGTTATTCAACGGCTGGTTGACGCCGGCGCCGTTCCCTTAGGGCGCTGTAATCAAGATGAATTTGCGATGGGGTCTTCGACCGAATATTCGGCATACGGACCGACACGCAATCCCATAAACCGCACCTATGTTGCCGGCGGCTCATCCGGAGGTTCTGCGGCTGCCGTCGCTTCGGGAATGGTGCCCTTTGCCCTCGGTACGGAAACGGGCGGTTCCGTTCGTCTTCCGGCATCTTATTGCGGCGTGTACGGTCTTAAACCGACTTACGGACTTTTAAGCCGCTGGGGCATTACCGCTTTCGGCAGCTCGCTCGATCAAGCGGGCGTTTTCGGTGTAACGCCGGATGATATAGCGCTTCCGCTACGTATTATGTCGGGAAAAGATTTTTATGACGATACTTCCGAGGATATTCCTGCGGGCTGTGAAATAAATTCGCCTTGCCCGCCTTTAGCGGATACGGAATTCGCATCCCTTAAAATTGCAGTTCCGCGTCAATTTGCCGAAGCAAAGGGCCTTGATGAAGAAGTTGCCGGCATATTCGAAAAAGTGCAAACATGGTTTAAAGAACGCGGTTCTTCCATAGAACTTGTCGATATTCCCGTTTTGGATGCTTCGATTGCTTCTTATTACGTTATTGCGCTTAGCGAAGCCGCGAGTAATTTAAGCCGTTTTGACGGAATTCGCTACGGCAACCGTAAAGATCGCGGCGAAGGTTATGATGACTTGTTTATTCAAACCCGCAGCGAAGGCTTCGGAGCGGAGGTAAAACGCCGTATTATTATCGGAAATTATGTATTATCGGATCAATTTTCCGGTACCTATTATAAGCGGGCTATGGGAGTGCGCGCACGCATACAGCGTGAAATCGCCGCCCTCTATAAAACCTACAGTTGTATTTTGTGTCCCACATGTCCGACGCCTGCATTTAAGTTAGGTCAAAAAACCGAAGATCCTATGGCTATGTATTTATCCGATATGTTTACCGTTTTTGTCAATTTAAGCCGAACCGCTTCCTTAAATGTTCCGGCCGGAACGACAAGTGCGGGGCTTCCCGTCGGCGTGCAATTTGCAGGCCCCATGTTCAGCGAAAACCGCCTGCTTTCTATGGCAAAAGCGTGGCATACCGGCCGCAATGGAGAAAAAAAATGAGTATAGACTATCGTGTCGTTATCGGCTGCGAAATACACTGCCAGCTTACTACAAAAACCAAAGCTTTTTGCGCGTGCGAAAACCGCTACGGCGGCATGCCCGACACGCGGGTGTGTCCTGTATGTTTGGGACTTCCCGGCGGGATGCCGCGAGTTAATAAGGGATATGTGGAAATGGGCATTATTGCAGGTACCGCTCTTAACTGTTCGATTGCACGCTTTACCAAATTCGACCGCAAACATTATTTTTATCCGGATTTGGTAAAAGGATACCAGATAACGCAAAACGATATCCCCTTATGCAGTGCGGGTTTTGTTGATATTCCCTACCGCCATTTAAGCGAAGATTTGCAGCCCGGAGGAAAAAGTCACTACGGTAAAAATGCGGCAGGAGAGGCGAGCGATATAGACGGCTTGTATAAGAGAGTGCGTATAGAGCGCATTCATTTGGAAGAAGATGTCGGAAAAAGCCTTCATTTGGAAGGTTCTCACAGTTACATAGATTATAACCGTTCGGGCACCCCGCTTATTGAAATCGTTACAAAGCCGGATATGAATTCTCCGGAAGAAGCGGCTTTGCTTATGCAAACCCTTCAGGAAATATTGCGCTATGTAAATGTAACGAAGGGAAATTTGGAAGACGGAAATATGAGATGCGATGCGAATATTAACCTTATCATATGGGAAGACGGAAAAGAACATCGTACCCCGATCTCCGAAATCAAAAACTTAAACTCGTTCCGCGCAATAAAAGATGCGTGTGCATATGAAATAAAACGTCAGCTTAAAGAATTCGAAACGACAAAAAAAGAATTCGAAGTCGGATATAAAAATACGATGGGCTGGGATGAAACAAAAGGTGAAACGGTCATTCAGCGCACAAAAAATTCCTTTATCGATTATCGTTTTGTTCCCGAACCCGATATAAAGCCCTTTAATGTTTCCGAAACGTTTATTTCCGCAGCGGCCGAAAAAGTCGGCGAATTGCCCGAACAAAAACGTATGCGCTTTAAAAAAGAATACGCCCTTTCTTCTTTCGATGCGGAAACACTCACTTCAAGCCGTGCTCTTGCTTTGTGGTTTGAACAGGCTGCAAAATTATCCAAAGATGTAAAAAAAACCGCCAATTGGATTTTAGCCGAAGTTTTAGCCGTTTTAAATCAAAAAGAGATAAGCATAGAACAATTCAACCTTACTCCGGCGCATATTGCCGAATTGGTAAATGCGGTTACGGATAAAAAAATAACCGGAAAGCAGGCAAAGGACGTATTTGCACAGATGCTCGAAACCGGGCACATGCCCGAACAGATAATAAAAGAAGAGGGTATGGAAGTTGTTTCCGATACTGCGGAAATTGCCGCTTTTGTATCGGAGGTTATAAGAGAAAACCCGCAAGCTTTGGCCGAGTATAAGGGCGGTAAAACGAATGTTTTCGGTTGGCTTATGGGGCAAATTATAAAAAAATCCGGCGGAAAGGCAACGCCGGCCGCCGCGGCTTCACTTTTAAAAGCCGAATTGGAAAAACTTTGATGCAGTATGATGTGCCGCTGTGGTACAAAACCGAATTTGTAAAACGATACGGTGCCGTTTCTCGGGCACGCGGTTGCTATTTATATACGCAAAAGGGCGTACGCATTACCGATATGTATCGGGATTCGGGCCGTGCCGTTTTAGGATGGGGCTGTTCCGGCTCCAAAGCTTTTAAGATTTTTAAAAACACCCTTGAGCGCGGTCAAACCGGTTCTTTCCCTTGTGAATATGAACGGCGTTTTGAAAAAGCCGTTCTTGCTTTGCTCGGCTCTTATGATCATGCCCGCTGGTTTTTAAGTGCCGAATCGCTTTTAACTTCCGTATATCAAAGTGCATGGGGCGAAGAATACGCCGAAAAAAAGAGTATGTACGGCATTAAATTATGGCGTCCCTGGTTTCCCGAACACGCGGAAATTCCTTCGGACGGTTTGTTTGTGCAGCCGGACACAAAAACCTGCAATTTTATACCGGGGGTTTGCGCATTATATCCGCCCTTTGCATTGAGCACTTCCGGATATATAGCCGTGTTTGAAAAAAAAGAAGGCGCCGAACCGCCCCGTTCCGACACATGTTCGCCGGCTTTGTTAAATGCGCTTGCCAGGGCGGTATACGATTTATCGGCCGAAATTCCCCGCCGCAGCGAAAAAGATTTTTCCGCTTTCGATTTTGTTCTCGGACAGTATTTTATACGCAGCGGTGCCTATTTTATGCCGAAAATAAAATCGGAGCAATACAAAGATTTTGTGCTGCACTGCCTTGACTGTGCGCTTTTACTTGCGCCGGTTTGCACGGTTCCGTCTGTTGTGCCCTTCGGTGCATCGCAGGGAGATTTTTCACAATTAAAACGGAAGCCGTTTTAGCACAAAGGAAGCAAAAAATACGGGAGGCGTTTATGCAAGCCGATATGGTGCTGTATATTATTAAATTGGTTTTAGGCGGTATAGCGGCTTTTTTAGCCATTATGCTGTGGTCTAAAACACGGGATGCGGCGTGGATAGCATTGGTTGCCGGAACCCTCATTGCCTACGCGGGTATCGTGTATGACGTTTTGTCGGTGTTCGGTATCAATGCATTTCATAACAATGCCGGTATTGAAATCGGCGGAGTACCGCTTGCTTCCGTAATTTTTTCGTTTTTTCCGCAGCTGTTTTACATAGCCGCTTTTCTTATTGCCTTAATACGCAAGCGGTTTTAAAAGGACACCGCATACCGATATCTTACTTATATAAAAAGCAAGCGATTTGATGGTCGGTACCGTTTGTGCCTTTTTGAACCAGGGGCGGCTGAGCGGTTTTACAGCAATCCATACGTTTCGGGCAGCGGTCGTAAAAATAACAGCCGGGCCTCTGGCGGTCGGGAGCGGGAACGTCCCCCGTTAAAATAATGCGCTGACGCTTTGCTTCAACTTCCGGATCGGGAATGGGGGCTGCCGAAAGCAGGGCCTTCGTATAGGGATGCAGGGGATTTGCATATAAATCCTTATAATCGCTTATTTCTACAATCTTTCCCAAATACATAACCGCAATACGGTCGGAAATATATTGAATAACCGCCAAGTCGTGGGCAATAAAAAGATAGGTAAGGCCCATCTCTTTTTGAACGTCTTTAAAAAGGTTTAAAATCTGCGCTTGAATCGATACGTCCAAAGCCGAAACCGGCTCGTCTGCAAGGATAAGGCTCGGATTTAAAGCCAAAGAGCGCGCAATACCGATACGCTGTCTTTGGCCGCCTGAAAATTCATGCGGATAGCGGTTTTTAAAAAACTTTGAAAGACCGACCAATTCCATTAAATTTTCAACGCGCTTATCTATTTCTTCTTCCGATATTTCGATAATACCGCGCTGTTTATATATGCGCAAAGGCTCGGCGATAATCGAAGCGGTGGTCATGCGCGGGTTTAAAGAAGCATAGGGGTCTTGAAACACCATTTGAATGTTTTTGCGCGCTTCCAAAAGCTCGCCCTTATTCATCTTTGTTAAATCCTTACCGTTGAATATAACTTCTCCGGCGGTGGGTTTATACAGCTGGGCAACGGCGCGCGCAACGGTGGATTTTCCGCAGCCGGATTCTCCCACCAAACCGAGTGTTTCGCCTTTTTTTAACGTAAAATCGATACCGTCAACCGCATATATGTAATTCTTTTTTCCGCCGAACAAACCTTCGCTTCCGGCCGGAAAGTGCATTTTAAGATTTTTTACTTCAAGCAGGTTTTGCATTCTATTCTCCTATGAACTTATTCGGCCTTTTCCTTTTCATCGGCATAAAGCCAACAGGATGTACAGTGTCCGTTGCCGAAATCCTTAAGCGGCGGATACTTTTTTTTGCACACATCCATTGTACTGCTGCAGCGCGGGAAAAAAGGACAACAGGGCGGAAGGTCTATAACGTTCGGCGGCTGTCCCGGAATCGAATAAAGCCGTTCGGCGTTTTCTTTGTCCAAACGCGGAACCGATTGGATAAGACCGCGCGTGTACGGATGTTTAGGTTCTTTAAAAATGTCTTCCGTTTTACCGCGTTCTACAACACGGCCTGCGTACATAACGCAAATGGTATCGCACATACCGGCAACGACACCGAGCGAGTGGGTTATCATAATTACCGCAGTTCCGAGTCTGCGCGAAAGATCCTGCATAAGTTCAAGAATTTGTGCTTGAATCGTTACGTCCAGGGCCGAAGTCGGTTCGTCCGCAATAAGGATTTCAGGATTGCATGAAAGTCCCATTGCAATCATAACGCGCTGCCTCATGCCGCCTGAAAATTGATGCGGATAATTATCTATACGTTTTTCCGGCGCGGGGATACCGGCCAATTTAAGCATTTCTATCGCTTTTATTTTTGCAGCTTTTTTATCCAGTTTTTGGTGAAGCATAATCGTTTCAACCATTTGAGTGGAAATGCGTAAAAACGGATTTAAACTGGACATCGGGTCTTGAAATATCATCGATATTTTGTTTCCCCGTATGTTTTGAATTTGTTTTTCGCTTAATTTAAGCAAGTCTTCACCGTGAAAAAACACTTCGCCGCCCATTATTTTTCCCGGCGGATTGGGAATCAAATTCATAATCGAAAGGTTTGTAACGCTTTTCCCGGAACCGGATTCGCCGACAATGCCCATCGTTTCGCCCTTGCGTAAATCGAATGTAATACCGTCTACGGCTTTTACAACGCCTTCGTCCGTATTAAAATAAGTACGAAGGTCTTTTACTTGTAGAATAACTTCATCTTGTATACTTGTGTTTTCCATTCAGTGTGCCTCAAACCTTGTTTTTACTTTGCGGATCGAAGGAATCGCGCAAACCGTCGCCCAAAAAGTTCATTGCGAACAAAAAAACGGTCATAACGATTGCCGGAACCAAAAGCAGCCACGGATACAATTCCATACCCTTTACGCCGTCGGCAACCAAAGAACCCCATGATGCAAGGGGAGCCGAAACGCCCAAACCCAAAAAGGATAAAAAGCTTTCGCTCATAATAAACGAGGGCAAAGAAAGGGTTGAATATACGATAACGATACCCAAGGTATTGGGTAATAAATGGCGGAATATAATACGGGCAGAGCTTGCTCCCATAGAACGGGCGGCTTCGACAAATTCCGAATTTTTCAAACTGATAATTTGACCGCGTACCACACGGGCAATCGTAAGCCATGAGATAAGGGCGATGGCGACAAACAAAATAAAAACGTTTCGCCCCAAAATCGCCATCATAATAATAACGATGAGCATATAAGGAAGGCCGTACATAATATCGACAAAGCGCATAAGGGCGTTGTCAATCCAGCCTCCCGCATAGCCTGCAATCGAACCTAAGGTAACGCCTATAATAAGAGCGGTTACGGTTCCTAAAAGACCGATGGCTATCGAAATACGCCCGCCGTAAATGGTTCGGGAAAGCACATCGCGTCCCAAACTGTCGGTACCGAGAATATAACGTCTTTGATGAATCGGATTGACTTTTATATCTTCTTCCATCGCTGCGATTTCCGCGCTTTCTTTTTCGGTATATTCGCTGCGTTTTTCCTTTGCCATAATTTTTGCAATATAGGCTTTTTTTTGCGCAATCATAATTTCGCCGGCCGGTTTAAAAGACGGCCGTAAATATATGTGATCCAAATATTGCTGTTCGTAAGGATAAATCGGTAAAACGGGGGCTAAAAATGAAATTAAAATATAAAAACCCACAACGTATAAACCGATAAGCGCCATTTTATTTTTTCTAAGCCGTTTCCAAGCATCTCCCCATAAAGATACGGGTTTCATAACTTGATTGAATTCATTTACGGCCTGTTCGGCATTTTTTTTGCGTGCGGTAAATAACACCGTAAACCTCCTGCTATTTATATGAAATACGCGGGTCGAGTAAGCCGTATATAATATCGACGACTAAATTCATCACAACCAAAATAAGCGAATATACGATAACCGTTCCCATAATAAGGGTGTAGTCGCGGTTTAAAGCCGATTTTACGAAAAAATTTCCGAGGCCCGGAACAAGAAAAATCTGCTCTACAACCACCGAACCGGTAACAATACCTGCAAAGGCCGGCCCCAAATAACTGACGACCGGCAGCATTGCACCCTTTAGTACGTGTTTAAAAATAACCACCGATTGTTTTAATCCCTTTGCCTGCGCAGTACGGATATAGTCCGAACGTAGAATTTCCAAAATACTGGCACGGCTTAAACGGGCTATATAGGCAAAATAGGGGAAGGCGAGGGTAATTGCCGGCATAATAAGGGTTTTTAAGCCCGCACGTCCGGTTATCCAGCCCGATGTGGGAAGCCACTTTAACTTCATGGCAAAAATAAGCATCAATACCGGACCGACTACAAACAGCGGAACGGATATACCGATAACCGCTGCCGACATTGCCGCATAATCGATCCGTGTATTCCGGTTTAAAGCCGAAACGACCCCGACGCTTACCCCCAATATAAGGGCGAGCGAAAGAGAAACGACACCCAAAATAAGCGAATTCGGCAAACTGATACCGATAAGTTCGGTAACGCTGTAGTCCTTATTTTTAAAAGAAGGCCCCAAATCTCCGCGTAAAGCGTTTCCCATATAGCGCAGATATTGTTTGTATAGGGGGGCGTCCATGTCGTATTTTTTCAAAAGGTTTTGCATTACCTCCGGCGTAACTTTTTTTTCGCGAGAAAAAGGCCCCCCCGGTGCCAATCTGATTAAAAAAAAGCTGAACGTTACAATTAAAAACATTGTCGGGATTAAACCTAAAACCCGGCGGAATATGAATCTTCCCATTTTTTCCTCATCTGTATGTGTTTTTTTGGGTTCGAACAAGCCGCCTTTTGCTTACTCATCATAATGATTAAAGCGGTTTATTCAAACCGGAGCCGATACAAAAGAAAATACAGTGTATTGAAAAGGTTCGAGAAGCCGCTAAAAAGCGAATTGCTTTTTAGCGGCTCATTGTTACGGCTCCGCGTTAAAACGTGAAAAACTTATTTTTTCTTTTTCAAACCAACCCAGGGGTGGATATCCAAAGTATTGGTATACCAGCCGTCCCACTTGTTAAGGTCAATCATATTAGGAGATACATAGTAATAGAAGGGGATAATAGCTTGATCCCGTGTAATTACCATTTCTTCGGCTTGCTTCAAAACCGCCATACGGGCAGCTCCTGCCGGCATTTTTGAAGCTTTGTCGATTAATGCATCGTATTCTTTGTCGTTGTAACGGCCGTCGTTGTTTCCGGCTGTCGAAAGGAAGAGTTCCAAAAAGTTGGACGGATCCTGATAGTCGGCAGCCCAGCCGGCACGGGCAATTTCAAAATCGTTTGCCTGACGCTTGTCAAGGAAGGTTGCCCATTCCAAGTTTGCAAGTTCGATGTTGATACCCAAATTTTTCTTCCACTGCTGCTGCATAAACTCGGCGATTTTTTTGTGGCCTTCGTTTGTATTGTAAATAAGGGTCATTTTCGGGAAGCCTTTTCCGTCGGGATAGCCGGCTTCGGCAAGAAGTTTTTTCGCTTCGGCAACGTTAAACGCATTTCCCTTGGCGGTTGTGTAACCTTCCATCGGAGGAACGAGGGCCGTTGTAGGAACTTGACCTGCGCGGGTTACTTTTTCGACCAATTCTTTGCGGTCGAAAGACATACCTAAGGCTTTGCGTACGCGCGCATCGCTCAATACCTTATTATTGACGTTCAGATAATAGTAATAGGTTGTTGCCATGGGAGCCGGATGATAATCGTCGCGAAGTTTGATTTCATCGAGCATTTCGGTAGGAGTACTTGTTGCCCAGTCCATTTCCCCGCTTTTATATTTTTGATAGGCGGTGGTTTCGTTTTCGATGGGCAAGGCTACCAAGCGCGTGATATGTACGTTTGCTTTATTCCAGTATTTTTTATTGGGAACCATAGTAACTCTGTCCTGCGGAACCCATTCTTTTAATACAAAGGGGCCGTTTCCGACAAAATTTTTAGGTTTAATCCAATCCGTTCCGAATTTTTTAATTGCGTGCATCGGAAGCGGAGAAAATGAATAGTGAGCCATCATGTCTACCGCATAAGGAACGGGACCGACGAGGGTTACTTCAAAGGTTTTATCGTCAACTGCACGGATACCGACGGTTTCGGGACCGGCTTTTCCGGCATTGTATTCGGTTGCGCCCTTGATAACCATAGCGGGCATATATGCATAGGTGGCTGCGGTTTCGGGGGATAAATAATAGAGCCATGACTCCACAAAGGTTTGAGCGGTAATTTTTGTACCGTCGCTCCATGTGCAGTCGCGAAGCTTAAATGTAATCACATCCTGCGAAGCGTTGCGGGTCCAGCTTTTGGCAACACCGGGAACGGGGCGGCTTGTTTTGGGGTCGTAGCCTACCAAGCCTTCAAACAAGGCCATGTACAAGCGGTGTTCGGGAACGCCTTCAATCTTTGAGGGATCCAAAGACTGCGGTTCGGTACCGTTGTTAAAAATGAATTCCGCTTTCTGTGAATAACCTGCCGCGCAAAAAGCGAAAAGCACCAAAACGGTTACGAAAGCTTTCATAAAAAATCTTTTTTTCATAGTATCCTCCTGAAAAAAGCAATGCTGTCATTTTACCCTACATTTGTTTCTATTTCAAGTAATAAAGTAAATTTAATGCAAAAAAAGTTCGTTTTTTTTAATAAAAATGTTTTTCTTTCAGTCTTATTTAAGTTCCGTATACGATGTAACGAAGTGCAAAAAACGATTGTTCGGACATTTTCCGGCTCTCTTGCAATGTATGTTATTCTTGGATATAATGAATAGTATCAAAACCTTTTATCAGGAGGAATGCGTGACTGCCTGAATGTCGGCAGAAATGCAACAAAGATATGGCTGTGTCAAAAAAAACATTAAGCGGAGTTGTGCTGCAGCTGGCTCTTGCACTTTTTTTACTTGTATCGGGTCTTTTAACCCTTCAGCTGGACGGCGGTTTTTTCGGTAAACTGCAAGCGGGAGTGAGCGGCAATGAACTTGCCGCTGCGGTTTACAGCTTTTTAAAGGGAAGCCCTGCGACAATTGTAATTATGGCATTGGGTATTTGCGAACTTATTGCAGGTATCTTTTTATTGGCAAATTTTTTTGTCGATACCGGAAAAATTACCAACCTCTTTATTTTTATTATTATAATTGTATGGCTTATTGTTATTGCACTTATTGATGTAATGGGTTCCGGCGGTATTTTAGGCGGTGCGTTTTCTTCCGCAAGTGCGTTTTTAAGCTTTTTAAAAAGTTTATCGGCGCACTTATTGGTTTTGGGCGCTTTATTTACCGTGTGGAAGCGCTGATTGTTTTAAACAGACGATAAAGGGGCTGTTAAAAAGCTTCGGCTTGAGCAGCTCCTTTGTCCTTATCGGTCCATTAGCTCAGCAGGATAGAGCGGCTGCCTCCTAAGCAGCAGGTCGCACGTTCGACTCGTGTATGGGCCATTTTTTACTTGACAGAGCGGCACTTGTGAGTTACTTTAAAGCTATGTTTGACGATGCATTTGATGAAGAACAGGAGTTTGAGGACGACTTTTACTCCGATATTCCCGAAGAAGCATTTTATTATGAAGAATCGGCTCATAAATACGGGTTTAGACTCGGCTATAAAGAAGCTTCCGAAGGGATAGATTCGGAAAGTACCGTAGAAAATTTTGAATATCCCGATGATGCGGATCCGGAAGCCGTAGAAATATTTAAAGAAGCTTATTTTGAAGGCGTTGAAAAATTCAATAATGAATTTGATGATGAAGACGAAGAAGACGAATGGGACTGATGCTCTTTACTGATTCTTTTAACCGAAATTATAGTAACAGCCTTTTTCGGTAAAACCTGCAAAACCGTCGCCTACGGCATCGAACTTTTCACGGCCGTCCCCGTAATGGCATAAAAACATTTTCCGCCTTATATCCGGAGGGAAGGTTTTTAATTCATCGTAGAACGCATGTACGCCGCCGGGAAAAAATTGGCAGTCATGAAAAATCCATTCGATATTCGGATAACGCTTGAGCATAAGCCGTATCAACTCCGGATCGAAGCGGGTATCGCTGGGAAATAAAATGCGTTCATCGACTAAAATCCCGCACGAATAAAAGGATTGCTGCCAGCTTCCCGTACTGTCGGGAATGTGCTTTGTGCGGTAAATCTTTATGTCTATGCTTCCGCAAGTGCTTTGATACAGGGGCCGCGGGCGCGATGCGATACGTACGGGTTTTATTTGTGTAAAATAATCGTCAAACGTTAAATATTGACCGTTTGTATATTCTCCGTACGACATACCCCCGCGCAACGATTGATTCCACAGTATTTTTTTATAATAATCGGAAATAATCATTGTGGGCTTTTGTTTTGTCGCATATCTGCCCATTAATCCGGCTTCTTCAATACCGCCGATATGGTCGGCGTGCGAGTGGGTTATTAAAAGATTTCGTACCTTTGTGATATTTGAATTATATGTAGAAAATGCATAGGGACACATTGTTCCGCAGTCTACCAGCAAGTGGTCCTTGCCTTTAATGATGAGCAGGTTTGTTTGAAAAAATTTCTTTGAAAAGGCGCTTCCCGTTCCTATAAAAAAGAATTCGAGGGAACCGTCGTTTTCAAAATGTATTGTCGTATCAAAAGGTTTTATTTCCATACTTTATATTATATCATAATTGTCGGTATTATTCAGTACAAACATAAAAAAATCTTTAAACGGATGTATCCTTATTTTGTACACAGTACATTTTCCAATGTATACAGATCTTTTACCCCTTCTACCAAAATACCTCCCATACCCATTTCCAGAGGAAGGGCTATGTCAATATCGTAGCGGTCGCCTATGCTTATACAGCGTTCAACGGAAGCGGCCGCCTGTTTTACCGCAAGCTCAAAGATTTTTATATCGGGCTTCGATATGCCGCAGGTATCAAGACCGATAACACCGCTGAAAAAGGGGTCGGCCCCCAAAGCTTTAAGTGTTTTGCGGCCGACGCTTACCGGATTGTTTGTAATGCAAATAAGTTTATGAGATTCGGCAAGCCGGGCAAGAACCGCGCACAATTTTTTATCGGTTTTTAAATAATGCGCCGGATCAATCAATTCTTTGCGCCATGCAATGCTTTCGCTTATGGGAACCCCCATATCTTTTAACACATTGCCCAGCGAACGCTGTTTACCGCCGTGCAGCTTTGCCCATTCTTCCCGATAGGATTTTACCATTTTACGCGCTTTTTTAAGATCCAAATTGCGTGTTTCGGCAAAGCGGCGGATTTGACAATCCGTTTGTTCTTTTATGTACCTTGCATTTGTGTACAGGGTTCCGTCTATATCAAAAATAAGAGCCGCAGGTTTTTCCGGTATGCTGTAAATGGTCATATTTTTTCCTCCCCCTTGTAAAAATGTACCTGCGGTTTTTTGCGATTTTTACTTAACCAGTTTTTCGATAATATTCCGGTTGTCCAAAAGATGGCTTAAAGATTGGTTGTGATGGAGGCGCGCGATAATATTTGCAAACAAACCGCTTACATCGGTATTGATATACCATTCGCATTTTAAAAGCTCTTCGTGATATACCGCATTTGTACCGATTATGCGGTAAAAATGCCCCTTTTCGTAGGCTTCGTTGAACAATTCAATCGCATTACCCGTAAAAAAGGGCAGACTGATTGCCGCGATAACCTTTGTCGCTCCCTGTTCTTTAAGAAATTCCATCGCTTTTAAAAGAGTACCGCCGGTTCCGAGCATATCGTCGGCTAAAAAGGCAACCTTACCGTGAACATCTCCGAGCAGTTTTATCGATTTTATATTCGTATCTTTTGCATTTTGTGTAACGATTGAATAATCGCGCTCTTTATAAATCATTGCAAGGGGTTTTTGCAAGCCCGTCGAATAAAATTTATTGCGGTCAACCGCTCCGGTATCGGGAGCGACAATAACGATATCTTCCGTGTTACCCGTCAAATCGACCAGCTTCGTAAGTTCGCGAATAATTTGATAGCTTGCGTGCAGGTTTTCCAAATTGATGCGTGAAAAAGCGTTTTCTATTTCGCGCGAATGTATATCAAGCGTAATAATACGGTTTACGCCCATGTTTTCGTAAATATGGCCTAAAAGACTGGCCGTCAAGCCTTCTCTTCCCTTTTTTTTGTGCTGGCGGCTGTACGGATAAACGGGCACGACAAGGGTGATTTTTGCGGCTCCGGCTTGGCGCACCGCGTCAATCGTAACCAGCATAGACATAATGTGGTCGTTTACCGAAAGCGAACATCGGTTTTTACCGCCGTTTAAGCTTAAAACCTGATGATTTTCCACATCCTGAAAAATATACACGTCTTTTCCGCGGATGCAGCTTTTTATTTCGGTTTTAAACTCGCCGTTCATAAAATAGGTAAATTCGGTTTCGGTTTTAAAAACGGGAGGGCGGTAGGCATCTACATTTCCGCGTACGCACAGATCTGATGTTTTTAAATCGTTAAAATAATTGATGTCTTTTATAAGCGCATCTTTATCTTTTGTATAACGCTTTAAAATACCGTCAAGTTTTAAATTAAATCGATGTTTATAAATATGCCGTAAATGTGCAATAACGGCGTCCGCAAAAACCTGTCCGCCGGGGCAGGCAATAACGGCAAGATTTGTAGGGTCGCAATAGGGCATGGCATCCTCTTTCTATATGTACCTGAGTTAGTTATATCACGCTTTTTACTTTTTGTATAGTCAATACTGCTCGTATATGTTATACTGTAATAAATTCAGTATGCGGAGGATAATATGGTGCCACGCTCGTTTGAAGATTTACTTACGGCGGATACAGCCGTTGTACAAAAGACAATAGCTGAATTTTCCATACGGGATACGGTGCTTGCGCTGAAAGGCGCATCCCCGCAAATGAATGAGTTTATTGAAGGCCTTATGCCGAAAGAGGACGCGGCCGCGCTTACCGATGAAAGGATGAGAATAAGCACAGTTCCTCTTATTCAAGTAGAACAAGCACAAAAACATATTTTACAAACATATCTCCGCTTTTTACAAGCAGGAAAAGAGAGACTATAACATTATGGAATCACGCAGTATTTTTTTAAACATTTCTCCCTTGGATCACCGCTATTCGCTTTCCGAAGCGAAGGTGTTTGACGATTTATCTTCGTTTATTTCCGAGCAGGCGGCCGTTATTTCCTGTGCGAAGGCCGAAACCGCCCTTATAAAGGCTCACCTTAAAATGCGCGGCAAACTTGACAGCGAAACCGAAAAAAAACTCGATACGGTTGCATGGACGATTGACCCTGCGCGCGTTTATGCCGAAGAAGAAAAAACTAAGCACAATATACGCGCCCTTGTAAACGTACTTAAAACGCTGGTTCCGGGCGAAACCGCCCCCCTTGTGCACTTGGGCGCAACCAGCGTCGATATTTTGGACACGGCCCTTTCAATGCGTATACGCGACTGCGTGCAGCAGGTTATCTTACCCGTACTGCGCGATTTGGAAGCTCATTTATGCGACATAGCCGAGCGCGATGCCGAAGTGCCGCAAACGGGGCGCACCCACGGCCAGCATGCCGTTCCCATCACCTTCGGTTTTGCCATAGCCGAATATGTAAGCCGTTTAGGAAAATCGATTATCGAAATAGAGCGCTTGTCGAAAAATTTACGCGGAAAACTTGCAGGCCCGGTCGGCGCTTACAACGGCACGTCCATGCTCGTAAAAGACCCTGAAGAACTTGAACGTTTGTATTTGGGCTATGTGGGGCTTGAGCCTTCCGAGCATTCAACCCAGCTTGTCGAACCCGAATATTTACTGCGTCTTTTGCTTGAATGTAATGTCGCTTTCGGCATTTTGGCAAACCTTGCCGACGATTTACGCAATTTGCAGCGCAGCGAAATAGGCGAAGTATTCGAGTATTTCAGCGCCGATCAGGTAGGTTCTTCTACGATGCCGCAAAAGCGCAACCCCTGGAACAGCGAACACGTAAAATCCTTATGGAAGGCTTTTGCGCCGCGCGTTATGACTTTTTTTATGGACCAGATTTCCGAGCACCAAAGAGATTTGACAAACTCCGCAAGCCAGCGCTTTGTCGCCGACTATTTAACGGGCTTTACCCTCGCCGCGGAACGTATGAAAAGCATTGTTGCAGGTCTTAACGCCGACGCCGAAGGCATGATGCGCAATTTAAATGCGGCAGGCGGTAAGGTAAAAGGCGGCATTCTTGCGGAACCCGCCTATCTTTTGCTTGCCGAAAGCGGCGTTTCGGATGCCCACGAAGTTATACGTAAAATTACCCTTGATGCGGAACATTCCGGTATAAGCTTTTTTGAAGCCCTGCAAAAGCGGGAAGACGTTTTTGAGCGCATACGGGCACAAGCCGAAAAGCTGGGCATAAAAGACGCCGCATCCTTTTTTGAGCACCCCGAACGCTACCGCGGCCTTGCAGCCGAAAAAGCGCGCTCATTGGCAGCAAAATACCGCAAAATTGCGGAACAGGACAGATAAAAAAAGGCAGGGTTTAAAAAAATTACAAACCCTTTGCAATAAGCGCTTGTATGTCCTTTTCGCCGGGCATAACGCGCAGCGCTCCTTTTTTTTCGGTTACAAGGGAAGCTGCGGCGTTTGCAAAAAGGAGCATGGAGTGCAGGCGTTCTTTTGTAAAATCCGTAAAACCGTGTACCAGAACATCGTGCAAAATGCAGGCGGCGAAGGTGTCGCCCGCTCCGGTAGTGTCTATTGTCTTTACCTTTTTGAAAGTCGGAAGGCTTTCATGTAAGCCTAAGCCGTCCGTACAGTTTTCATCCGCATAAAACAGTGAGGCGCCCTTTTTGCCGCAGGTTACCCCGATAAGCGGAATATTGTACGACGAGCGCAAAGAGCACACTCCTTCTGTAATGTCCTTGCAGCCGGTTATAAATTCAAGCTCTTCTTCGGCGATTTTTAAAATATCGCATTGCGATAAGCCGTATTTGATGCGCTCTTTTGCGTGTGCAAGATTGTCCCACAGGGGGACACGTAAATTGGGATCGAAAGAACACAGGGCGCCGTAGTTTTTTGCGCATGCAATTGCATATTCGGTTGCCGAAGCTGCGGGTTCGGCCGTCATGGAAAGGGAGCCGTAGTGAAAAATGCGGGTGCGCGAAAGTATATCCTCGCTTACTTCTCCGCTCGAAAGCCGGACGTCGGCGCCGTTTTTGCGGTAAAACGAAAAATCGCGGTCTCCGTCGTCTTTTATGTGCACAAAGGCGAGGGTGGTATTGTCGGTTTTGCTTACAATGAGGTTTTCCGTTCCGATTTTCAAATCTTCAAGGACGCTTTTTAAAAGGCGGCCGAACATATCGTCTCCGACCTTGCCGATAAACGAGGTTGAATGTCCGAGTTTGTTTAACATTGCAAGAAGATTTGCCGGCGCTCCGCCGGGATTCACTTCCATAAGCCGGTTGCCCTGTTCGCTTATGCCGCTCGGTGTAAAATCGATAAGCAACTCTCCTAATGCGGAAACGTCGATATTTTTTGCGTGCATTCTTCCTCCTTCATTCAGTGTAAGGCTTTACCCTCGCTGTGTCAAGGAAGATTATGGAAAAGCTCCGGAACAAAGCTTGTTAAATCGGTTTACTTTTACTTGACGATACGGACTTTAGGATATACGATTGATATCTGTATGGGAAATAATTATAAAACCGGTTCTATGTATAATGGTTCTTGGAGAACAGTGTATGATCCGACAAGCTTTTACGACCAATTCAAATAATAAGGAGAAAATAAAGTGAAAAAAATAATAGCGTTAATACTGTTGAATGTATTTTTAATGAGTTGTACAAAGAATAATACACAAAGTTATAATATTGATGGAGAGTTCTCTCCTGTACAAGAAGATTCCGAGTTTTTTGTATCTATGGAGGATTTAATAAACAATAATGAATTTTCATTTCATTTGTTGAATAAAAACGGCTCGTATGGCGGTTCCGTAGCAAACGAATACGGTAAATGGACTTGCAATTTTGGACGGTCGTATATATTTTTTCAATATGATTCGCATAGAATAGAAAAAGATATTGTGTATGTTTCATATGTAACCTGCGGATTCAATGTGTATGGGACTCCTTCTTTTAGAGGCTATGAATACCCCCAAAAAGAAACCTTTCCAATCACCAAAAAACAGATTGAAGAAAGAATAAAAGATAAAACAAAAGATGAAATAACTAAAAAAGTAGTACCGGAACAAGCAAGCTGCCGTGCGCTTGTAATAACCGATAATTTGCGCGTGCGGGAAGCTCCGAACACAAAACCTGAAACAAAAATAATAGGAAAACTTAATAAATTTGATGATATTTATCTTATTGACTGTACCGATAAAAAAGATTCAATAGAAAATCTTCAATTTCCATGGTATAAAACCAGATTGGAAAACGGAATTGAAGGTTGGGTGTTCGGCGGTTTTGTAAAGATTTATTTTTTTGATGAAGATATACAGATGTTAAAAAGAGCTTTTGAAAAGGACGGCAGTGAATATACAAATCAATTTGTAACACCGGATGACGACCCGCCGCCGAAAAACGAAGGGTGAAAGAAAATCTTTGTTATGATATTCTTTCTTTTACAAACAGTTATGTGTCGCAAACTACATTGCAGATGCTACTGGGAAATAGAAATACTTGGACATCTGATGATACTATTACATCAGTCGATGGGAACAGAATGACTTATAATCCCAATTTATACTACAACAATTACTTAAACTATACTTTAATACTAAAAAAAACGGGAGATTAACATGAAAAAGATTGTATTTTTAATGTTACTGGGTATGACCTTAACTGCTTGCAGTAAAAAGGAAGCGGTAAAACAAGCAGATGAATTTAAGTTAATTGCAGATTTTAGAATCCAACCTGAAGATTTGGAGAAAATTAATGTAACCGAATTTGAAGATTTTAATACTTTATATGAATTAGTAGGTGCAGAACAGGCTTTGAAGATTCAAGACATTAAGTTAAAAGGACATAAATTCAATTCATTTAACGGTATTGAAAAATTTCCAAAGCTATGGGCTTTGAATATAGAAGATCTGGAAATTACGGATTTCGACGGTTTATTTTTTAATAATGATTGGTTGGATTATTCTAATCCGGCTTATGCAGATATGCCTGCAATAGCTCTTACGAATACCGTAATACATTCATTTAAAGGCTTAACGGATATAACAAATCTGAGAGAAGTTTCCTTTATAAATTGTTCGTTTGAACAGTCAAAAGACATTGTTTTGCCTTCTCAGTTGCATACTTTATATTTTTTTAATTGTAAGAATGTACTTGATTTTTTTAACGTGGCATATAAGGATTTAAGTAATCTTTCTTTAGCCGGCGCAGAGATTTCAGAGGCTGATTTACGAAACATAGTTTCAAAATGTCCTAATTTACAGTATTTATATTTAGCTCGCACGGGATTGTCCGATTATATACAAGAAAAATATAGACCGGATTATTTGAAAAATATCACTGTTGCAGACTACCCTTATTAACCTAGCGGCGCAAACGATCGGCTTTTTTCAGCCAATTATAAAAGTCCAAACCGCTTACGCTTCCTTCGGGGTTAAAGCGCCTGCCGTCTATAAGGGGTATAATGTCTTCTTCGATAACGCCTAAAATCGAGTCGAAGTATATCCGGTCGAGTTCCACGTCTTCCAAGGGGCTTTTGCCGCGCTGCATATATTTTGTGCTGTAGCGGTTTAAAAGCGCAAAATCACCGGCGGCAATCATGTGCCATAAAAATAAGGCCGCGTCTTTACGCTTTGCGCTTCCTCCGCCGAGGTCGGCGTCGGGGGCGTACCAGCCTTCTTTTTTTAATTGCTCGGCAAGAAGCTTTACCGTGCGCCGTTCCGTGCCGGTAATAAAGTCGAGGGCGTGGCTGTTATCCTGCGTTAAAGCGGTCATATCGGAAAGACGAATTTCATCGCGCTCGATAATACGGGCACTGTCTTTATGTGTGTCCGCATCGACTTCATACAATTTTGCCGCGCGTTCGCGCTGTTCGGCATACAGTTCCGTATACGCCGGCGGTAAAAAATCGAGAGAGGTATCGAAGAGGGCAAGGGCTGCGGTATAGTTTTCGGCCGAAAAATAAAGCGAAGCAAGCTCGCCTTTAAGACGGTAAAAATCGGGGTTATGCTTTACCGCGTTTTCCAAAAAACTTTGTTTTTCTTCGTTTTTTACGATTAAACGCGAGCTTACAAGCAGTGCATATTCGTCGTCCGCATTGTAGTTTTGCGCGCTTTTTAACATTTTTCGTGCCGCCGCTTTATCGCGATTTAAAAGATACCAGTCGGCATACAGGGCGTAGAGCCGCGCTAAATAACTTGAGTCCGAAGAAGGGGAAGCGAGAAGGCTGTCCAGTTCTTTTTTTACGGCGGCGTTTTCGGAAGGAACGATTTTTCGGTGTTGCAAAACGAGTTTTCGTTCTATATCTTCAATGCGCCCCCTGTTGTCTTCTTTTGCCGACGGTACATACACATCGCTTCTGGGTACGGTTGCACATGAAGTAAAAAAAACAGGTAAAAAGCAAAGGAGCGCCGCCGCGTATATGTGTCGTATTTTCATTGTCGTACTCCGGTATAAGCGTGAATTGTATTATCTATGCCGCAAGTGAGCAATTCGGCAAAGCCGTCGCCGTCAACATCAATCATATGCGGAATACCCGTTCCCGCAACGGGAAAGCCTTCGAGCGGCATAAGCCGGGCGTTATACGCGTACAGCGCATTTCCGCCGCCGGATACAAAAACTTCGTCGGTACCGTCGCCGTCAAAATCGAGCAAGCTTATAATGCGGTTATGTGCCGTTTTGGGCTTTAATACGATTTGATCGACAATGCGGCATTGCGTGTCGATTTTGTACAGGGTTCCGTTTTCATCCGCGGCAAAAAACATATGCAAGCCGGAAGAATAAACGGGCTGTACCTTGGACGCGGCGTTAAGAGAAACCGAAAGCGCTTCGCGTTCTTCACTTTGTGCGGCCGGAAAAAGCGAAAATACGCCGTCTTCGGTTAATACCGCCATGCAAAGCTTTGACTGCTCATCTTTGTACAAAAGGGGTTGTACGGCCGAAATGGACTGCGATTCGGCAGGATAACCGGGCAGTATTTTTCCTTCAGTATCGAACAGGTAAATGAGGCTGTCAAAAGAACGCGGCAATGCCGCAATTGTGTTTTCAAATACGAGGGGCGGCTGTTTTAATTTTGCGTTCATTTCCTCGGAATAGCGGACCTGTGCTTTAGAATCGACAAAAAGTAAAACGTTTTTATCGGCCAGCGGTACCGCAAGCGTACCCTTTATAATCGTCGGCGATGAGGCACAGCGTTCTCCGGTTAATACGGGAAAACCTTCAAAAGGATTTAAATCGTAATCGGTTTTATATACGGTTCCCCGTGCAGAAACCGCCCATACCGCTTTTACAATACCTTTTTCGGTGTGAACTCCTATATACGCCGTATCGTCGAGCTTTATGCTGCGTACACTGCGCTGTGCCAAATTAAGCGCGTATACCGAGTTGGCTGAAGTCCAATAAGCATAGGGAACGTTTTTTGCCGTTTTTCCGCTGTATATATACGACTGCACTTTTACGCCGCAATCGTAGGGGAAGGCGGCCAATTCTCCGCGCGAAGCCGAAACGGTTTTTTGCGTGTACAACTCAAAACGGAGTTTTTGCGCCGGATCGAGCTTTACCGATACAACCCCTTTGCCGTAATCCTTGAGTACGGATTTTAAAGCGGCATTGTGCTTTAAAAAGGCCGGCACGCGGCTGTCGAGCGTATAATAGGCAAATACGGACGTTTCCGGAGAAACCGAGCGTGCAATTGTTTTCCAATTTTCGGTTTTTACCAAAAGCTTACCGCTTTTTACTTCGGATGCAAAGGCTGCAAGGCCTTCGGCGCTTTGCGAAAGATAGAGGTACCCGTCTTGAATAAGGTAAAAGGGGGTTGAAAGTTCAACTTTAAATGAACGCACAAGGGCTTTTATAACGTCGGGGAATTCTATGCGCGGAATGCGTATACCGTTCACTACGGCCGATACATCCCGGTGTACAAAAAAGAGGGAAAAAATATGGGTAAATACGTCGCGGCATTGTTTTTCGTCTTTAAGCGAAACAAAAAAGATAGGTTCTTCAGAGTCTGCAGTTCCGACAATACCGATTTCATCGCCCATCCACGAAAATAAAAGTTCTTGAATATCTTTTTGAAACAAAAACCGGATGCCGTTTGCCGCATTTTCGTATGCATTCATAATGTTTTTGCCCAAAAGTTCGGCGCCGTTTTCAAACAAAAAGGCAGGCTCTCCCATTTTTAGCAGGGTAATATAGTCGGTAGATTCGGGAAGGCGCGTTAAAATGCCGGGAACCGCCGATTTGTTTTGCAATATGATTTTTAATCCCTGCGAATCGCTGTCCCACGCACAATTGCCCGAAACCGACATTTCTTTTTTATTCAAATTGAAATTTACCGCCGTGTATTCGGGAAAATGCAAACGCGAAATGATTTTTCCGTAAAGCGTGTCGGCTTTGATATTAGACGTAAAATAATTCATGTCGGTTAAAACGCTTAACGCATCCCGCTTCGATTCTTTAATGAACTTTTTAATCGCTTTTACGCTTTCGCTTTTTTTTGCATGTGTCGGCACGGCTTTTTCGTTTGACGCTTGCCCTTTCGGAGCTTCGAGCGCTTGCATAAATAAATCTTTTGCCGCCGACACAATCATAAGGTCTTTGTAAAAGCCGATATATGCTTTTTGTCCGTCCGCAATTTTGTATGTCCAAAACAAAGTGCCGTTTTCGTTTTCGGCGGAAAGTTCTTTTACCGACGAAAACACATCGGGGCGGTACCGTAAAATGTAAGGCAAAAGCCGAGAGGCTGCGGATCTGAATCCGAGCTTGGCGCATACAAGATAGGCTCCGTCCGCATATACGGCGGCATCCAGCCTGAAATTCGAGGCTTTGTCGAACCACTTTGCCGACAAAACGGGGGAGGCGCGCAGAGAACGCAGAGTACCCTGTAGTTTTTCGGTGTTTGCGCCGGTTAAAAGTGCGTCAAGTGTTTGTACGGATACGGTTTTTTGTAAAAAATCGCCGGCCGAGGGCAGATTTATATACGCATAAAAATCCTGCGGAATATGTTCGGCAGGGTCCGCCCCGTCGAAAGCGGAATATACCAAAAATCCCGCAGTCGGAAGCACGATAATCAAGACGATGATTAACAGTGTAACGATGAATATATGGAAAAAACCGTGTTTTTTTGTTTTTTTACCGGTTTTTGCCGGTTTTGCCGCCGGATCCCTGCCCGGCTGTATCACCGCATTGTTCATAAAAACCCCTTTTATCCAGTGTAGAATGTTACGCCCTATCTGTCAAGGTTTAACAAAGGGCTTTAAAAACCGGAACAAGCGGACGCGGTTGTCCAAAAAGTCGGACAGGACAATAAAGGTACCGTCGCTTGACACGTCAAGACCGGTCGGCTGATTTCCCGCTTCAATGCTTTCGATGCGTGTAAGGAGGTGAGTGTCGATTATGTCGAGTCTGCCGGTTACCAAGCCCTTGTGCTCGTAGCCTTTTTCCGGATGATTGGGGCCGCGGCATGATACATATAAACGTCTGCCGTCGGGAGAAAGCGCAATGGTGTTGGGATTGTTAAAAACCCGTATCGATGCGATAAGGCTGTCGTCCTCTAACGAGTACACTTCAATACATGCGTTAAACATATCCGACACATAGAGCCGTTTTGTACGGTAATCGGCTGCGATATGGCGCTTTGCTCCTTTGCTTCCGGCTTCCGTGAGGGTTTTTAAGTCTTTAAGATTTTTTTTAATAAGACGGCAGCGGGATTTTCCCGAATCGTCTTCGAATTGTGCGCAATACATATACAAGCCGTCCTGCGAAAAAGCCATACCGCGCGGAACGGCGGCAACCGGAATCTTCCGTTCCTCCGTATAGGACAGCGGATTTATAACGCTTATATCGCGGCTGACCCAATTGCTTACATAGACACGGTTGTTTGCCTGATTGTATGCCATCACCTTACTCCACGCACCCGAGCTTTGTATGGAGCGCTTATAAGCGAAGCCGGCTAAATCGAATACGTGGACGCACGCCGAACTCATTTGCGATACCCACAGTTCGTTTTGCTGCGGCAGTACCAGCGTTTCCACAAAGCCCTGTTGCCGGGCATATTGTTCGGGAGGCTTTATACGTCTAACGTTGCCTGTTTGTATATCGATTATATCGACACCGTCGGCTTCCAAAAGGGCTGCGGCAACCAGTTTGTCGTTTATAAAACGAAGACTTTTGGGCTTGCTTCCGGTTTGAAAAACCGCTTCAACATCGTATTGCGAATTTTCGCGCGACAAAAAGGCAAAGCCGCTTTTTTGTAAAAGAGAGGTGCCTTCGATACTGACCGGGCGGAAACCCTCGTGTTTTATATCAAGCTTTGCAGGCGGCGTATCAAAGCGGAATCGTACACGGGCAATGCTTTTGTCCGTTTCCAAAACCTCAGGCTGTATTTTTACGCCGTCCGCAAAAAAATCCGTTCCCGAAAAGGGCTGAACGGTTAAGTCGAATACGGTTTGCGCGTACAAAGACAGGCAAAAAGTTATGCATATAAAAAGGTACAGCACACGTACACAAAAACGCACATCCTTCAGTTTCATGCTTTTATTGTCCGAAAAGCAGGCTCTTTTGTCAACGCCGCTCTCTTTTGTAGAGAAACGGTAGACACCCAAAACAACCGGGCGGAAATTAGGAATGTTTAATGCTTAATGAGGAATTATGAATTGAGTATTAAAGAATGGGTGAATTAAGTTGAAGCTTTTTGGTAAGAGTTGTCGGAAGCTCCTTGCCCAAGGCATCCGGCAAAGGCTATTCTACCGGCTTTTTGTCTTTGTACCGCTATATCCGTTTCGTAATCATATTCTGCCGGTAACATATTGATTCTTATAAAGCCTCGATTTCTTCTTTGCTTAAGCCCGTGGCTTGTACTATTTTTGCAGTAGAATCACCGAGCTGTTTTAATATCTTTGCCGTTTCAATTTTGGTTTGGTAAGCACCCCTATCAATACCTTCGGAGAAAGCTATTTCACGTTCTTCAGCACGCCGTCCATCTTGCAGGCACCATAGGAACAGGCGGGAATGAAAAGCCCTGTTATTGGAAAGGCAACACCAAGTACGAACTGCCTATGGACTCGGAAATGGCTGAAGGATATGCATGTTCCCTTACCCTTAAAGACGGAAAAGCCTACAGTGCAGGGGACTACGGCGAAACAGGGGTGTCAACCGCCATTGTATGGGAAGGAAACACCCCGTACTGGCAAAGCCCCGAACGATGGACCGCCGCACATGCAATTTTAACCGAAGGCTCCTCCCTCTACATAGCGGGAAAGCTGAAAAAAGACGAAGTGTGGGAAGCCTCCGTTGCCGACATAACGGACAAAACGCAAGTGCGCATTGCCCACCTGCATACAAGCACGGGAACGGAGGAAGGTTCGAGAGCTTACGGCTTGTGCGCCTCTCCTTCCGCCTTTTATGCCGTAGGACAAATATACAACAGCGTCGTTGACCAAAAAAAAGGTGCCTTGTGGACAATAAGCAAAACATTTGACGGCACCGTAACCGAAACGGTGCTGGCTACGGGAGAGGATGTATGGCCCAAGGCGGTATGCTTTTTAGACGGCGCCGCCTACGCTGCAGGACGGAATGCGGCAAGAAATGCTGCGGTATGGAAGGTTACGGGTACGGGCACAAGCGCAACTATAACGGAAACGGAACTTGAAACCGACGGCTCCGAAGCAAACGCCGCATGCACAAAAGACGGCTTTGTCTTTATAGGCGGACGGAACAGAGGCAAGCCCTGTATTTGGAAGGGAACGGACAGCTCCTTTACAGCCATACCTTTAAGCTCCAAGGACGGCACGGTGAATGCCCTCTACGCTTTCGGAAACGACATCTATGCGGCAGGCTATATTCAAGAAAGCGGTGTTAAAAAAGCCGCCTATTGGAAGTTCACTTCCGCCATTTCTTCTGCCTCCGATGCCGACATAACCGTCCTTCCCGACGCCGACAGCGAAGCATACGGCATTGCTGTAGCATGGGAATAAGCATACAATC
>NZ_JACDIJ010000007.1:0-116267 GCF_050937815.1 Treponema sp. OMZ 840
GGGGGGGGGGGGTGGGGGGGGGGGGGGGGGGGGGTGGGGGGGGGGGGGGGGGGGGGGGTGGGGGGGGGGGGGGGGGGGGGGGGGGGGGTGGGGGGGGGGGGGGGGGGTATAATTCGATTTCAAAACGGCTTCCGCATCCTCCGGCGGCAAGGGGCGGTAATAATAAAAACCTTGCGCAAGATTACATCCGTTTTGTCGTAAAAAATCGGCTTGTTCTTTTCGTTCAACACCTTCGGCAAGGATATTTACCTGCAAATTATTTGCAAGTATAACCATACTTTTTATAATGGCTTCATCCATTTCATCTTTACCTATACCGGTAACAAAAACGTCGCTCAGTTTTATTTTATCGATGGGCGTATGCTTTAGCCGGGTTAAACAGGAATACTCGGTAGCAAAATCGTCTATAGATATTCTGACTCCCAGTTTTTTTAAATTAGTCATAATTCTTTCGACACCGACGTTTTGGGCTAAATAAATTCCTTCCGTAATTTCCAGTTCCAAAGAAAAAGGATCCAAGTTATATTGTTCCAATAAACCTTTAACAATGGTACCCAATTTCGGATTTTCAAATTGCCGCGGAGAAATATTTACCGCCATCGATATACCTTTAATACCGTTTTTTTGCCATACCGATAATTGTTCGCACGCTTTTTGCAAAACCCAATTTCCTATCGACTCAATCAATCCGGTTTGTTCGCTTATCGGAACAAAAACTGAGGGAGGAACTATACCGAAATCTTTATTTTCCCAATGTAACAGGGCTTCCATACCGAATATGGTCCCCGTACGCAAATCCACTTGCGGCTGATAATATAAAATCAATTCATTTTTTTCAATCGCAGTATACAATTGTTGATGTAAAGACGTCTTTTGAGCAATACTTTTCCGCAATGCCGAAGTACAAAAGGTATAACAATTTTTACCCTTCGATTTTGACACATACATTGCACTGTCGGCGTATTTTATTAAAGTATTTACCGTTTTCCCGTCTTTCGGAAAGATGGAAATGCCCGCACTGAAAGTGACGTATAAAACATCGTCATGTATTTGCATAGGGGCGCTCAGATTTTTCATCATTTGTTTTACGACGGTTTCAATTTCTTCAGCTTTTTTTACCGAGGGAACAAAAATTAAAAACTCATCCCCGCCGAAACGGCACACAACGGCGGAAGACGGCAATGCTTTTTTTAAACGTTGACTCGTTTGCAGCAATACCTTATCTCCGTATTCATGTCCCTTGGAATCGTTAATGTTTTTAAAAGAATCCAAATCGATAAAGATAACGGCAAAATTATCGTTGCCGCCCTTTATTTCCCGATTAACAAAACGATTAAAATAGATACGGTTGGGTAAGCCGGTTAACGCATCATGATATGCCATGTGTTCTATGTGTTTTTCATTTTCAATTTTTAAAACGGCAGTGGAAAACAGGTTGGCAAAGATTCTGAATATTTGGGTTTCATCTTCAGACCATCTTCTTTTTTGTTGGAAAGTATGAAGCCCTAAAAAGCCCACTGCCGTTTCATTATCGATAAGAGGAAAACAAAGCGTAGATAAAATTCCTCTTTTTATAAAAAAATCTTTTTCCCGGCCGCTTAAAAAAACTTGAGAATATATATCCGAAAATATAATCCTTTTTTTCGCTTTAAGCTGTGCAACACAAAAGGGTGCCGCATCGGGGAAAAATTTATTTACATCATTGTTTCTGATATTTATATCCGGATTATCCCATGCGTTTATAAACATCGGCTTTCTGTCTTTTGTCGAAAAACGGTACAAAAAAACTCTATCGACGGTAAAAAAAGTGCCGAGTATTTTCAATGCCGAAAATATATGTCCGTCAATATTGGATAAACTGCTTCTTAATAGAACATGGGAAATCTCGGAAATAATGCGCTGAATATCATTTCGTTTTTGGATTTCGGCAAAACGCAAAATGTACAATTTTTGTATATATGCGGCGATATATGCCGCTATTAAAAGCAAAATAATACGGTATATGTGGTCTTCTTTTGTAATAACGACTGTAAGATTCGATGATATGCCGACAAAGATTGCATAACAAAGAATTGTCGTAATTGAAATAATGCGTAAAAATAAAATTTGCTTAAATAAAATACTGACAAACAGTAAAATAATGGGGAAGGTCCAAACGGTGACGGCGGCACTTGTATGATAGGTGAACAAAATTACCGGAATAGACACTGCAAACAGCAGCATAGATCCTATGTCGGCCGTTTTTTTGGAGATTTTCATTTTTTGCAAAATAAGAGCGGAAAATCCGCTGAAAAAAGCATAACTGCCGGCAAAGATTCCTTCTTCAAAATGAATTTGTACAACAATATATGACATACCTATTTGCAGCAAGCCGAAAACCATATATAAATAGGAAATCGTTCTGAAAATATGTTTTCGTTCAAAATATCTTCCCATATAAACATGGGTGTTATCCGGAGCATAGCCATTTAAATCTATGGAATGATATTTTCTAAGCGTATATAAAATGCCGAACAAAGGCAGGGCGCCGGATACAAGACCGATACCGTAAAGATTAACCCGTTGCCGAAACGCTAAAAAGAGATCCATTCCGAGATTCAATACGAAAATAATTGCAAAAACATACAAAAGCACGGTATTTTCGAATCGTTCTTCTACTTTACGCGCTTTTCTAAAAGATACAAAAAGCGAACCTAAAATAAATACAAAGTAAAATATATAGCATAAACTGAAACAGATTTTTATCCATCCCATTCTTATAACAGGTATATAAAAATTCCGTATAAGCCGAACGTCGTAAACGGCGTTCACGGAAGAAGAATGCAAACTGCAAAAAAAGATTAAACAAAGAGCCGGTAAAGCAAATACTATATACATACAGGATTTACCGATACATATTTTTCTATTCAGTTCCAATGTATAATATAAATAAAGTAAGTGTATGGCGCCGAAGCAAAGTATCGAAAGCCTATACCAAAATAAAGCTTGCTTTGCGGAAGATGCGGTAACTAAAAGCGCAAAACTGAAACACCATATGGACAATACCATACAAATAATAAAAAACAACATTTTTAAATATGAATGTAAGTGTAAAAAAGAAGCATATAGTCCTATGATAATATATATCGTAAACAATATATAAAAAGAGGAAGAGAGTAATTCTCTGAATTCCATAAAGCACATCCTTTTTTTTGTTCCGAATTCCAATAGGGAAGAACCCAGTCCAATATGCCGTCATTAGGTTTATTCACTCTATAATAAATCAATTCTTTCGTCTATTATTATATACGATAATATTAAAAAAATAAAATTGATTTTATCTTTAATTACAAAACAAAACAGGTAAATGTCTTGTCCATAAGGATAATATACATTAAAATCTCCATATGTTTAAAATCGGAAACCTTGTCTTATATAAAAATCAAGCCGCCATCGTAAAAGAATGCGGCGAAAAATATACTATTGTATATGCGCTCGGCAGTCAAAAAGTACGCGAAAAAGACATATGCTTTCTCCATCAAGGACCGCTTTCTTCCCTGAATGAATTGGAGTCTGCAGATGCGGGCGAAAACACCGAATTGAATGTGAAATTCGATGAAGTATGGGAATTGTTACAGGATGAAGCAGAACCCTCTTATACGCTTTCGGCCCTTGCCGAATTGGCGCTCGGAGATTTTGACGTAAAGCGAGCCGCCCTTATATATGCGGCGCTTACAAAACATCCCAAATTTGCCGCCCTTCCCCTTCAAGCGCCCGAACAGCCGCGCTTTGCCCTGCGCAGTGCCGAAGAAGCGCAACGGGAAATTGAAAAGCAATCGGAAAAACAGCGCGAAAAAGAAGAACGCGCGGCATTTATAGAACGGCTGCGCCGCAAAAAACTTCTTTTACCGCAAGACGGCATTTTTATGGGCGAAGTTGAAGCACTCGCCCTCGGAAAAACGGATAAATCGAAGGTTATGCAGGAGGCGGGCTTTTCGGTAAGCGAAGAAAAGGCCCATAAACTGCTTTTGGACTGCGGATTATGGACAATATACCGTAACCCCCACCCCTCGCGCCGCGGTCTTTCGATGCAGTCGGCGCATGAACGCTTGCCGCCCTTTCCCGAAGATGAAACGGGCCGCATAAGTGTCGAACACACAGCCTATGCTATCGATAACAGCTGGAGTTGCGACCCCGACGACGCAATCGCCTTTGACGGTACCTATGTATGGGTGCATATTGCCGACCCGGCCGCAGCCGTTATGAGCGATTCGCCTATAGACCGCGCCGCTCGAAACCGCGGGGCCACCCTTTATACACCCGAAGGCGCTTCCCGCATGCTTGCAGAAGAATCTTTAGCCGACTATGCCCTCGGTTTAGCAGAAGAAAAAGACCCTTCCGCATTTTCGCGCGCCCTTTCGTTCCGCATAAAACTTAACGATACCGGCGCGGTTGAACAAGCCGATGTTTTAAAAACACGGGTTAAAGTCGAGCGGCTTACCTACGAAGAGGCGGACGCACAAAAATCATCTCCCGAATTGGCGCCGCTTTTTGCAATCGCACAAAAAAACATCGAACGCAGAAAACAAGCCGGGGCGGTTTTTATCGATTTACCCGAAATCCATATTTCGCTTGCGGTTTCGCCTACGGAAGGCGGCGCTCAAGACGCGGCTATTCCGCAGGAAAAGGCGCAGGAACAAGACGAATCCGATTCAAAGCCTGTTGTCCAAATAAAAGCGGCCGTACACTGTGAATCGGCTTCCCTTGTACGCGAGTTTATGCTTTTGGCAGGAGAAGCGGCCGCCCGCTTTGCTTTTAAAAACCGCATTCCTTTTCCCTACGTCTGTCAGGAAAAACCCGAAATTCCGCGCGATATCCCCGAAGGGCTTGCAGGCCAATACCGCCTGCGCCGCTGTATGAAAAGCCGATCGGTAAGCATAAGCCCGGCACCGCATGCCGGTTTGGGACTCGGTATGTACAGTCAGGTTACAAGCCCCCTTCGCCGTTACAGCGACCTTATCGCCCATCAGCAGCTGCACGCTTTTTTGGACGGCCGCCCCCTTTTGGATAAGGATACCATGCTCGAACGCATAAGCGCAGGAGATGCCGCAGCGGGAGCCGCCGTAAAAGCCGAGCGTAAAAGCAATTTGCATTGGACACTGGTATACCTTTTGCAAAATCCCGATTGGCAGGGAGAAGCCGTCATCGCCGAAATAAAGGGAAATCAGGCGGTTATCCTCATTCCCTCTTTGGCACGCGAAGCCCTTATCACCCTGCCGGCCGGCAAAGGCTTAAACGATACCCTGACGGTAAAGGCTGGCGATATCAACATTCCCGAATTGACGGAAACCTATATACCGGTTAAAGAAGCGTAAGCGGCGTATTTTTCAGCCGCTTTTTTCGGCATAAGCTTCGCATAAAATCGCACCGTGAGCGCCGCACGATTCAATCAGCTCGACTATAATAAGGGATTTTGACTCGATTTTTTTTATTACGGCTTTTGCCCATTCATTTTGCAATTCGTGTGCTTCAATGTCATATAGAAAACATAATGAGTTACACAATTCCGTATGTGTGCTCAAGTCATTAAGGATGCTAATGTCCAATAAAATATTTCCCATTTGGAAATTATCGATTTTCATACGAATTGCATTAGTAAAAATTAATGTCTTTTTCGCCGAACCTTCCAAAATCAGCCGAATATTTTTTTCACCTTCAATCAATATGCCCGTTATGTTGGCATCATGGATATTCATTAAGTTTTTCATATATCTTCTCCGAATATTTTGAAGTCAGTATATCACATAATCCGTAAAAGCGGCAAAAAAATGATTGATAAAAAGTATTACATATTGTATAACAGAGCGGTAACAAAACGCGGATTATATCTGCACGAACGGCTACTAAGGCGGAAAGGAGACTTTATGGCAATAGTTTCATCGGTTTTATACGGTAATGAAAAACCTACAAAAGAGCAAATTAAAGTTCGGATTTACCCTCTAAATACCTTTACAAGGCCTGCAATCAACGAAATACAATAAGCGATTATGGCAATATAAATCGCTGCGGCAATCTTTTTTTCTTTGATTCGCTTATATGCATTTTCGTCTTTAACTATTATAAACAGCATAAAAACCAATACCATCGGTATAATATGCGGTTCAAAATAATCCCATATCATTTTCATATATTTTTCCCTTCTTAAAATATAAAAAACCCTTTTAAGAAATCGCATAAAATCGTATAAAAATACTATAAAACGACTCTTAAAAGGGTGTGGGGGCTGCCTGAAAAGCGAATGAGGCTTTCGAGCAGCCTATCTAAGAATTGATAAAAACTTACTGTGCTTTTACATCATCGCAAATGCTCAGTTCGCTTTCCTTATCGAAGAACTTTGCCTTTGCCATATCCGGAACAAAGTTTGCCGTATCGCCGATTTGGAACGTAACGTCGGGAGCGGTGCGGACAACCATGGATTGGGTTTTTGTATTAAGGAACAAGTGCGTTTCGGCTCCGAGCGGTTCAATGACCGACACCTTAAGCTGCATATTGTTTTGCGGTGCGGGAGCGGCACTGTATGTCATATCCTCCGGGCGGATACCGAAGTACACTTCTTTACCGACATAATTTTTAAGAATTTTAGCTTGACTGTCGGTAACCGTCAATTCAAAGGTTCCTTCATCGGCAACGATTTTGCCGCCCTTTTCGCCGATTTTTACGGTTAAAAAGTTCATAGGCGGAGAACCGATAAAGCCCGCAACGAATTTATTGATGGGATGGTTGTACAAGTACAACGGAGAACCGATTTGATGTACTTTACCGTCTTTCATAACAACGATTTTATCGGACATCGTCATAGCTTCGATTTGGTCGTGGGTAACGTAAATCATCGTTGCATTTAAGCGGTGGTGCAAATCCGAAATTTCGGCGCGCATTTGAACGCGCAGCTTTGCATCCAAGTTCGACAAGGGTTCGTCGAAAAGGAATACCTTGGGATTGCGCACAATAGCGCGGCCTACGGCGACACGCTGGCGCTGACCGCCCGAAAGAGCTTTGGGCTTGCGGTCAAGCAATTTTTCTATATCCAAAATACGGGCCGCTTCATGGACGCGGCGGTCGATTTCAGCCTTATCCGTTTTGCGGATTTTAAGACCGAATGCCATATTGTCGTATACCGACATGTGGGGATACAGTGCGTAGTTTTGAAAAACCATCGCAATGTTTCTGTCTTTAGGCGGAACATCGTTCATCAATTCACCGTCGATGTACAATTCACCTTCGGTAATGTCTTCCAAGCCCGCAATCATACGAAGCGTTGTGGATTTTCCGCAGCCCGAAGGGCCTACGAAAACAACGAATTCTTTGTCTTCTACGACGATATTCGCATTGTCTACCGCGCGCACATTACCGTCGTACACTTTTCCGATACCTTTGAGTTCAACTTTTGCCATGCTCAAAGCCTCCTAGAAATTATTTTATGTATTCGATTATATACGATAAAAAATAGGCTGTCAAATTGTTTTCTCTTATCAGTTGAATTTGAATATAAAATCGCATTTGGAACCGGCGGTTCCCAGGGTTTCGGTTCTGAACAATTGCAGCTTTTTCATATTACCGAATACCGTCCAATCCGCGGAGCAAAACACGCCGCACACTTCGGAGCAGCCGAAAAAATCACAGGTGTCTTTCCACAAGCATTTTGTTATATTCACTTTTAATTCGCTGTCGGTATCCGTAAGAAAATCGCTTATCCAAATCTCGGTTCCCGACATTGCCTTTCTAAAAAATGTTCTGAATGTTTTTGAAAAGTTCGGAAATAATGAAAAAAAGCGCAGCACAGCGTTCATCTTTTTTGCGCGCCGGGTTATCCATTGGCGCGCAAAGTCTTGGGCTTTATCCGAAGAAAAACCGAGCTGCAAAAACGTTTTATACAAAGCCAAAATGGGAACGATATTTACGAATTGCCGCCGCCGCTGAGCTTTGGTCCACTGCCCGGTTTGCGTTTGCGCAATCATAGCTTTAAAAACGGATGCGTAGGTTTTATCGATAAGAGCAAGCCGTTGTGCATCCATTTTATCCTTATAAAACACACTCAGTTTCATAACAACCTCCCATAAAAAAGCAAGAGGAACATACCGACTTTCGATGCAAGGCTATTTTATCGGATATTTTTCAACGCTTCAACAACACGCTTTCCCATAGCCTTTGTACCGACGAGTTTTCCGGCAGCTTTTAAAGAGGCGGCATCGCTTCCGGCTATATCGGCGGTGCGCCAGCCCTCATCGAGAACACGCTCTACTGCCTGTTCTATCGCGCAAGCTTCGGTTTCGGCGTTAAAGCTGTAGCGCATCATAAGGGCGCAGGATAAAATCGTCGCCAGGGGGTTTGCAAGGTCTTTTCCGGCTATATCGGGGGCGGAACCGTGGATAGGCTCGTATAAGCCCGGTCCCGTACCGTCGCCGAGGGAAGCCGAGGCAAGCATGCCGATGGAGCCGGTTATCTGGCTTGCTTCGTCGGATAGAATATCGCCGAACATATTGCTTGTAACGATAACGTCGAATTGGCGGGGGTTACGCACAAGCTGCATAGCCGCATTGTCCACATATAAGTACGAAAGCTCTACCGAAGGATAATCGGTTTTTATGCGCTCGGCAACTTCACGCCACAAGCGGCTCGATTCCAAAATATTCGCTTTATCCACCAGGCATAATCTTTTTTGCCGTTTTTCGGCGGCTTTAAAGCCGAGCCGTACAATGCGCTCTATTTCCGCAACGCTGTATTTTTCCGTATCCCATGCTTCGTTTCCGCTTCGGCCGCGCTCGCCGAAATAAATACCGCCGGTTAATTCGCGCACGATAAGGATATCCAAACCGCCTTCGGTAATTTCATCTTTTAAGGGGCAGGCGTTTTTTAACTGATTAAAGATAAGGGCGGGGCGCAAATTGGCAAAAACTTTCATACCGCTTCGTAAGCCGAGTAAGGCTTGTTCCGGCCGTATACCGGGAATGTTATCCCATTTGGGCCCGCCGACCGCGCCCAACAGCACCGCATCCGATGCAAGACAGGCGTCAAGCGAAGCTTGGGGAAGGGGTACGCCCTGTGCGTCTATAGCCGCCCCGCCGGCCAAAACGCTTGTGTATTCAAAGCGGTGATTGTATTTTTGAGCAAGCGCGTCCAATACCGAAACCGCCTGCTCTATTATATCGGGTCCGATTCCGTCGCCGGGAATAAGCGTAATTTTTTTATTCATTTTTCAAAACCTCACAGAATGTAAATTTATAAAAAGGGTTTAAAGCGTTTTTCCATATCGCGGATAAACTTATATTCAAACGAATCGACCAGGGCAAGCCAGGAAGCTTCCATAATGTCCGACGAAACGCCGACGGTTATCCACGAATCGGTACTGTCGGAGCTTTCGATTAAAACGCGCACCTTTGCAGCGGTTGCGCTTTTCGAATCCAACACACGCACCTTATAGTCAATCAAGCGTATGGACATAACTTCAGGATAAAAGCGCTCCAAAGCTTTACGCAGGGCCGTATCGAGGGCATGAACGGGACCGTCGCCCTCGCCCGCCGTTATTTCAAGCTGGTTTTCAACTTCAATTTTAAGCTGGGCGTAAGCGCACATCGTATCGTCTATTTTGGGTAATTCGCCGAGTGTTTTATAATAGTGCAGCTTAAAAAAGGGCTTGTATTTTCCGATGATTTTGCGCACCAAAAGTTCAAAACTGCCGTCGGCACCTTCAAACTGGTAGCCCTCATGTTCAAGCTCTTTAACGCGCCGCGTAATTTCGGTAACAATGGGGCTGTCTTTTTGTATAGACGGTTCAAACTTGCGTATTTTTTCCAGTATCATTGCGCGGCCGGCAACTTCGCTCATTAAAAACACGCGCTCGTTTCCGACATTTTCGGGGTTTGTATGCTCATACGCAAAGGGATTTTTTGTAACCGCGTCTATATGCATACCGGCCTTATGGGCAAAGGCGCTTGAGCCTATGTAGGGAGCCGATGAAGGCAGCGATATATTGGCTATTTCGGCAACCTTGCGGCACAGAGGAGTCAGGTTTTTCAAATTGCCTTCGGGAAGGCATTTTTTGTCCATTTTAAGTTCAAGGTTTGCGATAATCGAAGCAAGGTCGGCATTGCCCGTGCGCTCTCCGAAGCCGAGCAGGGTTCCCTGTACATGGCAGGCGCCCGAGGCCACGGCTAAAAGAGAATTGGCGGCGGCAAGGCCGCAATCGTTATGGGTGTGAATACCGATTTTAACCGGCACCCCTTCGGCGGTTTTTGTGTTTTTGAATTCTTCGTATACGCTTTTTACTCCCTGCTCAAGCCCGGCAAGCATGGAAGCGCCCTTGGTATCGCAGAGTACCAATACCGAAGCGCCGCCTTTAACCGCCGCATGAAGGGTTTTTATGGCATAAGAAGGATTTGCCGTATAGCCGTCAAAAAAATGCTCGGCATCGTAGATAACGGTACGGCCGGCTTCGCGTAAATATGCGCAGGTTTCTTCTATCATAGAAAGATTTTCTTCAAGTGATGCTTTTAATATATCGGTTACCTGAAAATCCCATGTTTTCCCGAAGATGACGACGGTTTCGGTTCCTGCCGACAAGAGGCTTTGCAGATTCATATCTTCGGCACAGCTTATGTCTTTGCGCCGAGTTGCCCCGAACGCGCATACTTGAGAATTGTTCAGTTTGATTTTTTTTACCTGCGCAAAAAACTCCAAATCTTTAGGGTTTGAACCGGGGTTTCCCGCTTCGATATAGGCAACTCCCAATTCATCGAGGGCCGACACAATATGCAGTTTATCCTGTACGGAAAAGCTGATACCTTCGCCCTGTGCGCCGTCGCGCAGTGTCGAATCGAGGATTTCCACATAATTGCTCATAATACGTTCTCCCCCCTGCTCATCGCCGTAAGGCCGGTACGCACCAACTCCATAATACCGAAGGAATCGAGCAGGGTAATTAAGCTTTCTATTTTTTCTTCGCTTCCCGTAGCTTCTATAACTACCGAATCGACGGCGACGTCTACAATATGCGCCCTGAAAATGTTTGCGGTTTCTATAACGCCTGCGCGTTTATCCGCAGGGGCGGCGACTTTAATTAAGGCCATTTCCCGCATAACGGTTTGAGAAGGAGTACAGTGGCGGATTGCAATAACTTCCAAAAGTTTGGCAAGCTGTTTTTCGATTTGCTCCAAAATATATTCGTTGCCGCGGACAACAATGGTCATACGCGATTGGCCGGGTGTGTGCGTTTCTCCGACGGTAAGGCTGTCGATGTTATAACCGCGCCTGCTGAATAAGCCGGCAACACGGCTTAAAACGCCTGCATGATTTTCAACCAAAACCGATAATACAAAACGTTTTTCAAAATTGGAATCCATAATTTTCTCCTTAGATTAAGGGTGCCGCATAAAAAGGAAGTTCAGTTTACTTCCGTATATATACCTAAAAGATGTACTTCGTCGCAGGCGGCTTTTAAGCCCTCTACCGCTTGTCCAACAAGAAGGTACGCCGCGTCTTCCGCCGAAGCCGAAACGTCAGCCCCGCCCGATGCGGAGAAGCTGTCCGGCAGTTCCGCATCGGTATAAAACATATAGCGCCAGGGTTGTCCCTGCACGGGGCGCGATTCCAAGCGTGTAAGGTTTACGTGAAGCTCTTCAAACACGCTTAAACAGCGCCTGAGTGCGCCGCTTTCGTTTTTTGCAACAAAGGCGAAACTTGCCGTTAAAGCGCCCCTATTTTGTTCGGCGAGGCGGCGAACGAATGTACAACCGGCAAGCGGCTGTGCGGACGGTTGTTCGGGCCGTTCATTTAAAGCGATAATTAAAAAGCGCGTATAATTGCGCGGATTGTTTTCGATGCCCGTTTTAAGCACTTCCGGCTTTACGCCGCCTTTAAAACACAGGGCTGCATGCTGTGAAGCGATTGCGGCGCAATGTATATCGTTTTTTTTGGCAACCGAAGAGGCGGCATAAGAGGTGGACGGGCATTCAACCTGTTCCCATTCGGGATGTAAGGCTAAAAAGTCGGAACATTGAGCGAGGGCTTGCGGATGAGAGTAGACGGTTTTTACCGTATCGAGCGAAGCGCCTTCGCATGCAATAAGCGCATGTTCTATACGCATTTTTATGCTTCCGGCAATCGAAATATCGGAAAAGCGGATAAGGTTATCGTAATTTTCGTAGACGGAACCGGCAAGGCTGTTTTCTATCGGAATAATTGCACAAGACGCGCGGCCTTCGCTTACGGTACGGAACACGTCCCTAAAATTGGAACAAGGCAGGGTTTCGAGCGCCCCGTCAAAATACAGGCGGGCGGCCTGTTCGGCGTAAGCGCCGCGCGAACCTGCAAAGGCGCACAGAGGTTTTACGGCTTGTGCCGTTTTACCGATGGAAATCTCCGCCCCTTGTTCTTTTGCGAGTGCCTCCGTTTTAGCGGCGGCCGGCCGTATGCGCACGGTTTCTTTTCCCGTAAGGGGCGCAAGCACATCTATATCGCGCATAAGTTTTTCGAACTGTTCCGGATACAAAGACTGAGCACCGTCTGAAAGGGCGGTGTCGGGCGTACAGTGAACTTCAACGATAATACCGTCGGCTCCGGCTGCGGCGGCGGCAAGGGCCATGGGCGGCACCTTGTCGCGGATACCGACTGCATGGCTGGGGTCTACTATAACCGGTAAATGGGTAAGCGATTTTAAAACGGGGATTGCCGATAAATCCAAGGTATTGCGGGTTGCCTTTTCATAGGTGCGGATACCGCGCTCGCACAGGATAACGTCGTCGGTTCCCGATGAAAGCAGGTATTCGGCCGCCATAAGCCATTCTTCTATCGTCGCCGACAAACCGCGTTTAAGGATAACGGGTTTTCCCAAAGCGCCGACCTTTTTAAGCAGTTCGAAGTTTTGCATATTGCGCGCGCCGATTTGATACACATCCACATAATCAATCATATCGGGAATATGGTCGGCCGACACTATTTCCGTAACTATCGGAAGACCGAACGCATTTCCCGCTTCTTTGAGGATTTTTATTCCTTCGGCTCCCAAGCCTTGAAAGGCATAGGGACTGGTGCGCGGTTTAAAAGCCCCTCCTCTGAGCATAACAGCCCCGGCTGCGGCGACACGGCGCGCAACGTCGAACATCTGTTCTTTATGTTCGACGGCGCAGGGGCCGGCGATACTGATAAAACGGCTGCCGCCGATGCGTATGGTTTGACCGCGGTTATTTGTAACTTCGACAAGGGTATTGTCTTTTTTGAATTCGCGGCTTGCCATCTTATAGGGCTTGGAAATGGGGATAACGCGCTCAACGCCGCTTAAAATCTCTACTTCGCGCGGATCTATCGAAAGCTTTCCGACCGCTCCGAAAATCGTATCTTCTTCGCCCCGTATTTCGTTTACGCGGAAGCCCTTTGCTTCAAGAAAAGAACGCACCTCGTCTTTTCGGCGCTCGTCAATTTCTTTTTTAAGAACGATAACCATGGCTGAACCTCATTTTTCCGTAGTTAAAGCTTTTACACTTCGGGATTCCACGACACCGTACGCAAAATATCGCCGAACACGCCCGCAGCGGTAACTTCCGCCCCCGCTCCGTAACCGTGGACGGTTAAGGGAATGGGGGTATAGCGTTCGGTTAAAAATACAAAGGCGTTTTCCCCGTCGCGTATGTTATAGAGGGGGTTTGTACTGTCGGCTTCGACCAATCCCACCCTGCACTCACCGTTTTCGATTGAACCGCCCATACGCAGTACCTTGCCCTCTTTTTTAAGCGCTGCACGTTTTTCCGCAAAAAAAGCGTCCAACTCCGGCAATTTTTGCAAAAACTCTTCTACGGTACCGCTTTCGTCAAAATCGGCGGGAAAAATGCGGTCGGTTTTAATATCGCTCAATTCACAGGCGATTCCCGCTTCACGGGCGATAATAAGCACTTTGCGCGCGGCATCGGCTCCGGCCAAATCGTCGCGGGGGTCGGGTTCGGTAAAGCCTTTCTTTTTTGCTTCGAGTACGGCCTTGCTGAAGGGCACTCCTTCGTCCAGCCGCCCGAAAATATAGGAAAGAGAACCCGACATAATGCCGGAAAAGCGCACGAGTTTATCGCCGCTTTTAATGAGGTTTTGCAGGGTATCCATAACGGGAAGGCCGGCCCCCACGTTGGTTTCGTATAAAAAGCGGCGGTGCATAAGGTTTGCAACGCTGCGCAAGTTTTTATAAAAGGCCATATCCATCGAATTGGCGCGCTTATTCGGTGTTGCGATATGCATGCCCGCTTTAAAAATATCGGTATACCGAAGCGGAAGGTCACTTGATGCCGTACAATCGACAAAAACGGGATTAAGCGGCTTTATGCGGGAGGCAAAGCTCAACATTTCGTCAACCGAAGTCGGCTGTGCATTTTTTGCAAACACGCGCTTCCATGAATGCAGGTCTATACCCTTTTCGTCCAGCATCATGCCGTCGGCCGATGCAATGCCCATAACGCGTATATCTATATGCTGCTCGGCAAGGCTTTTTTGGCGCGCTTTGATTTGTTCGAGCAAACAGCCGCCGATGGTTCCCGTGCCGAACAAAAACACTTCAACCGTTTGCGCCGTGTTAAAGAAAAAGCGGTGGGCAACGCGGACTGCCGTATCTCCGTCGCTTCCGTTTATAACCGTACTGATCGAACGCTCGGAAGAGCCCTGGGCAATCGCCAAAATATTTATATCGTGGGATGCAAGGGCGTTAAAAAAGGTACCGGCAACGCCGCGCTTTTCTTTCATACCGTCGCCGACAATAGAAACGATGGCGCAGTTGTCGGTAATTTCAACCGTGTTTACATCGCCCGTGCGGATTTCGTATTCAAACTCGCCGTTCAAAGCATTGACCACTTTGGACGCATAGATTTGTTTGACGCAAAAGCTGATGGTATATTCGGAGCTTGACTGGGTAATTAAAAGCATTGAAATACCGGAGCGCGCAACGGCGGCAAAAATACGGGCGGCGATACCGTGTTTGTCTTTTAAGCCGGAACCCGAAACGCTTATCATTGCCGTATTTTTTAGGCAGGTAATGCCGCGCACCGCGCCGCTTGACGGAAAGGGGCCCACGCCGATTCTTGTTCCGCGTGATGAGGGATTGTGGCTGTTTAAGCTCCACGCTTCTATACCGCGGGCGGAAAGGGGGGCAAGGGTTTTAGGGTATAAAACCTTTGAGCCGAAAAAAGAAAGCTCCATCGCTTCTTCGTAGCTCATATCGTCAACCAAAATCGCATCGCTTACAATGCGCGGGTCGGCGGTAAAAATGCCGTCAACATCGGTCCAAAACTCAACCCTCGAAGCCCTCAAGCCGACCGCAACGATGGCCGCCGAAAAGTCCGAGCCGTTTCTTCCCAAAAGACCCGTTTGACCGTCTTCCCAGGTACAGACAAAACCGGGAAACAGCAAAATGCGTGCATGGGCGGCTTCTTCTCCGTCCAAATAGGGAGCAAAGGCTTCCATCGTTTTTTTATAGTCGGGATCTCCTTCCTGCTGTAAGCCGGTTGTAAAAATCAGTTTGCGCGAATCGAGTAAGGTTACCTTTTGTTTTTTTGCTTTTAAAACGGCTTCCATAATCGGCGAGCTGAGCAGTTCGCCCAATCCCATAATGCGGCAGTGTACCGAAAGCGGGCATTCGCCGAAGGCCGAAACGGCGTTCAGCATTTTTTCGTAATCGTCAAAAAGGCACTGTAGGGACTTTAATACAGCGGCGGCATCGAAGTTTTCGCAGGATTTTCCGATGTCGCTGCATACGGCCGCATGTATTTTTTTTACCGAAGCAACATAGGTTTTTGCGTCCGCTCCGGAACAACAGTCGTTGATACTGTCGGCAAGCATATTGGATACGCCGGCAACCGCGGAAACCACAACGCTTACGCGGTCTTTGCCTGCACGGTCTATAATAATATCCGCGGAATTGAGTATACGTTTGGCGCTTCCCATCGAAGTACCGCCGAATTTAAGTGTCAGCATAGATTCTCCGTTTGTTTCGGCCTGTCCTGCGCCCTCTTTGACGCGCGGGATAAGCTGTGTATGGAATGGATAATAGTAGCACAAAAGCGGATTTGCTTCAATCGGAAAGAAAAATAAAAAGAGGGAAACCGCTTTTATGCCGTTATCGGTGTTTTCGCAATTTTATGTATTTGAAAATCATAAATACGATATGGGCAAAGGATGAAGCGAGCGCCATGCCGAATACAATTGCACCGGCAGCGGAAAGAGCGGTAAAACCGGTATGGGCTGCCGCTGACATATCGCCTTGAACAACCGCCCGCATTGTTTGAAACAAGCCGCCTCCGGGTACAAGGGGAATTAAGCCGGGAATTAAAAAAACCGTTGCGGGTGTGCGGGCACAAACGGCAAAAAGTTCGGCTAAAATACCGACACAAAAAGCTCCGCTAAAATAAGCCAGCGTGGCGGTTTCCGTTACACCCGACAAAAAAATATAGAGCGTCCAGCCGATACTGCCGGTTAAAGCCGCCCAGAACAAATCTTTAAAGTCGGCGTTGAATATAAGCGCATAACAAAAAGAAGCGCCGAATCCCCACAACAGGGCCAAAAGATACATACCGATGTTCACAATAAAACTCCCGTAATACCGGAAAATGCAAACAGTCCCAAAACGGAACCGAGAGAAAGGCCTGCGGCAATCATAAAAGCTTCCAAAGCGCGTGCCGCCCCGGAAACCAAATCGCCTGCAATAATATCGCGTATTGCGTTTACAATGGCAAGACCGGGAACAACCTGCATCAATACGGCCGAAGTTATGATAATCGGAGAGCCCGTATAACCGCATAAAAAAATCAGTTCGGTAAAAATGGAAATAATACCGCCGTAAAGAAAGGACAGAAAAAAAACGTTTAACGAAATCTTTTCTACTTTGATTACAATAAGGCGCAGTATTAAACCGATTACTGAAGCCGCAAGGGCGTCCTTAAAAGTACCGCCGAACATAAAGGCAAAACACAAGGAGCTTAATGCCGCACAAAAAAGAACTGCGGACACCGGATATTTCGGCGAACGATGTATGCGCTCAAGGGTATAAGCGGTTTGCAAAAAATCGGCTGCTTTATCGGCTTTTTTACGTTTTTCAAGACGGCGCGAAAGAGCGTTGATTAAAGCGACTTTGCGCAAATTAACGCCCCGCTGCTTTATACGGCGCATAGCGCTATGGTGATTTCCTTCGGTATCGGTAAAAGAAAGCATTACGACCGTCGGCGTTACAAAGGACGAGGGAGAAACGGCGCCTAAAGAAGAGGCTATACGCATAATTGTATCTTCGGTACGGTATGTTTCGCCGCCGTTTTCGAGCACAATACTGCCCGCCTTTAAAGCGATATCCGTTATCGATTCGGCATGATTTTTGTTCATAGTTGACGAGTATATCATATTTTAATTTTTAAATCATATTCGATTTGACATATCGAATAAACAAAAGTATAATTTCACTTTAACGATTATAAGGACAATAAAATGAATAAAATAACGATGAAAAATGCCCTTGCCGAACTTGACGGCGATGAAATGACCCGTGTACTCTGGGCGGTACTGAAAGAAAAATTGCTGGAACCCTTTGTGGACTTAAAGACCGAATACTACGATTTGGGCTTAAAACACAGGGACGATACAAACGATAAAGTTACACATGAAGCGGCGGCTGCGATAAAGCGGCTCGGCGTCGGGGTAAAATGTGCGACGATTACCTCAAATAAAGCGCGCATGGAAGAATACAATTTAAAGCAGTTAACCCCCAGCCCCAACGCGGTTATCCGTGCCGAATTGGACGGAACGGTATTCCGCAAACCGATTCTTTTAAAAAACATAAAAGGAACGGTGAGCTGTTGGGAAAAACCGCTTATTTTGGGACGGCACGCATACGGCGATATTTATAAAAACTGCGAAATGTACGCTTCGGGGCCGGGAAAGGCGGAATTGGTGTTTACCGATGCGGCAGGTAAAGAAACGCGCAAAACAATCGCCGAATTACAGGGGCCGGGGATTTTGCAGGGCATTCACAATACCGACGCTTCCGTCACCGCCTTTGCGCGCACCTGTTTTTTGTACGCGCTTGACGAAAAAATCGATGTATGGTTTGCCGCAAAAGATACGATAAGTAAAACCTATGACGGGCGTTTTAAAGAAATCTTTCAAAACGTATTCGATACCGAATTCAAACAGCGTTTTGCCGATAAGGGCATAGAATATTTTTACACCCTGATTGACGATGCGGTTGCGCGCATTATGCAGTCGAAGGGCGGCTTTTTGTGGGCATGCAAAAACTACGACGGCGATGTTATGAGCGATATGGTCGCTTCCGCCTGCGGAAGCCTTGCGATGATGACCAGCGTATTGGTATCCCCTTCGGGTGTGTACGAATACGAAGCCGCACACGGAACCGTACAAAAGCACTATTACCGCTATCAAAAAGGCGAAAAAACGTCCACAAATCCCTGCGCCCTCATTTTTGCGTGGACGGGAGCCTTGACAAAAAGAGCCGAACTTGACGGTACAAAAGAACTCGCGGACTTTGCCCGAAAACTCGAACAAGCCTGCCTTAAAACAATAGAAGACGGCCTTATGACAGGCGACCTTGCGCGTATAGCTTTTCCTGCGGCAAAAAAGATTTTAAACTCGTGGGAGTTTATAGATGCGGTGCGCGATAATTTGACGGCGGCTTTATAAAGACTCTATGACGCCGACCGTCCGCCCCCGCTTCGATTTTGCCCTCTACCCTTCTCCCTTCGGTTATATCCGCATAGCCTATGATGAAGCTTATATCCGTGTTATTCAAAACATAGCGCGCGCTCATCCGGCATACGAGGCCGAAACACAAAATCGGGGTAAGCCTTCCGCCCTATCCGACAAAGCATACGAACAGTTAACCGAATATTTTGAAGGGAAACGCGCGGTTTTTGATTTTCCCTTTTATGCGGAAGGCACGGCTTTTCAAATGCGCGTGTGGAAAGCCTTATGTACGATTCCCTACGGTGAAGTATGCACGTATAAGGATATAGCCGTAAAAATCGGCAATCCCGCCTCCTGCCGCGCGGTTGGAGGGGCAAACAATAAAAATCCTATTGCAATCGTTATTCCCTGCCATCGTGTTATCGGTGCGGACGGAAGCCTTACCGGTTACGCTTCCGGTCTTGATTTAAAAAAAGCTTTATTGGATTTGGAGCAAAACCATAAAAAAAGGTTTGAGCGTTCCCGCACGCTTTGAGCGGTTTTACTTGCGGCCTTTTTTTCCGCCCGCAATATGTTTGGGATACCATTTTTGAAAGCGGACGGTAAAAATTCCCATAAGCGCGGGGAGCACGGAATTAACCGCACCGGCATATGAAGCGATATCCGTGCGCATAATAAGATATGTCCAAATCGGAGTAAGAAGATACAGAATTCCCCAAGCCGCGGTAATGATGCGGTTTGTTTTTATAAAAATCGGATTATGCAGGGCCGCTTTTCCGCCGAAGTTATACATCGAGTAATGTGCAGTCAGGGGAACGGAGGTAAAACAGGACAGTGTCCACATAAGGCCGAACAGTAAATAAGAAAGCGGTAAAACAAAAAGCGGCGGAATACCCGCAAGTAAAGCGATACTGCAGAGCGCAACAGCCGAAAATGAAAGGCGCTCATAAATTACGGTTTTGTTTTTAAAAAACAAAAGCGGCACTGCCGAACAGGCTGTAATACTTATAAATGCACCCCATACACCGTTTACCGCAGCGGCAACCCAAAAAACAATCCACGGAATAAGAAGCATACTCATATTCGTTTTGCGGCTGCAAACGCTTTCGGACTCGGAACGTTTTTCGGAATTTACTTCGGAATTTACATCCCTCCGTTTTTTAACCGCACCGAAATAATCGTCCCAGTGAATCATAAAATCAAAATCGCCTTCAACCCGATACAAGTGCTTCATCAATGCGTCGGCTCCGTCGAGCTCGCCCCGTGCAATAGCCGACCAAACCGAATACGGAGTATCGATTCTGACGGTAAAAGGAGCGGAAAAATCGTCGGTAAGGGTGCTGCCGTCTTTTCCGAGAACGATTCTGTACGTTTTAGCGATGTCGGTATAATTCATGTCCAAAATAATATCGTGGCCGGGATAAGAGATCTTATTGTATAAAGCCGCCATTTGCCGGGTAAAAGAGCGGCTTTCTTCCTCTTTTTCTCCGGCCTCGTTGACTCCCCAGCTTGCGTCCGCCATAGATTCAAATACGTCACGCGGCAGTAAATCTTCATTCAGTTTATCCCGTGTTGCAGGAGTGATTCCGCTTGTAATGTAGTCGCGGCCGGCCTGCGTAACGCACGAAAGGTATCTATCGGTATGTTCAGCCAGTTCTTTAACACGGAAGAGTTCGCCCTGACCGCACAGTATCGCCGTGTAGTTTTGCCCGCCGTAAAATCTGTCAAACATGGAGAGTACACTGTCGTAATTACCCCGTGCGGTATAAAAACCGCAGGTCGATATAACGACGTGCTTTTTGCCCTGTATATCATAGCGGGAAGGATGGCCGCCGCTTTGCGTTCCGCAGCTCATAAAGGGCAGGCTCATCGGCAGCTGACGGTCAATCAGAGTTTTAAGAGTGCCCGGAAGTCCGAAATAATACAGCGGAAAACTCCAAACGGTTATATCCGCCCATAAAAGTTTTCGGATAACTTCACCCATATCGTCACGGATGCAGCATGTCCCCGGTGTTTTATTCCAACACGCAAAACAGCCCAAACAGGGTTTAATATCCAGCCGGGCGGTTTCAAGGGTTTCAACCGCAGGAAGTTCTTCTCCCTTGTTTTTGAGCGCTTGCGATATACCTTCGATAAAAGCATCTGTCAGACGATAGGTATTGCTTTTGCTTCCCTTCGGACTGCCGTTTATAACAAGAATATTCATAAGGCTTTTTCGGTTTCCCTAAGAATTCCCCCGTAGGGTATATTGAGTTTTTCGGCTAATATTTTATAGGGACTTTCATCTATATCGTCCGGACCGGTAACAAAAAAGGTGCAGTCCTCATACCGGTGCTCCGTTTTGCAAAGTGAATCGCAGGCGGCAGAGGGTTCGGGCACAAGCCGTAAAGCCTGATTGACCACTCCCTCTTTTGAATCGACTACGCGCACGTCTTTTCCCGCCGCTTTTTCAATCACATCGGACAGATGTAAAAAATGGGTACAGCCTAGTATGATTGTATCCGCCCCCTGCGCGGAAAAAAAATCAACGGCGGGTTTTACGGCCGCTTTTTTGTCGGTTTCGGAGGCGGTAAAAAAATCATGCTCTATAAAATAAATTAATGCCGGATCCGCCCGCTTTATAAGCGTACAATCGGGGGCAAACTGCCGCGCAAGGTCGGCAGTATAAGGTTCGTCAACCGTCCGCTGCGTTGCCAACAAACCGATACGCTTATTTTTTGTTACGGCGGCTGCCTGTTTAATTGCGGGAACGGTTCCTACAAAGTGAAGGGACGGAAAAGAGGCTCGAAGCTGTTCAAGAGCCGTAACCGATATGGTATTGCAGCCGATAACAAGGGCTGCCGGATTAAAATACCGCAAAACTAACTTTACGGCTGCCTGTGCGGATGCGGTTATTTCGGCCGCACTTTTTTGGCCGTAGGGAAAATTGCGCGTATCGGCTACATATACACAAAAAGCATCGGGACGCTTTTCTTTTAAATGCAGCATATAGGGAAGTCCGCCCGTACCCGAATCCAAAAAAACAAAGTCCGCATTTTCAACGGATTTTTTTTCTATAGAAATTTCAGCCACACTTAATCTCCGAATAAGGCGTTAAAAGCGTTTTTTGCATGTTCGGCCTTTGCCTGCACAGAATATGCGCTGCCGGCACACGCAGGGTGCGGCGCAACATTCGGATTAAGTGAAAACCATCCGCAAAAACAGGAGCGTTCTTTGTCGCGTACTGGTTCGTCGATTGTTTCGCGGCAATCGTAGTGAGCGCCTTTTTCATAAAAATCACAGTTGCGGCAGCAGCGAACATCGGAGCCGCATTCGGGACAAACCGCCGAACGGCTTACGGGAGAAGGAAAATCAAGCGTTTTTCCGCATTTCCAACACATATCTCTATCATACTCATTTGACATAATGAATGCAATAACATAAGATAAGCTATGTTCAGCTTCGATATATGTAAATACGAACAGTGCAATAAACCGGTTCTTTTTTGTGCGGCGGAAGACAATCTCGATACCCATTATGAAAAAAACCTTTTTTCATGTTATTGCTACGAACATTGTGAAAATCAAAACGAGGTAGAGCGTTTTGTGAACGATTATATTTTACGGCACGATGTAATTGTAGGATTGTCGGTATCGGGGCTGCATTTTAAAGACTCTAATTTCGGGGCAAAACGATTTTACGGATGTAATTTTCAAAACTGTGCCTTTATGAATATGCACTGTGAGCAATGGAAAATACATATGTCCGTGTTCGATTTTTCCGTATTTTCGGATTGTAATATGAAAAACTCGAACATACAGTTTTCTTCTTTTGCAGGCGCCGCTTTTTCACATGCCATATTTACCAATTCCGAGCTTGTGCATAATAATTTTAACGGAATCACAGCCGTACAATCTTCTTTTGACGATTCCGATTTATATAATTCGCGGTTTATACGTTCGAATCTCGCGCAAACCTCTTTCCGAAACTGTAACATAAAAAAAGCCTGCTTTTATGAAAGCAAACAAACGGACATATCTTTTAAATTATCGAATACCCGTGAAGCTTTATTCAGTTTGGAGAATCCGGGAGAGATGTTTATATGAAAGTATACTTCCATTTAAATATTGAAGGCTTTTCAAACGCATATTTAATTTTAAATCCTGCAGTAAAAGAAGCTATTATTATAGATCCGGGTAAAATTACGATAAAAATGATAGAACAAATAGAACAACATAAATACACATTGGCAGCCGCTTTTATAACGCATAACCACAAAAGCCATACAATGGGTTTAACGACCCTACAAAAAATATATTCGCCGAAAATCTATGCGGCGGATTATGAAGTGGCAAAAGCGGAAACTACGGTTTTAAAAGGAGACGGAATTATAAATGCTGCCGGATTGAATATAAGCTATATGTCGCTTCCCGGCCATACCGCCGATTCTATGGTATATAAAATCGGGCAATGTTTATTTACCGGAGATGTTCTGCTTGCAGGACAAGCGGGAAACACAAACAGCACTTATGCAAAAAAAACGCTTATAGCCAATATTACTTCAAAAATACTGTCACAGCAGGAAAATACCGTCATTATGCCCGGACACGGTCCTCTATCCACCGTCGGAGCTGAAAAAAAGTTTAACTTGGATTTTTCATAATTCAATTAATACTCATAAAAAAAAGGTTGCCGCCTGCAAGCCCCCAGTTTTTATACAAAAAAGCACTCATTGTTTCGGCAGCCTGCACAAAGGCTCTTGCATCGGTTTTACGGATATAGTCGCACAACTCCGGTTCGGCCGTACTTATAAAACGCCGCTTGGAAAGTACGTCGGTAAAATAAGCGCCCGTACTTGAAGGACTTTGCTGCAAAACATAGGCCATAAATTCGTTTTTGAGCAAATAGGAGTCGGCCGTATTGTAATTTAAAGAAGGCGTTACTTCAAAATAACGGCGCAAAAACGCTGCAGCCTGCGGTTCTTCTTTTTCAAGCTCATAAAAAACGCCGTCGGCAAAGGTTCTGAACTTTTTTTCGGTAAAATAGATGCCGTGCAAACCTTCGTGAGTAAGAAAAAGGTAGCGTAAATAGCGCGGAGATTCGCGGCTCACGGAAATAAGAGCCCCCGTCCCCGCCGTAATCCCCTCCGGCCGGCGGACAATCACTTTGTTTGCAAATAAAATATCGCGCAAAAGCAATTCGCTTTGATTAAGCGGAAAACGTTCTTTTTCGGCTTGGTTGAAAAAAGCGGCCAAACTTTCGGCGCGGTAATCGTGGGCGTTAAAAGCATGTATACCGCTCATTTTTTCGTCGCTTAACAATTTTCCCGTATAGCCTTTTTTTTCAACGTAAAAAGCAAGTCGCTTTAAAAAAGCGTTTTGCACGGCATAATCGGCAAAATCGAAAATAAGCACGGAAGGAAACTGCTGCCACGAAAAAAGTTCGAATCGGGAATTGCGCCAATTTTTATGCGGCCAATCGATGATAAGGCCCGGATCGGCGGTAATGGGGGAAAATGCCGAATATTCTTTTTTTTCGAGTACGACGCCGTCAATCGTGTCCGTATTTGTAAAAAGTTCCACCGTACCAAAGCCGCTTTTAAATGCGCGCATATCGACAATTGCCGACCCCACGGAAAAATGACGGCGTACGCTAAGCTTTTGGGAACCGCATAAAAACTCAACCGTGCTGTCATTTTGCATATCGGTGTTTTCTGAAGCCGAAGATTCGGTACGGAACACAAGGTGCAGTTCCCTTCCTTCGTTTACGTCAAGGGGGGGAAGGGAAGCAAAAACAAATTCTCCGGGAACCGCAGTTTTCCGGATGTTTTGACCCGCAGCCTCCCGTGCATTTTCACCAAAGGCAATATTTTTTAAAAGCGACGCATCTATTGTGCCTCCTTCGGCGGAAAAGCCGAACCACGGAAGGCCGTCTGCACGGCTCCAGCCGTAGCGCGCCCGCGTTATCCTTGCGCCTTTTACTTTCAGCGGTATTTCCGAATACACCATAAAGCCGCGTATGTCGGAAACTTGTACGTTTTCGGCGCTTTCGAATCCCAAAGACAGTGTAAAGCGTGTGCCGGAAGGCACAAGGGCTCTTACACCTTTCAATTGTTCAAAACCTTGTGCATAAGCGGCAAAAGAACGGCTCGAATTCGAAGACAAATTTTGTTCATATACAAAGCCGAAAAAAAACTTCCCGTCTTTTACGCCGTTTTGTTCGGCCTCATCGGCAGCGCCGCTTCGGCTGCCTTGAGGCGGCGAAGTTTCGACTTCCAGCTCAAGGGCGCAGTCTCCCGATTCGATAAGGGATTGCAGACCGTTTTTTTCGGAAAGCGGATTGTCGGGAAACGAAAAAAGCATAAAGGGCGCTTTGGTGGGGTTTTCAATTACGGCGCTGCGGGCGGCTTCGGTTAAAGCCGTAAGTGCAGCGGGTTTCGAAAAAGCCGAAGAAGCTTCACTGTGCAAAGTCAAAGAAGAAGTATGACGCCGGCTGCAGGCGGAAAAAATTAAAAATACGCTGCATAAAAAAATATACAGTTTGATATCCGGTTTTAAATAAGCTTTTATATTCATACGCCGATTTTACCACAATCAAAATAAAAAATACAGGCGCCTTTTTCGGACAGATTTTCGGGAGTAAAACAATCATCCTTAAAACCGATAAAAGCCGCCATGGGAGTAAAGTGCCGCTGTTTTTTTTCCAAACTCATCGATTCGGGTAAGGCTGCGGTTTCCCGCCTGAACGAACCGTACTTATAAACTCCGCAAGCGTTTTTTGTACAGCAGGTACATTCGCCGATACAAAGAATATGCTCGTCTTTTATACCCGCTTTTTTAAGCAGGGCAAGATTCGCCTTTTCCAAAGACAGGCGGTACAAAGGGGTCCCCGACGTACTGTCTGAAGCTGCAGCGCAAGGAAAAGGCCGTTCGTTTTCGGCATAGTTATGTTCGGACAGGGGAACAACGCAATCGGGCGAAAATTCCGTTTCAAAAAAGCGGGCGCGCCGCTCATCTACCGTATAACAGCAGCTGCGTATATGCGGTCCCAAAATAACGCGGAAATTGCCGATATCGGCGCCGTATTCTTTTTGAGCTTTTTCAAAGGCTTTCAGCACAATGCCCGTTCCCTTCCAGCCCGAATGCAAAACGCCGATACAGGAACTTTTAGGTTCATAAATAAAAATCGGCATACAGTCGGCAACCGTTATAACCGGTAAAACCGAAGCGGAACAAGTGATAATACCGTCGCCCTGTTTTTCACCGAAACGGCCGTACACTACATCATCCGCTCCGGCACAAAAAACTTCGTGCGAATGAATAAGCTCCACCGCTGTATGTTTTTTATGCCCAAAACAAGGGAAAGAAAAAAAAGAACTGCGGTTTTTATTATATTCGTCAAACCGAAAGCGCATAGAACCGGCACTTAACGGCGTTAAAGCCGCAAAAACCCTGTCTTTCATGGAGCTTCGGTTTCCATGCTTTCTACTTCTTTTAAAAGTTGAAAAGCGGCATCTATTTTATCTGAAATTTCAACCAACTTTGAACGAATGGGGACATTTTTATCGTCCGTCAAAGAAGCTAAGTTTGATAAGCCGTCATATTTTATATTTCTTACATCTACAAACATACCGTCAAAAAGCTGTTTAAATGAACGGCAGCAGCCGCTGAACACCGTCATAAAAAGATTGATTTCGGATTCAACGGAGCGCATAAAATTTTTTATTTTTTCCTGCGTTTGCAGAGTTTGTGCGTCGGTAATCGCGGCAAAAGCTTGACCGTAGATGCCGGCATCCGTCAGTTTTTCATTAAAAGCAATAAGCTGTTCCGCAAGATGATTCATTTCATTATACGTATCGGTAAATTCGCGTTTGTTTTCCGGTAAAATAAATTTACCGTTTACAAGAACATTTTCTAAAAAAGGTTTGAAATCCGGATAGATTCTTGAAAAAAACGTATATAAAAGGCCCAAAGAGTAATCTTTTTTTAATTTTAAAGCAACCCTACCCGTTTGCCACGGACGATTCGGTATAAACGGATAATCGGTTATATTAAATAAGAGCGCTACATTTTCTTTTGTTTTCATTATTTTACGTTCGTGTACCCAATGCATCCATTGTTCGTCGAATATTTTTCTCCACTGATTTTTACAGCGCATAAGCCATGTTTCCGATGTTTCCTTGTATTCCGGAACCCACAATGCGGAGTTAAGAGAAATCGCTCCGAGTGCACACATCGGAATTGAAGTAATAAAATATTTTATAAACGTAATATGCTGCATACTTTTTTGCAAAAAATTCGGCAAACCGTCTTCAATGCTGATATTTTGTCCTTGAGCCATTTTTTCTTCAGCCGAAAACAAATAAAGAGCTTGTAAAACTTCGGGAAGCATTTTTTTTGCATTGCATAAAATTCTTGCAAATTGTGTTATCTCCGTTTGAACCGATTTAATCGAACAGCAAGCCCCTTTTTCAGGAACGATTTTAAATCGTGATGTAAACGAAGAAAAAGGAAGATATACAAAGCGTTTAAGCCATTCAAGACATGAAAAGCAATCATGCAACTTTGACTTTTCAGCGGATCCTATATCGGCTAAAATCTGTTCCATTTTTCGTATTAATGAAGTACGCAATTCCGGCGTTACTTCTGCAGAAACGGAAAGCGCATAGGGGCTTACCTCCTGCTCCATACGTTCGGCAAAATCGGGCATAACAAGCATAGTTAAAAAAACATAAAAACCGCCTTCATCTTTTTCATATATGTTTATGCCCTCATTAAAGAACTCGGCCGCTTCCTGCAATTTCACAAGACGTTCATAAAACAGGTTTTCAAGGTTCATATGACGAGGATCTATTAAATTAGGCTGATCGTTTATAATTTTCTTTACCGTAAGTCCTATGCGGTAATCGTTATAGGCACCTTCAAGGCCTGTATTGGAAAATAACCCCTTTAGAAAAATCCAAAATCGAATCAGGGGCGACTCACTCTTTAATTCTTTTTCCAAACTGATATCGGTAAGAGGCTCTTCATTTTCTTTGAGTATCAATGTTTCTTTATCGTCTTGTATGTTCAATTCAAGTTTTTGCAACAAAGACGCTCTTTCATCCGAATCCAAACCTGCCACAAGCCGGTCAAAAGAATTGCGGTTAGTATCCATAAGACATTTTATTCCATAGTGTCCGTTTCAGTCAATATTATATATGATAAACTCGTGCTTTTTCTCTATAATCTCAAAAATCATATGGATGAACACTGATTTTTTATAATGCAGACAAAAAATCTGCGGTTGACGGGAAAGCTCTTAATAACTATATTTAAAGTTAAGTATGCAAAACAAATTTTACACAATATAACTATATAATAAAAGCGGAGGCTTGTATGAATACAAAAAAAGTGCAAAAAGAATTCATCATTCAAGGCATGTCCTGTGCGGCGTGTTCCGCGGCTGTCGAACGGGTAACCCGTAAAATCGACGGCGTAATCGAAAGCGATGTAAATTTGGCCACAAACAAAATGCGTATCGTATTCGACGGCGAAAAAGTGGACGACGGATTGATTATATCGAAGGTACAAAAAGCCGGTTTCGGCTGTATACCGCAAGCTTGTACCGAACAAAAAAAAGCCGTACAATCGAAACCGAAAGCCGCCGCGGACAAAACCGAAAATGCTTCGGCTTCGCAAAAAAGCGCCCTGATTGCCGCTTGGATTTTTGCCGTACTTCTTATGTACGCCGCTATGGGACATATGCTCAATTTACCGCTTCCGAATCTTTTTAACCCCGAACGTTATCCGTCAAATTTTGCCCTGCTCAATTTATTGTTCGCCGTACCGATTTTGTTTATCGGACGAGGATTTTATATACGCGGCTTTAAATCGCTGTTTCACGGAAATCCGAATATGGACACCCTTGTCGCACTCGGAAGTACGGCCGCCTTTATATACAGTACCGTCCTTACTTTTTTAATTCCGCTTTACCCGCACTTTACACATGATTTATATTTTGAAGCGTCGGCGGTTGTTCTCGTCTTTGTTATGACGGGAAAATATTTGGAACAAAGAAGCAAGGAAAAAACAAAAAGCGCTATCAAAGCATTGACCGCCCTTGTCCCCGATACGGCCGTACGCGTTTTGAATTTCGCACAAAGTACGGAAAAAACCGAAGAAACCGCCGTTGAAGATATAAAAATCGGCGACATATTGCTTGTGCGGGCCGGCCAGCGCATTCCTCTTGACGGAAAAGTTCTTAAGGGAAACAGCGGCGTCGACGAATCCATGCTTACAGGCGAAAGCTTGCCCGTCGAAAAAACCGAAGGATCTTCGCTTACCGGCGGTACAATGAACGGCAACGGTCTTTTATATATGGAAGTTACAAAAACCGGCGAAGATACGGTACTTTCAAAAATCATTATGTTTGTCGAAGAAGCCCAAGGCAAAAAAGCGCCGATTTCAAAAACCGCCGACAAGGTTTCCGGTATCTTTGTGCCGGTTGTTATCGGCATCAGTATTGCCGCCGCAATCGGCTGGGCCATAGCCGGAGCCGACGCTTCGTTTATTTTGCGCGTATGCACTTCAGTCCTCGTTATCGCTTGTCCCTGTGCCCTCGGTCTTGCAACACCGGCTGCGGTTATGACGGGAACGGGGCTTGGAGCCGCAAACGGCATTCTGATACGTTCGGGTGAAGCCCTTGAAACGGCAAAGCATGTGGATACGGTTGTGCTCGACAAAACGGGAACCGTTACCGAGGGCAAACCGAGCGTGCGTGACGTATTTTGCGCCGAAGGAAAAAACCGCGCCCTTGTTCTTGCCCTCGCCGCCGCAGTGGAAAACGCTTCGGCGCATCCGCTTGCAAAAGCCGTAACGGAGGCGGCGGCCGCCGAAAACGGCATATCCGGCGCAACCGCCGCTGATTGTGCCGCAAACGCCGACAATAATGCAAGTGATAATGATGCGCCCTTTGAAGTTTTGTCTTTTGAAAATATCAGCGGCAAAGGTATTGCGGCTCAAGTAAAAATAAACGCTTCGATTTGTCCGCCGCAAAACAAAGACCTGCATGTTTTGGCAGGCAGCCGCTTATTTATGGAAGAAAACGGCATAAACTGTGCCCTTTTTGAAAAACAAGCCGATGAAGCTTCTAAATCGGGAGCCGCCCTCGTTTACCTTGCCGCAAACAAAGAGCCGTATGCCCTGATTACAATTACCGATACTATAAAGCCGCACAGCATTGAGGCCGTCGCTCTTATGAAAGAGCAAAATTTGCGCGTCATTCTTTTAACGGGCGACAATAAGGCGGCCGCCGACTATATGGGAAAACTCATTCACGCCGACGAAGTAATTGCCGAAGTTTTGCCGCAGGATAAGGCCGAAGTAATACGCGGCTTACAGGAAAAAGGATCCGTGGTTATGATGGCCGGCGACGGCATAAACGATGCGCCTGCCCTTGTCCAAGCAGACGTGGGAGCCGCAATCGGAAACGGAAGCGACATTGCGGTTGAGTCGGGCGACATAGTACTCGTAAAAGGCGATTTACGCGACGCGGCAAAGGCGGTTAAGCTCAGCCGTATGACCATACGAAACATAAAGCAAAACCTCTTTTGGGCGTTTTTTTACAACAGTATAGGCCTTCCCCTTGCGGCAGGCCTTTTGTACCCCGCCTACGGCCTTTTGTTATCACCCATGGTCGGAAGTTTTGCCATGTCGCTCAGTTCGGTTTTTGTCGTAACGAATGCGCTGAGATTGCGGAGAAAAAAACTGTAAAAAGAGGGAAAACATTAAGAGGGGGCGGCGCTTATAAAGACAGTCCCTACGGGAATCGAACCCGTCTTTAAAGATTGAGAATCTTTTGTCCTAACCGATAGACGAAGGGACCAATCGCGCCGTGCTAAAAAAAAGGGTTGTCCGAAAACCGAAGCTTTTAGACACCCCTTTTTATTCCCCAAGGAGGACTCGAACCCCCACAAGCAGAACCAGAATCTGCCGTGCTACCATTACACAATCGGGGAATATACGGTGAACTGACTATACCGAAAAAAACGGATTCTGTCAATAGAAAGGAAAAACATGAAAGCAGCACTGAAAATACAAAAAAAGACGAAAAAACTTGTATGCATTTTTTTGTTTTGTTTTGCAGCGTATATATATGCACAGGATTATATATACGGAATTACCGTCGACGACAGCTGGTATGAACATGTAAAACTTTCGCATATTATCGACGGCATAAAAGACATGCCGGTAAAACCGACCGTCCGCATCGTTATGTCGAAAAATACGGATATGGAAGAATACCGCTTTCTATTTAAACGTATACACGAATATGCATATATTATGGCATGCCCGGTCGATTCTTATGAAATGAAATCATACAAAAGCGTGCATGCATACCGCAAGCGCTTTGAAAAGGCCTACGCATATCTTGCCCCCTATACCGATATGTGGGAAATAGGCAATGAAGTTAACGGTGAAAACTGGCTTGGGAAAAATCCGCAGTTTATAGCCGATAAAATCACAGCCGCATATGATGTTATCAGCGCACATGGAGGTAAAACTGTTTTAACCTCGTATTATACGCCGCCTGCAGTACAAAAAATCGAAATGACCGATTGGCTTAGCGCATATATTCCCCGAAGATTAAAAGAAGGCGTCGATTACCTGTTTGTAAGCTATTACGAAGACGATAACGGCGGTTTTTTACCCGACTGGCAACGGATTTTTACACAACTGCAACTCCTCTTTCCGAACTCCAAATTGGGAATCGGAGAATGCGGAAATACCGCAGCCGATGCAACCGAAAAAACAAAAATACAAACCGTCAAACGCTATTACACAATGCCCGATTACACGGAAAATTTCGTCGGCGGCGGGTTTTGGTGGTATTGGGTACAGGATTGCATTCCGCATAAAGACAACCCCGTATGGGAAGCGATAAACAAGTGCATAAGCGAAAATCCGCATACAAAAAAGCGCGCCCAAAAAAAACTGACAAACCCTGTGCATCAGCGCCCTGCTCCCCTTTTTCTGTTTTTCGCCCGTATTTATTTTCCCCTGTATTCTTGACAAGACGGCTCATTATCGTACACACTGCATATATGCGCGGAATTATTATAAGCGGATCGAATAATTCCTTCGATGTGAACTGCGATGACGATGTTCTTCGCCGCTGTTCAATCAAGGGCAAAAAGCTCAAAACCGAAGGCGGTTTTTACAATCCCCTGTGCCCCGGCGATATGGTTGAAATAGAAGCCGACGAATTAAGCGAAACAAGCGGCCGTATAAGCGCCCTGCTGCCGCGCAAAAACCGTTTTACGAGGTGGAACGTAAAGGGGCGTTCTCCCCAGCTTTTGGCGGCAAACGTCGACCTTTTGCTCTGCGTTACCACGCCCGACGAGCCGCCCTTCCGCCCCCGTTTTATAGACCGCGCCCTTGCCCAAGCCGAAGAAGCGGGCATAGAAGCCGTCATTGTCTGCAATAAACGGGATTTACCGTCTGCCGCCGACGCCGATGTGGAAGCGCGGCTTTCGGACTGGGAAGAACTCGGTTACCGCATTCTCAAAGTGTCGGCGCATTCGGGCGAGGGCTTGACGGAGCTGGCGGAACTGATAGAAGAAAAACGCTGCGTTTTAATCGGGCAGTCAGGCGTGGGAAAATCGAGTTTAATAAACGCCTTCGATTCTTCGTATGCACTTAAAACGGGGGAACTGTCCGAAAAATACGGACGCGGTACGCATACCACCGTTAAGGGGGTGCTTTTAAAGCTGTGCATAAAAAGCTCGTTAACCGGCGGCAGGCAAAATGTGTATACCTCGCTTATAGATACGCCGGGAGTACGCCGCTTTGTGCTGCACGGTATAGAACCCGAAAATCTTGCCCTCTACTTTCGGGAAATGAAGTCCCTTGTGGGAAGCTGTACCTTCGGTATGTCCTGCACGCATAAAAGTGAAGCGGGCTGTAAAATCCTTGAAGCGGTTCATGCGGGCATTGTAAGCGAAGAACGCTACGAAAGCTGGCTTCGCATTCAGGAAGAATTGGCAACGGGAAGCTGGGCGGACTGATATTCGGACACCGCGGCAACTTGATATTGCCGTGTGCAAAGGACTACAGTTCCCCCGTACGGAGGAACGACCTTCCTTCAAGTGAAGGAAGCCCTTTCCTCAAAGGGAAGGGAGGCTTTTCCCCCGCTCGGGGGGAAACCTTCCCTCTAAACGGAGACCGTAGAAACGACAACCGGAAAATTGAAGAAAAAACTATGAACGTTAAAACACTGATACAGCTTGATTATACGCGTATACGAGAAACTATTTCTTCTTTTTGCATAAGCGAAGAAGGTAAAAAAAGTTTTGCCGAACGCCTTCCCTTAACCGATAAACGTGAAGCGGACAGGGTAAAAGCGCGGGCTGCGGCGTGGACAAAATTAATCAATGCGGGTACGGACACTGTACTTACGCCGCGCCCGCCGGTACGGGAAGTATTCGGCACGCTTAAAACCCTTAACGCGGTATTGCCGATTGAAAGCATATATGCGCTCGGTTTATTTTGCCGCTCAGTTATACAGGCAAAAAACTTTTTTACCGCCCAAACCGAAACGGAACTGCCTTCGGGCATTGAAGCATTAAGCGAAACCGCTTCTTTGTTACCCGATTTGAACGAAGCTGCGTCCGAAATATTCGGTATTATCGATTCATCGGGAAACTTAAAAAATCTTAAAGAACTACAGGAAATACGCTCTGCAATTCAATCGATACGGCGCAGTATAGAAAATCTTATCAAAAGCTATACAAGCGACCCAAAACTTCAAAATGCCTTACAGTCGAATCTTCCCGTACTGCGCGCAGGAAGGCAGGTATTGGCGCTTAAAGCGGACTATCGGGGAAAAATCCGCGGCATCGTCCACGAAGTATCGCAAACCGGACACACCCTCTATATAGAACCGAACGACGTCGTTCAAAAAAACAACGAATTGATTCAGGAAGAATTCCGCTTGGAGCAGGAAATTCGGCGTATTTTGTCGGCTTTGACCGCAAAGCTTTTGCCCTTTAGCGAAAACTTTGAAAAAGCGCTTGAGCTTATGGTCGAACTTGACACAAGCCGCGCCGCCGCACTGTGGGGTACGGAAAACCGTTGCGTCTTTGCCGAAGATGCGGACGAAACGCATCCTTTACGCATTATCCAAGCGCGCCACCCGCTTTTATACGATAAGGCCGTTCCTATAGACATCGAATTCCGCGAAAATCACCGTGTCCTTATTATAACCGGGCCGAATACGGGCGGGAAAACGGTAGCCGTAAAAACGCTCGCCCTGTTTGCCCTTTTAAATCAAAGCGGCATTCCCCTTCCCGCCGAAACCGGAACCCGCCTGCCCTTTTTTAAATCTTTTTTTGCCGATATAGGCGACGAACAAAACATCGACCAATCCCTATCGACCTTCAGCGCTCATATGAAAAACGTCGGTGAAATGCTCGATAAGGCCGACAAAGACAGCTTGATTGTATTGGACGAATTGGGAAGCGGCACCGACCCGCAAGAAGGGGCGGCAATCGCAATGGCGGTATTGGACGAGCTTATTGCAAAAAACGCCTTTGTGTTGGTAACCACCCATCACGGCTCTCTAAAAAATTACGGCTACACGCATACAAAATGTATAAACGCTTCGGTTGAATTCAACGAAGAAACCTTACAGCCCGCCTACCGTGTGCTTATGGGGGTTCCCGGCGAAAGCCGCGCCCTGAGCATAGCGAAAAAAAGCGGGTTAAGCGAAAAGGTGATTGAAGGAGCACGGCTCTATGTTGAACACCGTCAAACGGATATATCGGCTCTTATACGCGGTCTTACCGAAAAATACGCCGCCCTTGAAAAAGCCGAGGCGGACTGCCGCTTAAAAGAAAGCGCATTACGGGAAAAAAGCGAAAAAATGCGGGAGCGCGCTTCCGAGTTAAAGCAAAAAGAAATAGAATTGCGCGAAGGTGCATTAAAACAAAATAAAGACTTTTTATCGGAAAGCCGCCGTCTACTCGAAAACCTTGTGCGCGAACTGCGCGAGGGTGAAATTACGCGCGAAAAAACGCTGAAAGTTAAGGGCTTTATCGCCGAACTGGAACGGGGGATAAAAACCGAAAGCGCCGATTTGGAAAAAAGCCGCAATGAGGCGGAACAAAGCATTGACAATCCGGATGTTCTCCCCGATTATACGCATACCGATATGCAAGCCGCCAAGACTGCGGCAAAAACACGCTCGTCTTATAAAAAGACGGGAAGCGTTTTTAAAGTCGGTACGGAAGTGTACATGCCGCATTCAAAGGTGCGCGGCGTCATAATCGGCAGAGGAAAAAAGGGCGAATGGCTTGTGCAGGCAGGTTCCATGAAAATAAGCTGTAAAGAAGAGGACTTGCGCCCCGTACACTCCCCGCAAAACCGCTCATCCCGCTTAACTTCGCAAGCGTCCGCTTCTTTTGAAGCGCCCGCTTTTTCGGTTGAACTGGCCCCTCTCGAAAAAGAGGCCGCATCCGGCACACTGCCGGTTTGCGGTGCTTCAGCCGCAGGCGCAAGTTTTGAACTGCGGCTTTTAGGTATGCGGCTCGAAGATGCAATCAAAGCCCTTGAAAAGCACATAGATATGTGCACGATACGCGGCTTGCACGAGTTTTCCGTAATTCACGGCAAGGGCGACGGCATTTTACAGGAAGGGGTACACAAGGTCTTGGCCGCATACCCGAATATCCAAAGTTACGGTTTTGCCCCTCCCCAAGACGGCGGGACGGGCAAAACCTATGTAAAGCTGGGGTAAAACCCGGCCGATTTGCAAAACAAGCCGGGCTCCGTTAATGAAACAATTACCGCTGTACCCTGCCCGATGCGTTTCCGCCGGCAAGAGCTTTTACTTCATCAACGGATACAAGGTTAAAGTCATGCTCTATCGTATGCTTGAGCGCCGAAGCGGCCACGGCAAATTCAATCGCTTCCTGCCCCGCATAGTTTTCAAGCAGCGCATAAATAAGAGCTGAGCCGAACGAATCTCCGCCTCCTACGCGGTCTACAATTTGAATCATGTAGTTTTTAGAGAAAAAAGCTTCGCCTCCGTCATAAAGCATACCGCCCCACTCGTTCACGCTTGCAGAAAGGCTGCCGCGTAAAGTAATGGCCGTTTTTTTACAGCCGAAGCGCTCACATATTTGCTTTGCAACGCTCACATAGGCTTTTTTATCGAGTTTTCCGCCGTCTATATCGGTGTTTTCGGCTTTAATGCCGAATACATCGGAGGCGTCTTCTTCATTTGCAATACATAAATCGATATAAGGCATTAAAGAAGACATAACTTTTTGTGCCTCGTCGCGTGTCCACAATTTTTTACGGTAATTAAGGTCGCAGCTTACGCTCAAGCCCTTTTCTTTGGCTTTTTTACATGCCGCAAGACAAACATCAGGCATGTCGCCGCCCAAAGCGGGCGTAATCCCTGTAAAATGGAACCAGGAAGCGCCTTCAAAAATACGGTCCCAATCGAAATCCGAAGCCGAAGCAAGGGCTATAGCCGAATCCTTTCTGTCATATATAACCTTTGAAGCCCTTTGGCTTGCACCCTTTTCGACAAAATACAAGCCGAGTCTTTGTCCGCCGCGCACAATGAATGAAGTGTCCACGCCGAAATGTCTGAGAGAGTTAAGGGCGCTTTGTCCCAAATCGTTTGCGGGCAGCTTGGTAACGTATCGCGCATTACATCCGTAATTTGCCAAAGACACGGCGACATTCGCTTCTCCGCCGCCGTAACTTATTTCCATTTCATCCGCCTGCACAAAACGCTCAAACCCCTTCGGATTCAAACGCATCATAATTTCACCGAAGCTTACCACTGTTTTATTCATAATCATCTCCTTATAAATTAAGATACGGTATTATTTTCGCCGCTTCTTCGGCGGCACGTACCAAACAACCTTTAATACGGTTTTCTTTTTCATCATTATACCGAAACACCGGAACGGCGACGGAAAGAGCGGAAACAACGGTATCGTCAGCCAAAACGGGAATACCTATACAGCATATGTGTTTGTTTGATTCTTCCCACTCATAAGCAAAGCCGTCTTTTTTTACGCTTTGCAGCTGTTCATACAATGTTTCAATATTGCTCAGTGTCGAATCGGTCAGCGCTTGCAAACCTTTCGGATACAATGCCTTGAGTTCTTTTAAAGAACAGCGGGATAAAAGCGCTTTGCCCAAGGCGGTTGCATAGGCGGGCAAGGTTTTTCCTACCGCCGAATACATCCGCACGGTTTCGGGAGAATCGGCTTTGGCAAAATACAATACATTTACCCCCTCCAAAAGGCCCCAATGGGCCGTTTCTCCGCATTCGTATACAATTTTTTCCAAAATCTTTTGAACGCTTTCATAGGGCGAAGAATCTGAAACATAATTGATGCCGGCAAGAAACAAACGCGAACCTGCGGTATAGCGGTACGAATATTCATCATAATTTAAATATGCTTTTTTATACAAGGTTTGTAAAATAGGATATAAGGTGCCGGAGGGAATCCGTAGGGCACGGGAACATTCGGCCAAAGTGCAGCCGCTTTTACAGGCGGAAATCAAATTTAAAACTGCAACAACGCGTAATGTCGGGTTATGCATCGGTACCGTTTTTTCCATGTGCTTCCCATCCAACGATTCTGCAAAACCGTATATTTTACATAATAGTCGTATATACAAACAATATTTGTATATACGACTATTGTATCACAAAAGCACCGTTATGTCAAATTTTTTGCAATATATTTTCTCCCGACACGGTTTTAGTCTAGTGGCCGGCATATTAGAATTTTCTACAGTTCAAATGTGATAAATTGCGATATTTTTAAACAAAAACCTCTTTTTATTATACTTAAAAAACAGTATAATGGGTGACTATCATCAAAAAAAGGGCTGCGGTTTTTATGAATATTTTAGAATCGTTGATAAAAGGCAAAACCACAGACGGATACTGTGAAGATGTATTAGTTGTTACCGACCGCTTTATAGCGGTTATAGACGGGGTTACATCAAAGTCTGACTTTATATATGAAGGAAAAAAAACCGGACGTTTGGCGGCGGAATTGGTACAAAAAGCTATCGAACAAAGCCCTGCCGACGCCGAATGCTCAAAAATTATAAAAAAATGCAATTCGATATTCAAAGACTTTTATAAAAATGTCGATTTTCCTTACGAAAAACAAAAATACGGCTTGCAGGCAGTCGCTGCTATCTATTCCGTGAGTAAGCGGGAAATATGGCTGATCGGCGATTGTCAGGTAATGGTAAACGGAAAAAAATATACAAATTCAAGAAAAAGCGATACATTGTTCGGCGAACTGCGCTGTATGCTCCGATATTTATCGGAAACAAACGAATCCGATTGCAGTAAAGCAGAGGATGCAGGAAGAGAAGCGATTTTACCGTGGATTCTTAAAACGACAGCCTTCGCCAATAAAGAACATAATCCCTACGGATATTCCGTTATTAACGGGGAAGAGATTCCTCAAAAGCTTATCAAACGCATTGTTTTACACAAACAGCCGTCTGAAGTTATTCTCGCTACCGACGGATATCCGGTACTTTTGCCTTCTTTACAAGAATCCGAAGCGGAATTGGCAAGAATTTTACGGGAAGACCCGTGCTGTTGCCGGGAATATATTTCTACAAAAGGAATCGAAAACGGAAACGTAAGTTTTGACGACAGAACTTATATAAGGTTTCGTGTATAAAGGTTTTTACAGATAAATGCGTATGAATTTATCTAAAAACATATTATTTTTTGGAGGTTTATTATGAAAAAAATCGGATTGATAATACTCTGTGCGGTATTTATCATTATCAGTCCCGTCTTTGCAGGAGGTTCAAGTGAAACATCCTTCCCCGATCCGGAAAAAACAATCACCATTGTCGTTCCGCATTCCGCCGGAGGAAGTACCGATAGAATTTTCCGTGCCTTAATTGAAGAATTGAAAAAAACAACGGGTCAAAATTTTATTGTTACAAACATTCCCGGTGCAGGCAGTGCAACCGGAACAAATGAAGTTATTAACGGAACTGCCGACGGCTACACGTTATTGGGCGCGGGAACCCATACGACGGCTGCAACAATGCAGGGATTAACCGAAGGCTATAAAGCTTTAGACCACATTGCGGCCCTCAACTGGGATCCTTTTATTATTGCAGTCAGAACCGATAAACCGTGGAAAACTTTAAAAGAGCTTGAAGCTGCGGCAAAGGCAAATCCGGGTAAAATTTCTTTCGGAAATGCCGGAATGGGCGGAGCGACCGGAGTAGCCAGCGTCGGCATAAACCTTGCATTAAACAAAATATTTAATGTAACCCCCTTTAACGGAGGCGCTGATCTTATCGCTTCGGTTTTGGGCGGCCACTGCGATGTAGGTATTTTCAGCCAATCGGAAGTAAAGGCTAACAAAGATTCCCTGCGTCCTTTAGCGATTTTGGGTGAAAAACACAGTACCATTCCCGAATTAGCCCAAGTACCGACCATTTCGGAAGCCGGTTATCCGGGAGTTTCCATTCCCGGCGGTTCGTTCCGCTCATTGATGGTAAAAAAAGGAACGCCCGACAATGTAAAAAAATGGCTTGCCGAAGCCGTTGAAAAAGCATTTTACTCCGACGGTTTCCAAAAATTTATGAAGGCAAACGGTTTTATTCAAGCCTTCCATAAGCTTGACGATTTTGCCGCATATGATGCGGGTATTATTGCCGATTATGAACCGATATTAAAAGAAGCCGGTTTATACAAAATGAAATAAATTATTATTAAGGACAAACAGTATGTTTAAAAATAAAAAGCCGGTTCCGATAGCCTTTGTTTTGTTATCGGGATTGTATTTTATATATGTAATCAGTTCCGGTAATTCAAAGATGATCGGAGACGAAGTCGGCGGCGATCCCGGCGGAACGGTTTTGCCGTTATTTTTTTCAATCTTTATGTTTTTTACTTCAATATATCTGGCTATAACGGATAAAACCGATAAAAAAGATACGGATAAAATGTCTAAACCGGAAAAACAGCTGTTTGTCCTTACACTTATATTTGCGATAGGATATATTCTCTTTACGCGCATTTTGGGTTTTATTCCCTGTACCGTACTCTTGCTGTTTTGTTTATCCTTTGCAAATCAACAAGGAAAAGTCGATATCAAAGACTGGAAAGCCGCCGTATTCGGCAGTATACTTTCGGTCGGTAATGTATTGGTTTTATATACGATCGGCAGAATGATTACCCGCAGCTTACTGTCCGCAAGCCGGAATGGCCTTATTCCGCTATGGCTCGGTTCCGCCACCTTTACGGCGGGACTCGGTTTACTGGTTATAACTATGTGGATTATCGCCTTTGTTTTAATATGTAAAAAGCGGTGGCCCGCCCATACAAATAACCGCACCGCATATAATACATGGCTTGCCGTTGCCATTGCAGCGTCAACAACTCAAATCATTTACATTGTATTTAAACAACTTTTCCTTGTCGAATTAGTCAAGGGTTTGATTTTTTGGTAACACGGAGGATAATACTGTTATGGATACATTGATACAAGGATTGCTTCAAGTTACAAATTTATCCACCATGCTTTGGATGGCTTTCGGTTCGATTTTAGGTATTATACTCGGAGCATTACCCGGCTTAACCGCAACTATGGGGATTGCATTAATTATGCCGATCAGTTTTCATTTACCTAACACAACAGGAATAGGTCTTTTACTCGCAGTATATTGCGGCGCAGTCAGCGGTGCTTCAATTCCGGCCATATTACTCGGTATTCCGGGAAACCCGAATGCAATCGCTACCGTTGAAGACGGAATCCTTATGACAAAAAAAGGAAAAGCGGATCAAGCCCTGGGCGGCGCGGTTGTAGCATCCTTTATCGGAGGAATGGGAAGTTTGCTCTGTCTTGTGTTATTTGCTCCGATAATCGCAAAATTAACCCTTGCTTTCGGTCCTGCAGAAAAAACAACCCTTGCTCTCGTAGGTTTAGTGATTATCGCCTCGGTTTCCGCAAATAATGTTGTAAAGGGGTTATTAATGGGGGCTTTCGGCATGACGCTGGCTTTTTTAGGTACGGACCCCTTTAGCGGACACTTACGTATCCCTTTTTCTACACATTTGGCAACCACTCCCTTAGCAAAGGGTTTGGATTTAACTTCCACTTTAATAGGCCTCTATGGAATTTCTCAAGTATTTTTTGAAATGCATAAGCTCAATCAAACAAAAACACGGGTACAAAAAGTTTCAATAAAAAATGTCTTTCCGCCCTTAAAAAAATTAGCTCAAATGTGGAAAATAATCCTCTCTTCCACCGGTATCGGAACCATTGTCGGAGCGATACCCGGCACGGGTGCTTCCGTTGCCGTTTTTTTAGCCAGAAATACGGCAAAAGACATCTGCGATGCATCCAAGGGCAAACTTGAACCTTTGGGAACAGGCAGTTTGGAAGGTGTATTTGCCCCTGAAGTTGCAAATAATGCCGTTACCGGAGGGGCGCTTATTCCCGCCCTTGCATTGGGAATTCCGGGCGACGCCGCAACGGCGGTTCTTATAGGTGCTTTAATGATAAAAGGTATAACGCCCGGATTTCAACTGTTTCAACAAAACATGACTCTGGTTTATGCCATTTTTGCCACGCTCTTTATTTCGAATATTTTTATGGCCGCTTTTCAACTTATCGGAATCCGGCTGTATCCGAAAGTGTTGGGAGTTCCCTCACAATTATTGCTGCCCTTAGTATTGGTTTTATCATTCATCGGGGCATATGCAATCGCCGGACAAGCCACAGCTGCCGGTATTTACAATATGGGGATAGCCCTTGTGATGGGTCTAATAGGCTATGTTTTAAAACGGAATGATTTTCCCATAGCACCGATTGTATTAGGGTTGATTTTAGGCAGTATGTTTGAAGAAAATTTTCGCCGTGCGGTAAAACTTGCCGGCGGAAATTATTTTACATTTTTTACCAAACCGATTTGTTTGCTCTTTATCGGAATTGCCGTTTTTTCAGTTGTTTTTCCGATAATTATCCGCAAACGAAAAAGCGAAATTTAATATGACCGTCTTTTTTCTCGGCAGTAACGGAAGCTTGCAAAGCGATATTTCAGGAAACACTTCTTTACTTATAGACGCGGATAATAATCTCATATTGGTCGATGTAAGCGGAGCACCGTCACAATCAATCCGAAAAGCAGGCTATGATCCTATAAATCTCAGCGCAGTAGTATTAACACATTCCCATGTAGACCATCTGTATGCACTGCCGTCTTTGCTTCATAATCTTTGGCTTTTAAAACGTTCACAGCCCTTGCGCATTATAGGCAATACAAAAACACTGGAATGCGCACAAGCCCTATGCAATGTATTCGGATTATTGCAAAAAAAAGGAATGTTTCCCATCCGGTGGGATATATGCGACAATAAATCCATACAATTATCCGAAATGTTCGTACACCTTTTTTGTGTAAATCACAATGTGCCTACCTGCGGCCTTGTCTGCACCGATACCGATTTTCGGCTCGCTTATACGGCCGACACAGGTTTTTTAGACACAATTCCGGCACAAATGTATAATGCCGATTTATTAATTCATGAAGCAGGAGGTCTTGCATCGGATGAAACCGGCTTAGCGGCTGCCGGTCACAGCAGCGCCCGACAAGCGGCTCAAACGGCCCTAAAAGCAAATGCAAAACAACTTATACTTTGTCATCTTCCGCTGTCCCCTGTAGTTCAGCAAAATATGCTCACGGAAGCGGCGGCCGTTTTTCCGAATACAAGTCTTCCTTTACTTTTTACACAATATAAGGGGCGCTTGCCGGATAAAAGCTTTTTTTCCGAAAAAAATCGTCCTTGACAAAAACCGCATATTTATACAATATAAAGGTGCGTCTTGCCGACAATACGAATTCGGAGAAAAAATGTGAAAAACCGTTTAACCCGCTTGGAAGATATACGCACTCTTATAAAAAACCGCCGTATCGAATCGCAGGAAGAATTGCTCGTGCATTTGCAAAAAGAAGGTTATACGGTTACGCAGGCAACCCTTTCCAGAGACCTTAAGCTTTTAAAGGTCGGCAAGGTGGCCGACGGAATCGGCGGCTATATGTACACCCTGAGCGAAGCGGAAACGCAAAGCCCCGAACACTTGTACGCGCGGGATTTTTTGCGCGGCTATACATCGATTCAGTGTTCGGGAAACATGGCAGTTATAAAAACCCATTCGGGACATTCAAATACGGTTGCCGAAGCTTTGGATTGCTTTAATATAGACGGCGTGCTCGGCACTATTGCAGGCGACAACTGTATCTTCGTATGCTTAAGCGAAGGCATAAGCGGTAAAGATTTTTTGCACAGCTTAAAAGAAAAGATTCCCGAACTTTCCGAATGAACAATGCAGCAGCGGATGCCGCCCTAAAAATCTTTTTTTGGTTTTAATTTTTTAGTTTTTAAGTGCTGGAAATTCCTGCGTTTTTTTACTATATTTAAACCATGAAATTGTATACAAAACGGCAGATTTTTTTTGCTTCTTTACTGACGGCGGTTTTTTCTTTGGTACTGTCGGCCCTCATATTTTCAACGGTATATAAATTTACGGCAAAACCGGCCGATACCGCAGAACTCCCTCCTCAAGCCGCTGAAAAAACGGAAACGGGGGTTCAAGTCCCCTCATATTCACAGGACGAAAATTCCTTTGTACTTCAAAGCTCCGAACAAAACATCGCGCTCGGTGCCGCCGACCGGCAAAATCAATATACCCGCGATGAAGTGCAAAATATTTTTGTCTACGAAAATTGCAACGAAGCGGTTGTAAACATAAACACACAGGTTGTCGCGGTCAACTGGTTTTTGGAACCCGTTCCTCAAGACGGCGGCTCCGGTTCGGGCTCCATCATCGACAAGCGCGGCTATGTCGTTACAAACGTACACGTTATAGAAAACGCATATAAAATTTACATATCGCTTTCCGACGGCACCCAATACGAAGGACGGGTGGTAGGCCAAGACAGTGCAAGCGATATTGCCGTTTTAAAATTCGATCCGCCGCGCGGAACCGAATTAAAGACAATCGATTTCGGTAATTCGGATTCGCTTAAAGTAGGCCAAAAGGTTATCGCCATCGGAAACCCCTTCGGTTTGGAGCGGACAATGACCAGCGGTATCGTTTCCGGCTTGGGACGCCCCATCCAGTCCTCATCGGGAAACATTATACGCGATATGATTCAAACGGATACGGCAATAAATCCGGGTAATTCCGGCGGGCCGCTTTTGGACACGCAGGGAAAGATGATCGGCATAAACACGATGATTTATTCCACATCGGGCAGTTCCGCCGGCGTAGGTTTTGCGGTTCCCGTCAATACGGCAAAGCGCGTTGTATCGGATTTGATTCAATACGGGAAGGTGCGCCGCGGCGTTCTCGATCCGGGTGTCCGCCTCGTACAGCTTACCCCCTCTATCGCTTCTTACGCAAACCTTTCGGTTTCTTCGGGCCTTTTAATATCCGAATTGACGCGCGGCGGTACGGCCGAACGCGCAGGCCTTCGTGCAGGCACGGAAGCGGTGCGCTACGGTTCAAGCAGAAACCGCGTTATCATTTATCTGGGAGGAGATGTTATCACCGCCATAGACGGTACTGCGGTGCGCGGTTATGCCGATTATTATTCGCTTTTGGAAAGCAAAAAACCCGGCGATACGGTAACGCTGACCGTTCAGCGCGGAAAAAAAAGCGAGCGCATAACGGTTAAACTGAGCGAGGCCGAATAGTGCGCCCCTTTAAGGTTGAATCCCCCTTTGACCCCTCAGGCGACCAGCCGCAGGCAATAGAAGCGCTTGCACAGGGCTTTTTAAACGGGGAGCGTTTTCAAACCCTCAAAGGGGTTACCGGTTCGGGTAAAACCTTTACGATGGCAAAAATCATCGAGCGCATACAGCGCCCCACCCTGATTATAAGCCATAACAAAACCCTTTCGGCCCAGCTGTACCGCGAGTTTAAAAGCTTTTTTCCGAACAATGCGGTCGAATACTTTGTATCCTATTACGATTACTACCAGCCGGAAGCCTACGTGCCGGCCCGCGATTTATACATAGAAAAAGACGCTTCGATAAACGATGAAATAGACCGCCTGCGCTTAAGCGCAACGTATTCCCTTGTCGAAAGGCGCGACGTTATCGTCGTGGCAACCGTTTCATGTATTTACGGTTTGGGAATGCCGGAAATCTACCGCGATATGAGCATTCATATCGAAAAGGGTGAAGCTTTAGCCCCCGATAAGTTTGCGCAAAAACTCGTATCATTGCAGTACGAACGGAACGACGCCGTATTCGAGCGCGGCAATTTCCGCATACGGGGCGACGTGCTGGAAATTTTCCCTGCCTATATGCACGAAGCCTACCGCATAGAACTTGACTGGGAAGAAGTGGTAAAAATAAAACGCTTCGACCCGATAAGCGGCGAAATCCGCGAAGATATGGACGAGCTTATGCTGTACCCCGCCAAACACTTTATCGTACCGCCTGAAATGCTTGTAGCCGCCCAAGACCGCATAAAGGCGGAATTGGAAGAACAGGTTGAGTTTTTACTTTCTCAGGGGAAAAATCTTGAAGCCGAGCGTTTAAAAACGCGCACAATTTACGACCTTGAAATGCTTGCCGAAATGGGCTATTGCCCCGGAATCGAAAATTATTCGGGACCCATTACCGGGCGCGCACGCGGTCAGCCTCCTGCAACCTTGCTGCATTATTTCCCCGACGATTTTTTATGTATGATAGACGAATCCCACGTTACCCTCTCGCAGCTCGGCGCAATGTACGAAGGAGATCGCAGCCGCAAAACAAACCTTATCAATTTCGGCTTTCGGCTTCCGAGCGCGTTGGATAACCGCCCCCTTAAATTCGCCGAATTCGAAAAAAAACTGAATCAAACCCTCTTTGTGTCGGCAACCCCGCGCGAAGAAGAAATAAAAAGAAGCAGCCGCGTTGTAGAGCAAATTATACGCCCCACCGGTCTTTTGGACCCGATTGTCGAAGTACGGCCGAGCGAGGGGCAAATGCAGGATATTTACAAAGAAGTAAAACGGCGCATTGCACAAAACGAGCGCTCGCTCATTTTGACCCTTACAAAAAAAATGGCCGAAGACTTAACCGAATATTTAGACGAACTGCACCTAAAGGTAAAATACATTCACTCTGAAGTCGAAACGATTGAAAGGGTGGAAATATTAAAGGGTTTGCGCGCGGGAGAATTCGACGTTTTGGTCGGCATCAATTTATTAAGGGAAGGAATCGACTTACCGGAAGTTTCGTTTATTGCGATTTTGGATGCGGATAAAATCGGCTTTTTACGCTCGGCTACAAGTTTGGTGCAAATTATCGGACGGGCGGCGCGCAACAGCAGCGGTACGGTTGTCATGTATGCCGACCGCCTCAGCGATGCGATGAAAGAGGCAATCGATGAAACAAAACGCCGGCGCTCGATTCAGGAAGCATACAATAAGGAACACGGTATAACGCCGACCACTGTTGCAAAGGCTGTAGGCGACATTTTGGTGCGCCGCAGCGAAGAAAAAAAAGAAATTATCGGTACGGAACTGTCCGTTATCAAAGCCGCGACAAATATGTTTATTCCCGGCCAGCGCAAAAAGCTTTTAAAAGCTATGGAAAAACAAATGCTCGAACACGCCGAGCGCTTGGAATTTGAAGAAGCCGCGGCGATACGCGATGAAATGGAAGAAATAAGGCGTCAGTTTGCTTGACGGCGTCAAGTTATTGGAGTAAGGAGGTTTGTTGCAACCATGGCTGAACAAACAACGGAACACAAAAAAAATGAACGCCCCGGCTGGGACGAATATTTTATGGAAGTATGCCGCGCTATTGCCAAACGTGCAACCTGCGACCGCGGAAAATCGGGCTGCGTTATCGCAAAGGATTGTCAGATTTTAGCAACAGGCTATGTAGGCTCTCCTTCGGGACTGCCTCACTGCGATGATGTAGGCCACGACTTAAAAAAGATGCTCCACGACGACGGTTCGGTTACGATGCACTGTGTACGCACCGTCCATGCCGAGCAAAACGCAATTTGCCAAGCCGCCCGCCGCGGCGTTGCAATCGACGGGGCAACCGTGTACTGCAAAATGACCCCCTGCCGCACCTGTGCCATGATGCTTATAAACTGCGGCATAAAACGTATCGTATGCGAAAAAAAATATCACGCCGGTGCGGAGAGCGAAGCTATGTTTAAAACCGCCGGCATCGTCCTTGAATATGTTGATGAAAGCGTCGAAAAATACGACAACCAGTAAGGCTGCAATAGGGATTCGCTGAAAGTTATGAAGATTTTTTTTGCGGGAACGGGAACAAGCCACGGTATCCCCGTGATCGGCTGCACCTGCCCCGTATGTACATCCGAAGCTGCCGAAGATAAGCGCACGCGCTCAAGCATTTTTGTTAAAGGAAAAAACGGAACCTCTATCGTAATCGATACGGGGCCGGACTTCCGAAGCCAAGCTTTGCGCGCACAACTGAACAAGGTTGACGCGGTATTGTATACCCACAGCCATGCCGACCACTTGCACGGTATCGACGATTTGCGCATTTTTTCCCACAAAAACCGCCTCGGCGAAACAACCGAAAAGCCCCTGCACATTTATTCGAATGCCCCAACCCTGAACGATATACAAGTACGGTTCGACTATATTTTTTCACCCGTAAAAGAAGGAGGCGGAAAGCCCCATCTTGAATTGATTGACGCCTCGATTTTCGGCACCGAGAACCCGCTTTGTATCGGGGAATTTGAAATTATCCCCGTACCGCTTTTGCACGGACATTTGGAAGTATACGGCTGGAAAATTTCGGAAAAGGATTCTGCCGATAAAACGTGTTCGCTTGCCTATTTGACCGACTGTAGTTTTATAAGCGAACAATCGATAGAGCTTGTGCGCGGTGCGGACATCCTTGTTATCGATGCACTGCGCGAGCGGCCGCACAGTACGCATTTAAGCTTTGACGAAAGCATAGCCTACGTGCAAAAAATAGGGGCAAAGCGCAGCTTTTTTACCCATATATGCCACGATTTTTCTCACAGCCAAATCAAAGCCTTTTTAGCCTCTCATACGGGCGGCAGTTTGAATATAGAACCCGCTTATGACGGCCTTATTCTAAAATCGTAATTTCAACACGGCGGTTTTGTCTTTTGCCCTCTTCGGTTTCGTTAGACGCAATCGGCCGCTGTGAACCGTGCCCCTTCGTAATACAGCTTTCCCTCTTAATGCCGCGCTTTGCCAATTCGTCGGCAATGCGCTGAGCACGCTCGGCCGAAAGTTTTTTTTCGCCTTCCGCACGGCCGGTTGAAGCGGCGTGTCCTTCTATTAAAAGTTTTGCGTCGGGTACTTGCTTTAAAACTTCGGCAATGCGGTCGAGCCGTTCCTTTTCTTCGGCTCTAAAATCCGTACTGTCGGGCAAAAAACCTATATTCCGCAGCGAAAGCCGCAAGCCCGCAGGCGTTTGTTCAAATACCGTATCGGAGCTGCTGCCGTCAAGCTGAATATCGGCGGAAAGCGTACCGGCGGACTCCACGGAATCGGAGGCGGAAGCCGTCGAAGCGTTTCCGGCAAGGTTTTCCAAAAGTGGCAGCACATCTTTTTTTTCCACCGCACTCGGAAAATCCGTAAAAAGCAAAATGCTTCCTTTAAATTGTACGCGGTTTCCGTCTTTATAGCGGAACTCTTCTTCAACCCTGTCCGCAATAACAAAGACTTGACCGGTTTCTTTAAGTACGTACATATCGGCAGTGTGAGAACCGGCGGCAAAGATTAAATCCGCATCTCCGTTACTATCGATATATGACATACCGTAGCGGGTAGCCCAAGAAGCTTGAATACGGTAGGTTTCCCTGCCCTTGTAAAGCTCTTCGCCTTGAAACGTGTATAAAACCTTTATAGGCATGCGCGTATAGATTCCTTTATTCAAAGGGTCAACGGCACGGACGGCATCGGAGGTCCATGTATCGCCCGGCTGTACCGCCTCGGACGGAAAGGCGGGGAAACTTCTGAATGTCGGAAAGCCCCTGTCTTCTATCGGAGTCAGACGGCCGTCGGAAGAAAGGGCAAAACGGGCGGGAACGGAGGTATCCAAAGAGAGGGCCGTTTCTTTAAGATTCGACATCGTTTTTTCGCCCACATAAAAACCGCCTTCAAAAAGCGTAAAAGCTCCCGTGATACCGAGCTCTTCGGTATCTATATCTTCAATACCCGAATCGGAAGGATAGACAAAGGAGCGTACTTCGCGGCTTGTCAATCCCGTATACTTTCCGTTGTCGTAGCGGCGTAAATCGGAGCGTTCGACCATCCAATAGGAACCGGCTTTGCGGTATTCAAGCTTTGTTTGAGCACACAGAGAAGCGGCGCACATAAAAACGAAAAAACAGCATAGATAATACAGTATATTCGGTCGAAGTTTCATGTTATACATATCGGTATAAATGCGCGCCGAAAAAAGCTGCTTTGTATTTATGCTTCGTCAGCCGAAAATCGTACCATTACGGCAGCAGTAAGCTTTCGGTTCACAGGTTGACAAGATTGTATTCTTCCGTTAATATCATATTTGAAATAAATACAATTTATAAAAGAGGATATTATGAACACTCCAGGGTATGCAAGCACGCATAAAACGGATAAAACCGTACAGATCGCAAACACTGCCGAGTTTTTACATACACACGGAATCCGACCTTCGATTCAAAGACTTGCCGTCTATCAATATTTAAAAGATAATCCCGTACATCCGACGGCTGACGCCCTTTATCTTGCATTATCGCCGTCCATACCGACCCTGTCCAAAACAACCGTATATAATACGCTTAAATTACTCGAACAAAAACATTTGGTACAAAGCATTGCAATCGAAAACGACGAATTGCGCTACGATGCCGAAACCGGCGAACATTGGCATTTTAAATGCACTGAATGCGGAAACGTTTTTGATATATTTTCAGATAAAGCAGAACGGATAAAGCAAGAAGCATTAAACGCTCTTCCCGACAAATTCACTCCGCAAAAAACGGAAATGAATATATGGGGAATTTGCGCACATTGTTCCGAATCTTAATTCGGTTTTACGGTTTTGATTTTTACAAATTCGATTTTATAAAAAAGGGCTTTCTAAAAACTCCGGTTTTTAGAAAGCCCTTTTGTACAAACGAATACATTACACTTTTTTTGTAATATATCCGCTCCTTAAACAGCGTGTGCATAACTTCAACGTCATGGTTGTACCGTCGATTTCGGTTTTAACTTCCACAATATTGGGCTTCCATGTACGGCGTACATGGTTGTATGCTTTACTCACTTTGTTGCCGCTCATAGGACCCTTACCGCAAATATCACATCTTCTTGACATAAAAACCACCTATTTTCAAAACACTTCAAATTATAAGCTGTGAAAATATATTATAGCGAAAGAAAAAAATAAAGTCAATATTATAAAAAATATTCACCGCTCTCTTGACAAAAAACGTAAACACAGTATAATGAACATTGTTCATTATAGGAGATGCATATTAATACGCCGGTTATTTCAAAAGAAGATATTTTGGACTCGTGCAGAAAACTCGTTTCGGAAAAAGGTTTGCCGGCGCTTAATATGCGAAGCGTGGCCAAACAATGTAACATTGCACTGGGTTCCGTATATAATTATTTTTCATCCAAAGAAGAATTGATTATGGAAACGGTCGAAAGTGTGTGGCAAAATATTTTCAGCGTACGGCATGACTGCAAACCGGGTATCGCTTTTACCGAATATATCGAATTGATTTTCGAAAAAATAAAAAAAGGAGCTCTTACCTATCCCAATTTTTTTACCGCTCATTCGATACGCTTTGTCGGAAAAACACGGGAAAAAGCACGCGAAAAAATGAAAAACTATTTTTCACTCATAAAAGAGGAAATGTTGATAATCTTAAAAGCCGATATGAAAATCAAAAAAAATGTCTTTTCGCCGGCTTTTACCGAAGAAAATTTTACGGATTTTATATTAACCAACTTTATATCTTTGCTTATTTTACAAAAAAATTCATCTTCAGTGTTAATTGAAATTATAAAAAAAATTATATATTCCTAAACGGTGAAAATCCGCTTTGAAGCGGTTTTTATAAAACCAAAATGAACAAAGTTCATTTTGAAAACAGTCAATAAGGAGTACTTATGCAGGCAATTATGGAAACGGTTTTTGATTTTACGTATTTACCGACGGTTATTACGCTCGGCATTATAATGATCAAAAAAAGCAAGGGACAAAAGCAATTTTTACTTTACGGTCTTATGGCCGTCGGCTTAGGGTTTGGAGATGCTTTTCACCTCATACCGCGCTCCATTGCCCTTTTAACGACGGGGCTTGAAAATCATGCGGTATCCCTCGGTATCGGGAAATGGATAACTTCAATAACGATGACGATTTTTTATGTTTTACTCTATCATGTATGGCAGGAACGCTACGGTGTTTTTGAAAAAAAGAACCTTACGGCATTTATGTATATACTTGCCGTATTGCGTATCGGCCTTTGCTTTATGCCGCAAAACGCATGGACAAGTCCGGACGCGCCGCTTTCATGGGCAATATACCGCAATATACCTTTTACCGTGATGGGCATTATCATTATTGTTTTATTTTATAAAAGCGCAAAAGAAAAAAAAGACGGCACATTCCGCCGGTTATGGCTTACAATAGTGTTGAGTTTCGGTTTTTATATTCCCGTTGTTTTGTTTTCGGACGCAATACCGCTGGTAGGTATTTTAATGATTCCCAAAACCTGTGCCTATGTATGGACGGTTGTTATCGGTTTTCAAGCAGTGAAAAATAACGATGTCGGCTATGCAAAATCAATTAATGCATAAAACCGCCCGTAAATTGAAAACCATATCCGAATTATTTAAGGAGAAAAAATGAAAAAATATCTTAATACGGCTTTTATATACGCAATAGCAGCTTTGGCGGGCGGCGTTTTTTACCGCGAATTTACCAAATGGAACGGATTTTCAGGCACAACCGCTTTAGGGAAGGTTCACCCGCACCTCTTTCTTTTGGGTACGGTCATTTTTTTATTTGCCGCCCTTTTCAGCGCTCACAAAGATTTGAGCGGATTCAAAAGTTTCCGTGTATTTTTAAAAATCTATAATATCGGAGTTCCCCTTACGGCAATTATGATGATTGTACGCGGCATTCCCCAAGTATTGGATATAACGCTTTCAAAAGCCCTTGATGCTTCCGTATCGGGAATCGCCGGAATAGGACACATTTTAACGGGTACCGGCTTAATTTTATTTTTACTTTCTTTAAAAAAAGCGTACAGCGAAAAATAAAAAAGAAAAACGTACCGGCGTACCGGCAGTCCTTTTTTGCTGCCGGTACTTAATCCCTATTTTCTTTTTTTTAAAGCTGTGTTACACTCCATACTATGAATAAGATAACAACTTCAGCTGAAAACTTTCTTACATCGATAACGGGGTGGAATGCCGATTTAAGCGCCGAAAAATTATGGAAATTGGCACAATTTTTACTCACCTTGGCGCTCATTTATATTTTCTTTAAAGTACTCAGCATTTTTGTAAAAAAATTCGTTATGCATAAATGCTCTTTGCAAACCCAGCATATTATCAATAAAGTGATTCACTACAGTGCATTTACAATTATTGTTTTAACGATTTTTCACCGCTTAGGCATCAATATAAGCGCTATATTGGGGGCAGCGGGAATTGCAGGTATTGCCATCGGTTTTGCCGCGCAAACGTCGATTTCAAATGTAATTTCAGGACTCTTTGTCATAACCGAACGTGCTTTTAAAATAGGAGATATTATCGAAATTGCCGGTACAATCGGTACCGTACAGGCAATCAATTTGCTTTCGGTTGTTTTAAAAACATTCGACAGCCAATATGTACGCGTACCGAACGAAACGATTATTAAAGCAAATCTCATAAACTATTCCCATTTTCCCTTCCGGCGGGTAAAAACCGAATTATCGGTTCCCTACGGCACCGATTTACGGAAGCTGGAAAAGATTCTTTTAGACACGGCGAAAAAAAATCAATTTTGCGTTGAAGACCCTGCGCCTTCTATTTTGTGGACGGCATTTGCCGCCGCAGGAATCAATTTTACCCTGCTTACATGGACTACAATTGAAGATTTCGGTAATTTACGCAATTCGATTTTTATAGATGTCGCCGAACGGTTGAACAAAGAAGGTATAGAGATTCCTTTCCCGCAAACGGATATACATATAAAGGATTACCCGGAGGATTTTTACGGGATAAAACCTGCGGCAAAAAAAGCCAAAAAGAATACATAAGGAGGCAATATGCTTAAAGAAGGAACTAAGGCTCCCGATTTTGAATTGGAAGATCAAAACGGGAAGATACATTCATTGAAAGATTATGCGGGGAAAAAAATTATTTTATATTTTTACCCGAAAGACAATACGCCCGGCTGTACAAAACAGGCATGCGGTTTTGCCGAATTGTACCCGCAGTTTACCGAAAAAAATGCAATTATACTCGGTGTAAGCAAAGACAGCGCAGCCTCTCATAAAAAATTCGAAACGGATTTTCAACTGCCCTTTCCCCTGCTTGCCGATACGGAATTAAAGGCTATCAAAGCATATGACGTATGGCAGGAAAAAATTATGTACGGTAAAAAAAGCATGGGCATTGTGCGTACCACCTATTTGATTGACGAAAACGGAATAATCGCAAAAGCATTCGAAAAGGTTGACGCGCCCGAAAATCCCGCTCAAATGCTTGCCGAATTGTAAATAATTGTAAATAATGCGGAGGCGCCCGTGAATCATGAAGTGATAAAAGACATAAATCTTTTGGATAATAACGGACACATTATCGAAGAAGGATGGGCGCGCCGCCCCGTTTGGAAATACGAGCGTTCAAAGGTAAAAGCTTCGGCGCTTAAAATTAAAGAATGGGATTATTACAGCATAACGCACACAAAAGAACTGTGGTCGCTTAATGCAACCGTAGCCGATTTGGGTTTCGGCGCCTTATTTTCGGTTTCGTTTATCGATTTTAAATTAAAATCATTCGCACAAAAAGACGAAATGAAATTTTTTACTTTCGGAAAAACCGGTTTAAGCGCCTGTTCCACCGAAGACAATAAAGTTTCGTTTTCGGGTAAAGGCCTGTCCCTTTCTTTTTCCAAAACGGGAAATACGCGCCGCCTGCACATTTGCGTACCGAACCTATCCTTACCCGGCGGAAACACAGGTATAGAAGCAGACCTTGAACTTTACCAAGCTCCCGGCCTTGAAAGTATGAATATTGCAACTTCATGGAAAGAAAAACGCACTTGTTTTTATCTTAACGAAAAAGTCAATTGTATGAGTGTAAGCGGTTCGCTCAAACTGGGAAACGACGATATTCGGCTCGGTAAAGATGAGGTATGGGCGGTTCTCGACTGGGGGCGAGGCAATTGGACAAGAAAAAACCGCTGGTATTGGGCAAGCGGCAGCGGCTCGGTTAAGGGTAAAAGCTTCGGCTTTAATCTCGGCTACGGTTTTACCGACAGAACGCCCGCAAGCGAAAACGTTATTTTTTACGACGGAAAAATCCATAAACTGGAAAATGTTTTTTTCCATATCCCCGAAAACGACTATCTTAAACCGTGGACATTTTCTTCATCCGATAAGCGCTTTGAAATGCGGTTTATACCTGCGGTGGACCGGTTCGCCGCTACGAATTTGGGTATTATTCAAAGCATACAGCATCAAGTATTCGGCTTTTTTACGGGTACTGCGGTACTCGACGACGGAAAAACGATACGTATAGAACATTTTCCCGCCTTTGCCGAAGACGTCTACAATAAATGGTAACCATAAAATAAAAAGCGGAAATTCCTTTTTAAAGTACATTTCCGCTTTAAATTTTTAACAGGTTTTATTTTCTTTCAGCGGTTTTATTCCGTGCGGACAAGTCTAAAACCTAAAACATCTTCGGCATAGGTCGGCTCGTCGGCTTCTCTTCGGCCGACCGAACATGCGCTTGCCGTTTTATTTGTATAAGAACCGCCGCGCCATATCCGTTTTATACCGACTAAGGGGCCGAAAGGATTTTCAACTTCTCCCGTACCGACGTCTTCGGCATATTTGTCTTGGCACCACTCCCACACATTGCCGCTCATATCGAAAACACCAGCTTGATTTGCCGCCTTACTTCCGACAACGGCAGTACTTCTTACCGGAGGATTTTTTTCAATATCGCGGGTTCCGCCGTTATACCATACATCATAGACGGCAACGCGATCGGTTTCCGTGCGCAGCTGTTCCCAAGTTCTTCCGGCACCGAGAGAAAGTCCTTTAAAGCCTATCGGAAGCTCCGCGCCGCTTGCCGAATTAAGTTTTGTAAACCAAACACTGCCGTATCGGTCGGCATTTTCGGAAAAAGAGCTTCGAAACCGCGCGGCAAATTCCCATTCCGCCTCAGTCGGCAAACGGAACCCTTTTTTTGTGCGGTCGAAATAGGAAGTGTCGCATTCTTCTTCGTTTTTGGCATTTTTCAAAATTTCACCGCCTTCGGTTTTGCGGTATACACATTGGGCGGTATTTGCGTACGTCATTTCGGTATATGCATTACACCAAACGATACAATTATTCCAGCTGACAAAGGTAACCGGTTCGTTTTCGCTTCCCGATCCGGAAGAACCTTTTAAACCGATACCGTTTGCGGCAAAAGTATACCCGTTTTCTATAGCCCACTCATATACGTCGCGCCATATTTTATAGCTTACCTCATAAGTGCCGATTTTATACGGACTCAATTTTACCTTTCGCCCGGCAACAAAAACGCCATTCCAGTCTTTTTGCGTACGTGCAGTGCCTTGAAAAGACGGCATATCGTAATCGGGGTCGCGGCCTTCAATATAATTATCGCCCGGGTTAAGGGTAACCGCAATAAAAGCGGGAACGGGTTTTGAAAACACACGGATACGGGTATTTTCATCAATAGTAAAATTTTCTTCAGGCGAAATTATAACAAAGCTTTTGTTTTTTTCTCTTTCCCAATAAGAAAAAACAAAGCCCGTATCGTAATTTTCTATTTTTTCTTTTACTTTATTTTGTATATCCTTCCATTTCGTACCGGCTTTACACACGATATGACTTTCGGCCTTTATTTTTACATGTTCGTCGCCGGCTTGTACTGTAACGTTTATCTTTTCCGATTTGGAATGTACGACAACCGTCAAATCTTTACGGAACGGGAAATCTGTGTCAATCTGTGTGGACCTGCCTTTGATTGTCCATTTGGAATGCGCATAATCGGTCTTATAACCGATTACAAAAGATTCGGCGGTTTCTTTAATATCTTGCCACGTTTTACCCTTTTCAATTTTAAAGGTTTTATCGCCGTCCTTAAATATAACGTTTGCATCGGCCGCTTCAACACGTATTAAAACGGTAGCCGGCTGAGGTGCGGGCGGCGGGGAAGGAGGGTTTTCGGGTCCGGGAGATTCGCCTGAAGGCGGAGAGGAAGGAGGCGGAGAAGAAGGAGGCGGAGAAGGCGGATCCTGTTGAACGGGCGGCTGTCCCGTTTGAGGGGGAGTTTCCGGCTCCTGTACGGAAGCCTTCGGCTTTGAGTTTACAAAAACAATTGTATCGCTGTCAAATACGTGAACGTCATTTAAAGAACGCCCGTCCTTATCCGTAAGTGTCCATTTGGAAAATTCGCGGCTATCCGTATAGCCTTCTATTTTGGCTTCGGCTGTAAGTCTTATCTCGGACCATTTTTTACCCTTTTCGGCATAAAAAAAGGTATCGCCTTCTTTTAGGCGTACACCGGTATCGGCCTGCACGGTGATTTTAATTCGTTTCACCTTCTGAGGCAGCTTATTGTTTTTATGAGATTCGTTTTCACAAGCGCATAAAATCAGCAAAATGCTTGCGCACAGTAAAAACAAACCTCTTGTTTTATGCTGTTTTTTCATTTTAACCTCCGTATGTGAACACTATATAAAATATACTATGATTTGAAAATAAATTCCATGCAATATATAATTTTTTGCATACCGGATATTTTTTTGGGGGATGTATATAAAAAAACCCTGCATTTTGCAGGGTTTTTTATGAGCCGCACGTGATTCGAACACGTGACCCACGCCTTAAAAGGGCGTTGCTCTACCTACTGAGCTAGCGGCCCATCGCATTTCATAATTGAATGCTCGACCAGCATACCTTATCTCGGTAAAAGTGTCAATGCCCTTTTACAAGATTTTTTAATATTTTATCGACATTGAAAATCCTGCATTCAACTGCGGATTATAGCCCGGCTCAAAGCCGAGTTCTTTGCCGAATACCGAAGCATCTATTTTAAATTTACCGAGATTTAAGCCTAAGCCGGCGGCCGGATACATATCGTTTACGCCTGCACGGACGGCAAGAACTTTAAAGAGTACCGCTTCCGCTCCGAACGAAAGCTCCAGTATGGGATTGCGGTAGAAAGTCTTTTTTTGCAAAATCGGCCACAGGTTATTGTAGTCCGCATATACGGTTAACTTCGATACAATATTTTTTGTCGCTTCGGCGACCGGAAAATCAAGTTCGACGCCCGCCCCCAACTTCGATTCCGCTTGAGCATATTTAAAAGGACTGCCTCTAAAAGCCGCAAATTGTTCAACCGTTTCAAATTTTTTAATCCATAAGGGGGCATAGGCGTCCTGCCATACAAGAGCGATACTCAGCATATCAAAAATTTTGTATTGCACGCCCATATCGAAACCGAAACCGAATGAAAGATACACGGGTACGGAACTCAGCGGATTGCCGGTACCGGCAAACAATTCCGCAACGCCTTTTACGTAATTCGCTTGTAATTGTACCATGCTTCGGCCGGAAACACCTACCGATAAAACCCCGGCTACACCCAAATCAAGGGGGAAGCCGTAACCGGCGACAAAACCCAAATCACCGCCCGCCCGTATGTCGGACTTCATTAACGAATACACATTTCCGTGGGCATATAAGGTATTTACAAAGCCCCAGCCGAAATTATTGCGGATTGCGCCGAAAGTCAGGGGGCCTCCGATCCTCATATTCAAATTAAACCCGGAATCTCCTATCATATCGAGCAGGGGAACCGACAATGCGGCAGGATCGTTTGTGTCAACTTTTTTCGTTAAAATGTCCATCCCCAGTTTGAACATTTTATCCAGGGGGCCGCCCATACCGACTGCCGCAAGCGGAGGCCACAAGGTTTTGTTTTCGGCAAAAGCAAGGGCGGAAGGATTGGTAAACAGAGCATATACGGAAGAACTGTCCGTAAAATAGGGGCCGCCGAACGCTTCCGAACGGGTATCTACCGCTTCAATACGGTGGGGCGTATAGGCAAATGCGGAAACAACCGCACACAAGCATACATACAGGTATATAGAAAATTTAGCAAACTTTTTCATATTATGCTCCGTTTTGTTATTTGAATTGGCTTAATACATCGGCAAGAGAAACAACACCTAAAAGGTTTACATCTTCCGGTTGTATGGTTCTGCCTACAACGGTACCTTCGGAGTCGTACGCTTGACCGCCGGATAAAAGTTTCAGCGCTTCCAGCGAGGCTTTTAAAGCCGCTTTTTTACCGTCGGCATCAGGTCCCGGTCCGAGAATATCATTTGCAATAGTTTGCGGGGTTTTGGCTTTTAGATTTTCCGGCGTAACATTATTCGTTAAATTTTGATATACGCTTGCGGTGGTTTGCAGCAAAACCGCAACGGCGGCATTCGCCAACTGAGAAGGATCCGCTTTTCGCATTGCCTCCGGATCGGATAAAAGGGCGGCGGAAGCGGCGGTATCGAAGCTGTTTAAGCTGTTTATTACTTCGTCCACCATATTTTTCACATCCGCACCGCTTACGCTATTGTTGCCCGCTTGCGCAGCCGTTTCGCCGATTTTTTTAATCGTGCTGAAGGGAAAGGTGGCTTCGAAAGTCAAATTAAGCGCTTGTTCTTTTTCCGTTAAAGAAAGTCCTTTAAGTTCATCGGCGCTTTTACCGCTCAATAAATCCAAAACGGCGGCCATCGTTTCCGCATTAGAAGAATAGGAACTCTGCGAAAAAGCAATCAATTCGCTTGCTGAAGCTTTTTTTAAGAATTCCTTTTGATTGCGCCGAGCACCTTTTGCCAAAGACGTGGTAAACATTTCACACGAAACACATAAAATCAAAACCGCACAAAGTAAAACGTGCAAAACCGCATAAAAAACTTTTTTCTTTTTCATGTTTTCTCCTGTTACAATTTAACCCGATTATCAAATTTGTAAGATTTCTTATCATTAATAATAACACAACATTTAAAAATAAACAACAATATTTATTTTATAAAAGAACTGCAAAAGCTTCGCACGTTTCTCCTTTGAGTCCGGCTTCGTTTACGGAATCGATACAAAGCAAAACTTCGGTACCGCCGGAAGGGGGAAAATGCGGTTTTAAGGAAAAAGCGGCAGCTTGTTTTATACGCACATGCAAAAAATTTTCCGTAACCGCGCGTAAATCTCCCGTACGGAATTTTTCGACTACAGCCTTAAAATGCTTACCGATACAGCTTTCTATATACGCTTTTTTTTGTTTTTCAGCTAAAAGGCCGAGTTCCTGCACTCTGGCGCGGGCTTCGGCAGGCGGCACGGGCGGTTTTATTTTACAAGCGTCGGTGCCCGGCCGCGGCGAAAACGGAAAAGCGTGAATCCATGAAAAATTACAAAAACGGCACAATTCCAATGTTTTTTCAAAATCTTCGCGGGTTTCGCCGGGAAAACCGGCAATAATATCGCAAGCGATAAAGGGCCGGTTTTTTATGCGGCGAAGGTGTTCGACCGCCCGCGTTATGCATTCGGCATTATAGGGTCGGCGCATCGCTTTTAAAACCGCATCGCTTCCCGACTGTACCGAAAGATGAAAATGCGGCCGAATACGCTCATGGGATAAAACGGCGCATAATTCATCGTTTATAATTTGCGGATGAAGACTTGAAAGACGAAACGAAATAGTATCCGTATGTTCCAAAAGATAGGCAAGTAAAAAAGTAAGTCCGCCGGAAAACGGTTCGGATTCGCTTGAAAAGCGGTATTGACCGATATTGACACCCGTAAGGATTACTTCTCTGTGACCGATTTTTTCGAGTTGTAAAACGCGCTCAAGCACCCTATCCGCCTGCAATGACAGGGAGGGGCCGCGCGCGAGGCAAATGCGGCAATAAGAGCAGCGGTTATCGCAGCCGTCTTGAATTTTAAGAGAAGGCCGCGAATGCTGCAAAAAAGTGTCGGTAGAAAGAGCAAAGGTTTCCCGCCCTGTATGCGGCTGTACGGGGGTACATTTTTTGTCCGTATCGAAGCTGCCCTTATATAAATCGCGCAGCTGTGCGGCCAATGCAAAAGCCGACTCGCAAGAGGCCTCAAAAACAGGCATGGAAACATCTTTGCAAGCCGGCACGGAAGCGGCCGCTTCTGTGGAACACAAAGCAGCGCCCGACATAAAAGAACGTAAAAATGCCGGAAGGCGGATAAGAGCGTCTTTATGCCTTCCTCCCAAAACGGCAATGCGGTTATCCATAGCCGCTAAAAAATCGCCGTCAAGCTGCGCATAGCAGCCCGTAATCAAAACAGCCGCACAAGGGTATTTTTCCAAAAGCAGCCGTATAATGCGGCGGCATTTTTGTTCGGCTTTTGCGGTAACCGTACACGTATTTACAATACATAAAAAAGTTACCGTGTCGCCGGGAAAAGAAGAATTTATACCGTCCATACGGCAGTCAAAACCGGCATCCGCAAAAGAATGCGCGGCCGATTCCGATTCTATTTGATTTAATTTACAACCGAGAGTTTCAAACCGTACTATCGGTTTTTGAAAAGAAGAAAATAAAGTCACTGTAAGCGGGAACGAACCCTATCCCTGCCGCGCAAAGCATCCGCTTGCCCCGCATTAAGCTCCAAAGCTTTTTCGTAGGCAATAAGCGACAGGGAAAAGTTGCCGGCCATTTCACGCGCATAGCCCAACCGTGTCCACCAATAATCGTACAAGGGTTCGGTACGCACCGCTTGTGAAAAAGCGATATCCGCATGATTATAGCGTGCAAGGCGTATATAGATTTCTCCCATAAAATAATATGCTTCACCGAGCCGGCTGCCTTTTTCGCCGACAAGCGATACGTATTCTTGAAAAAGAGCAAGCGCTTCGCGGTTTTGACCCAAAAAATATTTTGCTTCTCCCAACACTTCAACCAAACGCTGATCATAGCGCGATATTTTACGTCCCTGTAAAGCCCAATATTCAGCTTCGGAATATTGGCGGTTTCGCACTAAACTCCAGCATAACACAACATAAGATTCAATGTTGGTCGGTTTTTCACTTATTTCCTGCTCGCAAACCGCTATAGCCTCGGCATAGCGGCCGGCGGAATACAACTTAAGGGCATCAGGTTTTTGCTTCGGAGCGCTTTGAACCGGCGGCGCGGCTTCCTGCACGGGAGCGGGACTTTGCGCTTGCTGAGTATTTCCTGAAGGAACCGTATTTTCCTGAGTAAAACAAAAAATCGAAAAAGCGTATAAAAAAATACAAAGTGCCGTAATTTTTTTATTCATAATACACCTCACGAACCTTGAAGCATAGTACAACGGCCGGAAAATACACTGCCCGGTTCGAGTACCACTTTTTCCGATGTAATATCGCCGAAAACCGCACCGCCGGCGGAAACAAAAACCAAGCCCTTTGCTTCGATATTACCGGTAACCTTACCCCGAACCAACACCCGCTGTGCAATAATATCGGCTTTAACGACAGCCGCCGCATCTATAACCAAATCGCTCGTTGCATTGATGGAACCGTCCATCGTTCCCTTTATCATAAAAGGCCGTGCAAAACGAATAGTACCGGAAAAAGTGATATCGGAGGCCAGCACCGTATCAAAATCATCTTCTTCCAAATCGAAAAAATCGGTATCTTTTACTTCAAACATTGTTTAATAATACACTGAACGGTGCGTTACAGTCAACACAAAGTACCGACACCGATAAATCGGCAGCTTAATGCGCTGCAAATCAAGTATCCGAATATATACGTTCGGATAGCGGAAGATACTTTTTATACGGCATAACGGATTTATATGCGGGACGAATAATTTTTCCTCCGTTTACCAATTCTTCCATACGATGGGCTGACCATCCGGCAAGCCGGGATGCGGCGAACAGCGGGGTAAAAAGTTCTTCGGGCAAATTAAGCATACTGTACATAAACCCCGAATAAAAATCGATATTTGCACTTACGCCCTTATACATTTTGCGTTTTTCAGCGATAATTTCCGGAGCAAGCCGTTCAACGGCGTCATAGAGTTTAAACTCATCTTCTTTTCCTTTTTCTTTTGCCAGTTTTTCAACCCATTCTTTTAGTATAACCGCACGCGGATCGGAAAGCGAATAAACCGCATGACCTATACCGTAAACAAGTCCGGCTTTATCAAAAGCTTCTTTATCGACCAAGCGTTCTATATATCGGCAAAGCTCATCTTCATCGTCCCAATTTTTTACATTACGCTTTAAGTCGGCAAACATTTGGCTGACCTTTATACTTGCTCCGCCGTGTTTAGGCCCCTTTAAAGAAGCTAAAGAAGCGGCTACCGCAGAATATGTGTCCGTTCCCGACGATGTTACAACGTGATTTGTAAAAGTACTATTATTTCCTCCGCCGTGTTCCGCATGCAGAACCATAGCCAAATCCAAAACGGATGCTTCAAGCGGAGTATAAAAACTGTCGGGACGAAGCATGTGCAAAATATTTTCGGCGCATGAAAGTTCCGGCAAAGGAGGATGGATGACAAGGCTTTGTTTTTTATAGTAATAGGCATAAGCTTGATAGGCATATACCATAAGACCGGGAAAACGGGCAATAAGCTGCAAGCATTGGCGGATAACATTGGGAATCGATATATCATCCGCCGCTTCGTCGTATGTGTACAAGGTTAAAATGCTTGTTGCAAGCGAGTTCATCATATCGCAGCTGGGGGTTTTTAAAATGGTACCGCGTACAAAGTCTTCGGGAAGCTCCATACATGAACTCAGTACCAGGCGGAATTGATTGCATTGTTCGGCCGAAGGCAAGTGCCCGAAAACCAACAGATAACAAATTTCTTCAAAACCGAATCGGTTTTCATCGATAAAACCGTTTACAAGATCATTTATATTATAGCCGCGGTAAAAAAGCTTGCCTTCGCAAGGGATGAGATCTTCATTTTCAACGACAAAACCGATAATAGCCGAAATTTCGGTTAATCCCGCCAAAACACCCTTGCCGCTTATATCGCGCAAGCCGCGCTTTACTTCATACTTTGTATATAATTCACTGTCGATTTTATCGGATGCGCATACAAATTCACTGTATCGGGCCATAATCGTTTGGACATTTATATCGGAATTCATAAAGTCCTCCTTAAATTTGTATAAAACGGCGCAAAGCAACGATTCGGATTTAGAATAATCGGATTTTCGGCACCGATATTTCGATACCGATTAAAATTTAAAAGGACCGATTACGTTGCACTAAATAAACCGGCATGTTATTAAAACGCTAAAGCGAGAACTTCTTCCATATGCGTTACCGGATAAAAGCTTATTCCTTTTTTTACATGCTCGGGAATATCATCCAAATCGCGCATATTTTGCTTAGGTATAATAACATGTTTTATTCCGTTTCGTCGAGCGGCAACCGTTTTTTCTTTTAAACCGCCTATGGGAAGCACTTGGCCGGTTAATGAAAGTTCGCCGGTCATCGCAAGATTTTTACGTATGGTTTTATTCTTTAAAAGCGATAATAAGACCACCGTCATCGTTATACCGGCAGAAGGTCCGTCTTTGGGCGTTGCGCCTTCAGGGATATGCAAATGAATCTTGTGGTTTTCGAAAAAGTCGGCATCTTTTATTTTATGTTCTATAGCGTATGAGCGTACCCAGCTCATTGCTATCGAAGCCGACTCTTTCATAACATCTCCCATTTGGCCGGTTAAATTAAAGCCTTCTTTTCCGGGAATCGTCAAAGCTTCCAACAAAAGCGTATCTCCGCCCATACTCGTCCAAGCAAGACCTATTGCCGTGCCGGGACGGTCGGCCTTTTTACGGTTATCTTCATCGGTAAACACGGGCTTACCCAAATAATGTTCGATAAGCACTTTACCGGGAGTAAGCGGACGCGATAAAAGTCGGTTTAATTTTTTTTGAGATTCTTTTTCTTCTTCGCTTATAATACGCTTTAATTCCTTCGGTTTTTTTTCTTTACGGCCCGTATCGGGAACGTCTTTTGTCGCTTCCCTTGTTTTTTCTTCAGCCGCTTTTTGATCCTCAATACGCTTTTCAAGTTCTTTTTGTGAAGCATCTTTTAAAGCATACACCCTATCCATAAGAGAAGATATTTCAGGCTCTGCAAGCAATTCGGCGGCATATTTACGGTGAATTTTATCAAGATTTTTTTCAAAATTACGCACACCGGCTTCCCGTGCATAGGAATTGGCGATAAAAAGCAAATCGCCTTTAGAATAATGTACTTGATTTTTAGCTAAACCGTTTTTTTGCAAACTTTTCGGCACTAAAAAATGTTTGGCTATTTCGATTTTTTCCTGATCGATATAGCCCGAAAGATGAATGATTTCCGCGCGGTCGCGCAATGGTTCGGGAATTCCGTCAAGAGAATTTGCGGTAAGCATAAATAAAATATTAGATACATCAAAGGGTATATCCAAATAGTGATCGCGGAATGCAACGTTTTGCTCCGGATCAAGTACTTCCAAAAGCGCACTTGACGGATCGCCTTGATAGCTTGAACCCATTTTATCCACTTCGTCAATCACAAAAACGGGCGCTTTGGTTTTTACGATTTTTAACCCTTGAATGATTTTTCCGGGCATAGCGCCTATATAGGTTCGGCGGTGCCCTTTAATTTCCGCCTCGTCGCGCATACCGCCTACCGAAAATCTGAAAAAAGGTTTATTCATTGCGCGGGCAATGGAACGGCACACGCTGGTTTTTCCTACTCCCGGCGGACCGACTAAAAGTAAAATGGAACCCTTGCTGTCGTTTTTCAGCTTTCTTACGGCAAGATATTCTACTATGCGCTTTTTAACATCTTCAAGCCCATAATGATCTTCATCCAGTGTTTTACGCGCTTGGCTCATGCCGTAATTTTCGGGCACCGGTTCTTCCCACGGCAAATTGACAATCGTGTCCAAATAATTCCGGGTAACGATATATTCGCTTGAATTCGGATCCATAAGAGAAAACTTTTCAAGCTCGCCGGTCACGGTTTCGGCAATTTCGCCTTCAAACCGGAATTTTGCAATTTTTTCTTCAAACTTTTGAAAATCCGAACTTTTGGCATCGCTTGTCATGCCCAATTCTTCTTTAATGGATTTTAACTCTTCTTTTAAAAAATACTCGCGCTGATTTTTTTCAATACGATCGTTTAACTCCGTTTGAATCTTTTTTTGAATACGCAACAGCTCTTGTTCTTTTTTTATAAATACAAGAACGCTTTCCATACGTTGGCGTACATTTTGCATTTCCAATACTTTTTGCTGTTCGTCTTTGTCGATATTCAAAATGGAAGCTATAAAGTCGGCTATTTTTCCGGGATGGTCAATGTTTACCATATTCAAGCGCATTTCTTCGGAAAAAAGAGGATTGTTTTCCGAAATTTCTTTCATTTCGCTTATTAAGGCACGGGTTAAAGCCTTTACTTCAAAGGTTGCATCTTCTTCGTCTTCAAGATATTCGACAACAACGGCCATCGGATTTTTTTGACTGAGCGCTTTGCGTATACGGAAGCGTTTAATTGTCGAAATAAAAATATTAACGCCGCCGTCCGGTAAATTGATTTTTTTTATAATCCGTGCCGCAGTTCCTACTTGATGTAAATCGGACACAACAGGAGTTTCCGCTTCGCTTTTAAGCATAACAATACCGATAAGGCCGTCTTCGGTATAGGCGCTTTCTATCACCTTTGTATCTTCTGCCGAATTAATCATAAGAGGTGTAAATATACCGGGAAAAATCGGGCGCCCCGAAAGCGGTATTAAACGTAATTTATTTGAAAGGGTTTGATCCGCCGGTACAATGGTTTGTTCTGCCATATAAAAAACTCCTAAGGAATACAAAGCCGCAGCAGCGCATTCCGTCCGTACATACTATAAAATATCTACATTAAAATATCTACATTTTTTCGGGAAAAGGCAAGTTTTTTCCGCCGTTAAAAAAAGCCCGAACCCACCGTTTAAGCAATAGACAAAAAAGTCCGCAGCGGTACTTTACGAAATCGGCGGGAATTGTTACCTTTATAGAATAGATTGATTTACTGATTAAGAGGATAACATTATGATTGAACTGGCGCATGTTTCCCGTTCATTCGGTTCTTTCCGCGCAGTCGACGATATAAGTTTTTCCATTCGTACCGGAGAAATTGTCGGCTTGTTGGGGCCGAACGGAGCGGGTAAAACAACCACCATGCGGATGATTACCGGCTTTTTAAGTCCCGATGCGGGGACCATCACAATCGACGGCCGGGACATACGGGAAGACGAACGGGGCTCAAAACGTAAAATAGGCTATATGCCCGAATCGGCCCCCCTGTACGGCGATATGATTGTCGAAGACTATTTGAATTACGTTGCCGCCATGCAGGGCGTAAACGCCGCAGAGCGGGTGCCCTTTTTATGCCGTACCTGCGGCTTAAGCGATGTAATGCATAAAAACATCGCGGAACTTTCGCGCGGGTACCGCCAAAGAGTCGGTCTTGCCCACGCGCTTATGAACGACCCTGAAATCCTCATACTCGACGAGCCTACAAGCGGCTTGGATCCGAATCAAATCGGCGAAGTGCGCAGTCTTATTAAAGAGTTGGGAAAAACGCGTACGGTTATCATATCGACCCATATTTTGGGCGAAGTTGAAATGCTTTGCGGCCGCGTTATCATTATTTCACACGGGAAGATTGCAGCCGACAGCCCCACCTCGGAACTTGCAAGCCGCTATATGCGCAGCGCTTCGGTGAGCGTTGTCGCCGCCGCCGGCTCGCAAAAAGAGCTGATACAAGAGGTCGAAAAACTGAGCGGCAAGGGAACGGCAGCGGCCTTTGAAGTGCCCCTCGGCGAAACCCTTTTAAGCGGAAAAAGCGGTATCTACGGGGTGCGCGTATCCGTCGATGCGGATAAAGAAATCCGCCCCGATATTGCAAAAACCGCCTCGGAAAAAGGCTGGGCCTTGTATGAACTTTCGCTTCAACGGAACAGCCTTGAAGACGTATTCCGCACATTGACGACAGGAGGCGAAGCATGAACGTAAAATCGGCTATTATAAAACGCGAGTTGGGAGCCTACTTTACCGGAGCGGTTGCCTACATCGTTATCGGTTTGTTTTTGCTCATTTCGGGCTTTTTATTTTTTAACGTATTCTTTTTGGCAAACCGCGCGGAACTGAGGCAGTTTTTTTCGATACTGCCCGTTCTCTACGCTTTTTTTATTCCGGCGGTAACTATGCGGCTTTTTGCCGAAGAACGCAAAAGCGGCAGTTTGGAAACCCTGATGACCCTTCCGGTCGACGCCGTTGACGTTGTAATCGGTAAATTTGCGGCAGCCCTTATTTTTACGGCTATTATGACGGTTCCCACCCTCGCCTACGCAATTACGGCAGCCTCTTTCGGAAGCCTTGAAGCAGGCCCCCTCGTCTGCGGTTATATCGGCGCCCTTTTTTTAGCGGCCGCCTTTTGCGCCGCGGGCTTGTTCGCTTCGGCATCGAGTGCAAATCAAATAGTCGCTTTTTTTATAGCCTTTGCCCTTTGTGTGCTTTTGGCGATGATTGACCAATTTTTGCTCTTTTTACCGGCATCTCTGGTAAGCGTTTTACAGTATATTTCCGCGGGCGCTCATTTTACCTCGATAAGCCGGGGCATTATCGACAGCCGCGACCTTATTTACTTTGTTACACTTACCGCCTTATTTTTAACTTTGACGGTTAAAACCGTCGATTCGCGGAGGGCTGCATAATGAAAGCATTTATACGGTGGCTTAAAGGGCCTCAAAGCGATTTTTTACTTTTTATTATCGTTTTAGTATTGTTGAACCTTGCGGGTATGCGCTCTTTTTTCCGCATCGATACCACAAAGAGCAAGTCCTATTCCCTGTCGCAGTCGAGTAAACAGCTGGTGCGCACGCTCGAACAGCCGCTTTCGGTTAAGGTATTTTTTTCGTCAAACCTGCCTTCTCCGTACAATAACACCGCCCAATATGTGCGCGATTTATTAAGCGAATATGCAGGAGCTGCAAACAAACAATTTTCGTGGGAAACCTTCGATATGAACAATCCCGAAAGTCAGTCTATGGCGCGCTCGTACCGGCTCAATCAAATTCAAATACAGGAATTAAAAGAAAGCGAAGTCGGCTTTAAAAACGTATGGATGGGCTTGGTGCTTACCTATGCCGACCGCATAGAAATCCTCGACGGCATTACAAGCTCGGAAGGTTTGGAATACAAGCTGACGACAAAAATGACTTCGATGATAAATGCGGTAAGCGCCCTTGCAGGCTTAAAAGGACAGGCGGACTTAAACCTTTACTTAAGCGAAGATTTGGCAGCCTTTAATATTCAAGGCTTTTCTTCGATTGAACCTTCGGTGTCCAAGGCGGCTGAGGCGGTAAACAAAGCCAATATGAACCGCATACGCTATAATTACGTAAAGCCCGCGCAAGCCGATGTTGAAAGCTTAAGCGAAACCTACGGCATTCCCCTTATCCGCTGGACAAACAATAAGGACGGTTCAACGGGCAAGGGCATTATCGGTTTGGTGCTTTCGTACAATGACACTTTCCGCCTTATTCCTTTGCAGATGTCGCAAAGCCTGTTCGGTTCTTACGGAATTGCGGGCTTGGACGATTTGGAAAAAAACATTACGGAAAACCTCGCCTCTTTGGTGTCGCGTTCGACCGAAATCGGCTATGTAAGCGGCCACGGAGAATTGAGCTTGCAGGATGCACAATCGGGAGCCGCAAACCTTGCCGCCTATGCCTCCGATATGTACGGTTTTAAAGAAATACGCACCGCCGAAGAAGAGATTCCCTCAAACATATCGACCCTGATTATCAACGGGCCTACCGAGGAATTCGGCGAAGAAGAATTGTATAAGATAGACCAGTTTGTTATGAAGGGCGGAAAGCTTGCGGTCTTTTTAGACCCCTTTATAGAAAAGCAGGACCAAATGGCGATGTACTACGGTATGCCGCCCTCATACGAAAAAAACGCAACGGGGCTGGAAAAGCTTTTAAAGGCTTACGGCGTTGAGCCGGCCGAAGGTTATGTGATGGACAAACAGTGCTACAGCCAAAGCGCACCCGGAAAGGGAAAAACCGAATTTTATTTTGCGCCCGTTATACATCAAAGCGGTTTGAAAAACAACCATCCGGTAACATCGAACCTGTCGTACGTTCTCTTTTTGCAAAGCGGCGCCCTAACGCTGAACGATGCGGCTTCGGCTTCCGGTGCTGAAGCTCACGTACTTGCAAAAACAAGCAAAGAAAGCTGGCTGCAAAAAGAAATTACCGCGCTGGATCCCTCGTATATTTTCCCGCCTGCAAAAGAAAACATGGGCGAATACAATCTTGCCGTTCTTTTGGAAGGCTCTTTTAAAAGCGCTTTTGCAAACGCTCCGGCAAAAGGTAATGACGAAAAGGCCGGGACGGCGGATGCTGCGGGCACAGCTAAAACTTCCGCCGGCGCTCAAAACGCCCTCGTTTCCGAAGCGCATGTATCGTCCGGCATACAAAGGTCGGCGGTTTTTGTTGCAGGTTCTTCAAAGATTACAAGCGGCGCCTTAATCGACGAAGAGGGGGGACAGCCCGTAGCCGTTTTTGTACGCAACGTTTTCGACTTTTTAAACGGCAGCGAAGATTTTTGCTATATGAGAAGCAAGGGGCTTTCGCGGAACGTGTTGGATAAGGTTGAACCCGTATCGGCCGCCGTTGCAAAACTTTTTAACCAATATATTCTGCCCTTGCTTGTCGCCGTTGCAGGACTTATCGGACGGCACATGAAAAAGCGGCGCACAAAAGCCATACAAAAACGCTATGCGCAGGATGAAAACGCACAGGAGGCTGTACAATGAATATGCTGAAACTTCGTAAAATACTGCTTCTTTCGGCCGCCGCGGTTTTGGCGCTGGTATACGCTTTGCAGTTAATCGGCGAAAGGAAAAACGCCGTGAGTGACGAAGCTCTAAAACTTGAAGCCGACAGAATAGAAGTAAAGCTTGCCGACGGCGGCTTTTACGCTTTGAAAAAAGAAGGCGATGCATGGCTTATCGAGTCGGAAAACGAAGCGGGAACTGCCGCCGACACATACGCCGCCCGGGAAATAAGCGATGCCGTACAAAAGGTGCGCGTTTTGGGTAAGGTCGGTTCAATCGAGGACGCAGAACGCTTCGGTTTGGATACGGCACACGCGATTGAAGTGCGCGCACTTAAAGACGGTAAGGAACTTAGAACAATCCTTGTCGGCAAGACGGCGGGAACGGCCATGCAAACCTATGCGGTTCTCGATAAGTCGCAAACGGTACTGCTTGCCGCAGGAGATTTGCAGGGCACCTTTTCAAAAAAGGCCGAAAACCTGAAAGCGGCCGAACAGCCCCCCGCCGAGGCGCACGCCGAACAGGGCGAAGCCGAACGGGAGGCACCGGTAACGGAACTTGAAACCGCCGAAAAACAATAGGCGGAAACGGTTTTTATGCGGCAGGGATTGGAGGGGGCGGGCGCGGCGGCAAAGCAGCCGCGCCCGCTTCCGAGTGCAGCGAGGAATGGAGCCGAAAGGCGGAACCCCGTAAAGCCCGATTCAGCCGCCCAAAAAAACGCAGGTATGTAACATTAAAACCTTAAGGAGGTAAATGATGGATTATAATGTACAAAAAATCAGCTTGCAACAAGCAAACGAGGACGTACGGCGCCGCTTTATAAGCGGTGTGTACGGGTGGATGATGCTCGCTTTGGCAATAAGCGGAGCGGCGGCCTTTATAACGGCAAACAGTCAAACAATGCTCAAATTGATATTCGGCAATCCGATTGTATTTTTCGGTTTAATTATCGCCGAATTCGCCCTGGTTATTACCCTGTCGGCACGGATACGTAAAATGAGCCGGAACGCCGCAGCGGGCGCCTTTATAGTCTATTCGCTTATAAACGGCTTAACCCTTGCATCAATCTTTTTGTTGTATACGAGCGCTTCAATCACAAAGGTATTTTTAGCCTCGGCATTGATGTTCGGTGGTATGAGTTTATACGGAATGAAAACAAAGAGCGATTTGCGTTCGGCCGGCCGCTATTTAATGATGGCCTTAATAGGAATTATCGTCGCTTCAATCATCAATATCATATTCAGGTCGAGTCAGCTTGATTGGCTTATTTCGATTGTTACGGTGGTTGTGTTTACCGGCCTTACCGCATACGACACGCAAAAACTTATGACGATTTCGGTATACGCCGACGGCAGCGAAAACTTCCAAAAAGTCGCCATTATCGGAGCCTTACAACTCTACCTCGACTTTGTAAACATCTTTTTGTCGCTTTTGAGATTGTTCGGAAAGAAAAGATGAGTATTAAGGGGGAGAGAGGACACCCCGTTCTGGGCAGGGTTTCCTCTCTCCCCTTGCCCCCTCTCACTTTCCCGCACAGCCAAAGGCCTCGCCGGCCTTTGGAATCCGGCTTATACAGCTATTAGCTGTATGGTTGCTATTGTTTTCAAGTATGAGCAATTCTTCAGAATTGCGAATTTAAAGCTGTTTTTATGCGATGTTTTGACGGACATAACGCCGCACATAAAACATCCTGTCTTTTACAAGTCCGCAATTTCTTCTTCGGAAAGTCCGGTGATTTTGTGAATATCACCCAAGGGATAATTCATCGACTTCATTACCGCTGCCGTTTCCAAAGCTTTTTGCCGGGCACCTTTAGTATAACCGAAATGTTCCCAAGAGGCCTTATCGTGTTCATACTTCATACGGTTTTCATACAGCCACCGCTCTTTCGGGTCTTGGAGCATCACATCCACCGTTTCATTTGCCTGTTCCATAACAGGAGAATTATCGGCAAGCATTGCGCGCACCTCCTTATCGTCGGTTTCTATAAACTTTAGCCAATTTACCAGCCGTCCGGTTTTCTCATCGGACTCGACCTGTACCGGCTGTTTCTTTGCTGCAGCTAAGTTCAAAAAGTGAATCTCAAGTTCATCGGAAAGCTCAGTGTAAAGCCGTTTTTCCAGAACCCGATATTCACTGTGAAGTAGTTCATTTAACTTAAAACCTTCACCGACTATGTTTATTGTAATACACTTGGGCAGTTTTGTATACATGTCACCTTTTTGTAAATTCTCTGTATACATCTTTGCCCAATAAAAAACGGTACGCTGGACAAACTCATCATTCCACCTGTTTTGAATCTCAATGTCAATTATGGTACCGTTTTTAAGACGCAGTTTTACATCCAAGATCCCCGTTTTATCATTTACGGAATCAATATGGAACTCCTTATCCAAGAGTTCCAAGTCTTCAATGTCTTGAGCCGGAATATCAAGCACACAGTCTAAAAAATCCCGTAAGACAGCCTTGTTTTCTTCCGTGCCGAATACCTTTTTAAACGCATAATCGTTGCGCAGAGTGATTTTGAACACGTCAGCGGATTTAGCCTTTGTCATACTTCACCTTTCCTATACTGTTTCACCGGTGAGCAATTCTTCAGAATTGCGAACCTAAAGCTGATTATCCACGATGTTTACAGCAGGACACTGTCCTGCTGTAAACTCGAGTTAAAGAGAGCGGCGATATTTCAGCCGCTCTCTTTAAACATTATAGACGTCAGTTGACAAAAAAATAGACTTTTTCCGGAAAAAAACTATGAATTTATTTTGTATCCCGAACAGGACGTTCGGTAAAGTTTTATATCCCCGACGTTTTGGACCGGCAAAATACCGCACATAAAACATCCTGTCTTTTACAAGTCCGCAATTTCGGCTTCGGAAAGTCCTGTAACTTTTGAAATCAAGCTCATATCAAGATTCTCAAGCCGCATTAACCGTGCAGTTTCAAGTTTTGTTTGCCGGGCACCTTCGGAAATATCTTCTTCTCTGCCTTCGGCACGTTCATCGGCAAGGATATCGTAATAGTGCTGTGTGGATAATTCCCACGCTATACGCCGCTCTTCTTCGGTTACTCTGCATAATGTCGCTTCCGCCATTTCCAAGCCCTCCTCCAATGTACACAGTTTTTTAAGCATACCGCTTTGTTTGTCTTCCGCGTAGTTGCTCAAAAACCGTATCCAAAAATCCTTTGCCGTGTAATCCGCGATATCCTTACTCATAGTATAGCCGATAAGTTCGTTTAACGCAACAAAAGGAAGAGAGGAGATATCGTTCATAAAGATGCATTTTGCCGATGCGCTCGGACACACGCGCAAAAGGCTGTCTGGAAGCTTCGCTGACCGATACCGCGCTTCGCTTGTGCAGATTTTTTTGCGCGCGCTGTCCACGCTTCGGCACCTGCTTCATCTAATATCTAAACGTATACCTCGTTTCTTTTTTTGCATACCGCCATGGAGGGCGACAAAGGCTATATATCCCCAAGTTTCGCTTGCGAAACTTGAAGCTAAAAATCGTACAGGACGTACGATTTTTAGCAATGGCACGCGCAAGGTAGAGCTGATTTCTGCGCAGGACGGAAGATTTCCAAAACTGCTGCATTTCGATGTTTACAATAAGACCGTTGTCGGTTTTGGCGAGTAAGTCCAGGTGATAGGTTTCACCTTTGGGACTTTCACGAATAAGCTCGGTGTTGAGAATATCCGCTTTGCGTATAGTACCGTAGGTTTCTTTCAAAAAGGCGTTAAGAAAACTGATCAGTGCTTTGTTTCCTTCCTCACCCTTTGAAAACATCAACTTGAATACCCAGTCGGTTTTGGGGTTTAAGACTTCTGAACAGTTATCATAAAAGTACAGTATAAGAAGCCCCTCTGTGGTATAGTGGGAAAGACATGAATAAGTACAGTACGGAATTTAAGGCACAGGCATTGCAGTTGTCCGATGAAATCGGCACACGCAAAGCCTCGCAGGATTTGGGTATCAGCTATCATACGCTCAGCGGCTGGAGGAAGAGTCAAAATCGTTATAAAGACAACTGCACAGACACAGTCGGAAAAAGCGGTATGACAGAAACCGAAAGGCAGCGGACACTGGAAAAAGAGAATAGGGAACTTAAAGAGACGGTACGAATATTACAGGATGCTCTACGTTTTTTCGTCAAAGGTCAGAACAAGTAACAAAGAAACTGATTTTTAACTATATTTGTAATAGCTGTCAGACACTACAACTGTCAACGGCAAGCCTGTGTAAAGCTCTGTGTGTCAGCGAATCAGGCTATTACAAGTGGAAACGAAATCGCCATACAGTGAAAAAATGGCAGCTTCTTCTGACCGAAATGCATACTATCCTTGAAGAACATGAGGATAATAATAACTACGGAGTAACAAGAATGAAAATAGCATTGGAACAAAAAGGAATTACATGTTCGCGTTCAACAGTATTAAGGATAATGAGAAGAGGAAATCTGCTTCATAAGAGCAGAAAAAGCTCTGACGATCTTACAAAAGCCGATAAAAAGGCTCAAAAGTGTGAAGATTTGGTTAAGCAAGACTTTAGCGCTTCAAAACCTAATGAAAAATGGCTTACCGACATTACACAAATTGCCTGCAAAGATGGAACTCTTTATATAGCACCGGTACTGGATTGCTTTGCAGGAGAAATCATTTCGGTTGCGATGGATGATAATATGAAAAAAGAATTGTATGGCGTTACATCATGGTCTACTACAACAGGTTAAGAATAAATACTTTTAATGAAGGAGGATATCCTCCTTCCGTATATAGGCAAAAAGCTGCTTCAATAAAAGCTGCTTAATTATAAATTTAGGGGCTTTAGGGACTGTACTAGTATTGACTTTTCCAAGGATTATGTGTAAACGGCAGGTTGTGTGCAGCGGGGATGGGGCCGAAGGCGGACTTTTTCGGACAATCTCTATTCCGCCGCACGGAATTTTAAACCTTGATTTAAAGAGCGGCCTTTGTTAGAGTGTGTATCGGAGGAAAGGGCTGTGGATGTTGAAAAAAAAGCCGAAAACGGCATAAGCGGTATCGGCACAAAACGCTTTTGGTTTTTAATGTGGACACTCGGACTTGCAGGGCAGCTGTGCTGGAACATCGAAAATCAGTGGTTCAACACCTTTGTGTATGCAAAAATCGCAAAAGATTCTTCTATCGTAACACTCATGGTTATTACAAGCGCTCTGGTAACAACCTTTTCAACCTTTATCTTCGGTACCGTATCTGACAGAATAGGAAAACGGCGCCGCTTTGTTTCGATAGGCTACATCATCTGGGGCTTTACAACCATCCTTTTCGGATTGACCGAATTTGCAGGACGCGGGCATGTCGGAACGGGTGCAAAGGTTTCCGTGTGGGCGGCCGTCCTCGTTATCCTCGCCGACGATTTTATGAGCTTTTTCGGTTCCATGGCAAACGATTCGGGCTATAACGCGTGGAGCAACGACATGACGACGGATAAAAACCGCGGACAGGTCGGGGCGGTGCTTGCAATTCAGCCCGTTATCGGAACGATAGTCGGCACGGTGCTCGGCGGTCTTTTAATCGGAGCCGAAAACAATTACCAGCGTCTTTTTTGGGCGATGGGCTTGTTCGTCATCGGTACGGGCGTTCTTTCTTTGTTTTTGTTAAAAGACTCACCCGATTTAAAGCCGCATAAAGAAGGCTCTTTTATACAACAGTTTGCATCGGTTTTTAAGGCCGAAGGCTTTTTTTCGCATAAAGAGCTCATGCTTGCCTGTATAACAAGCGCCGTCTTTTTTATTTCGTTTAACGTGTACTTTGTTCATATGGGAAACTGGATGATTTACCGCATGGGCTTTGACGCTTCGCGCATGGGAATCATTCAGGGCGTGAGTTTGCTTGCAGCATCCTTACTCGTTATTCCCGCAATCGGCATTATAAATAAAAGCCGCACACCGCGCCTTGCAGCCTGCGCAATTATTCTTAACAGTATCGGGCTGTGTATTTTATCTTTTTTTATAAGTCCCGTTTCGGTCGATACCCGAACCGTATTCGCCGTGCAAAACAGTCCGCTTTTTTTGTCGGTTTTTTTAGCCGGTGCGGGTCAAATCCTTGTAACCCAATCGATGACGATGTGGGTAAAAGAGCTGTACCCCGAAACCTCGCGCGGTCAGTTTGAAGGAATGCGCATTCTCTTTTTTGTGCTGACGCCGATGATTGTCGGAACAATAATCGGAAACATCATCGTAAAAAAAGGGGCCGGTTCGGTTGTAAACGAATTCGGCATAACCGAAAACATTCCTGTAGAGTCAATCTATATGTGGGGCGCGGTTTTGGCCCTAAGCGCCCTTATTCCCCTGTATTTTGCGGCGAAGCTTTACAATAAGCGCAAAAATCGCAGCCGTTCATAAGGCGTTCATAAGGATAGAAAAACTGTGCGAAAAAATAAACCCATAAAGCAGCTTTTAACGCCCTGGGGCGAAAACCTGAATCGCGACTGTCCCTTAAACGAATATCCGCGCCCTCAGCTTGTACGGGCAAATTGGCAGTGCTTAAACGGCCTGTGGGACTATGCAATAACTGAAAGCTCCGTAATAACGGAAACTGAAAAGATTCCCGAAACATGGGACGGAACAATCACCGTTCCCTTTTCGCCCGAAAGTCTTTTGTCGGGCGTCGGAAAACAGCTCCTTCCCGGACAAACGCTGTGGTACCGAAGAGCGTTTTCCTTTGAAAAATGTAAGGCGGACGAAAGGCTTTTACTGCATTTCGGGGCGGTCGATCAGCATTGTACGGTATATGTAAACGGGCACAAAGCGGGAACTCATTCGGGAGGCTATTGGCCCTTTTATTTCGATATTACCGATTATATATCTTCGGGTAAAACCGAAATTAAGCTTTGCGTTACCGACGATACGGATACGGGCGATGAAGCTTACGGAAAGCAAACCCTCAACCGCGGGGAGATTTGGTACACGGGGCAAAGCGGTATGTGGCAAACGGTATGGTGCGAAAAAGTTCCGGCCTCTTACATTGAGAATATAAAAATCACCCCCCGCTTTAAAGAGGCTGCGGTTGAGCTGGAACTTTTTATTGGCGGAGGAGGTTCCGCCCCTCTTGACGCCAATCCCCCTCTTGGCTCCAATACTTCTTCGACCGGCAATGCTTCGGTTACAATCTTTGACGGGGACAAAGCGGTTGCAAAAGGCCTTTTTCAAAACAACCGCGCCCTTGTAAAAATGCCTGACGACTTTAAAAGCTGGAGCCCGGAAAGTCCTTTTTTATACGATGTCGAAATCAAAGCGGGAAAAGATACCGTGCGCTCCTATTTCGGCATGAGGGAATTCGGTATTCTCGATAGTAAAGCGGGGCCCGTTTTAAGCTTAAACGGAAAGCCGATTTTTCATCACGGCCTTTTGGATCAGGGCTATTGGAGCGACGGCATGTACACCGCCCCCTCCGATGAGGCTGTGATATGGGAAATTAAGACGCTTAAAAACATGGGCTTTAATATGCTCAGAAAGCATATAAAGATTGAGCCGCTTCGCTGGTATTACCATTGCGATAAAATCGGTATGCTTGTGTGGCAGGACTTTGTAAGCGGCGGCGGCCCTTATAAAGACTTTGTCGTAAAATACGCTCCCTGGCTCGGCTTTAATTTTAGGGACGGGAAAAGCCGCTATGCTCTTCACGGAAGAACAAGCGAAGCGGGCCGTAAAAATTTTATGCGCGATGCGGAGCGTACAATCGATTTATTGTACGGCATAACTTCCCTTGCCGTATGGGTTCCCTTTAACGAGGGCTGGGGGCAGTTCGATGCCGCCGACACCGCTGTTCTTGTACGCAACAAGGACGCAACGCGCTTAATCGACCATGCAAGCGGTTATTTCGATCAGGGTGCGGGCGATTTTCACAGTTATCACATTTACTATAAATCGTTCCGTCCGAAGCGCGACAAGTTCCGGCGCGTGTTGGCTCTTACCGAATTCGGCGGCTTCAGTTTGCCGATTGCGGGACATATGAGTTCGGATATGTTATTCGGCTATAAAATGTTTTCTGATAAAAAAGCATTAAACGAGGGTATCAAAAAGCTGTACGAACAAGATGTGTTTCCCGCAATCGCTCAGGGCTTGAGCGCTTCAATCTATACGCAGGTAAGCGATGCGGAAGATGAAATAAACGGTATATTTACCTATGACCGAAGGGAAACAAAGCTTGAGCTTACACTCGGCAGGGAAATTGCGCATACCTTGGCTGAAATCTTTGAAAAGCGCACAACATGACACGCTCTAAAAGGAGGCAATCGTGCATTTTGAAAAAATAACCGAAAACAAAAAACGCTTTCTTCCGCTTTTGCTGATTGCCGACGAGCAGGAAGATATGATTGACCGTTATTTGGAACACGGAACCTTATACGTTTTGAACGATGACGGCGTAAAAGCGGTATGCGTTGTAACCGACGAAGGAAACGGCGTTTTGGAAATAAAAAACCTTGCCGTTGACGCTTTAAGCAGAAACAAGGGATACGGAAAAAAGTTTATAGACTTTATCGGCAAAACCTACGCCGCTTCTTTTTCAATTTTGCGCGTGGGAACCGGCGACAGCCCCCTGACCCTTCCCTTTTACGAAAAATGCGGCTTTAAAAAAGCATATACCGTAAAGAATTTTTTTACCGATAACTATAAACAGCCGATTATCGAAGCCGGGGTGCGCCTTATCGATATGATATATTTGGAAAAAAAACTTACGGATTAATGCGGATTTAAAAAAAAGGAGCTTTCGTGATTTGGGATAAGGTTGCTTTTATATACGATTTATTTGCGTATCTGTACAACGGAAAAGTGCATAAAAAACTGTGCGAAAAAATCGCGTCTATGATTGATGCCGAAGATGAAGTACTTGAATGCGCATGCGGAACGGGTATGCTCAGCCTTTGTATAGCGCCTAAGTGTAAAAGTCTTACGGCCGGCGACCTTTCGCAAAACATGCTTAAACGGGCGCAAAAAAAATGCAAGGCTTATAAAAATGCGGCATTTTCCGTGTCCGATATTATGAAGCTTGATTATCCGGATAATCGCTTCGATACGGTGATTGCCGCAAACGTCATTCACTTATTGGATGACCCCTATGCGGCTTTAAAAGAGTTGGAGCGGGTATGTAAAAACGGCGGAAAAATTATTATACCCACCTATATGAGCGGCAAAACGGAAGGCAGGACAAACCGCATTGCACGGGCGGCCGCAAAACCCGGCCCGGTTTTTAAACGCCAATTTTCGTACAAAAGCTATAAGGCTTTTTTTGCCGAAGCGGGCTATACCGCAACATACGATTTAATTGAAGGCAGGCTGCCTTGCGCACTCGCCGTCATCGAAAACAGGAAAAATCACGGCATCGGCTAAAGCAATGCACGACAATGCACGAAGAGCTGCCGGAAACGAAAAAACGGCTCTGATTGCGTAGGAAATCTTATAATTATATGCAAAAATTGCGTATTTATCTTGCGTATTTTGATTTTCAATGGTATAAGTGTTATCGGGGTGATAATAATGACATTGAAAGAACTGCGCAAAGAAAAAAGGCTGACCCAACTTGAATGTGCCAAGTATCTCGGCATTCCTCTGCGCACCTACCAGAATTATGAAACGGATAAAGTAAAGTCTACATCTATGAAGTATGAATTTATGATGCAAAAATTGGAAAAATACGGCTTTGTAGATGAAACTCACGGAATCTTAACTGTTTCTCGAATAAAAGAAGTTTGTACTTCTATATTTGAAAATTTTGATATTGAGTATTGTTATCTGTTCGGTTCCTATGCCAAAGGGAAGGCTGCTGAAAACAGCGATGTAGATCTTCTGATTTCTACATCTATTTCAGGCATTAAATTTTACGACTTGGTGGAATCTTTACGAGAAAGTTTGCAAAAAAAGGTTGATGTATTAAATCGGGAACAGCTTAAAGATAACATGGATTTGGTAAATGAAATACTGAAAGACGGAATAAAAATATATGGATAATAAAAAAGATAATAGATATTACATTGGGAAAATTATCACCGATTTAGCTTTTATTGTTGAGCACACAAAAAGCTTTACGCAGGAAGAGCTAAAAGACAATGAGGTTCTGATTGATTCCGTTATGTTCAGGCTGATTCAGGTAGCGGAAAACTCGGATAAACTCACGGACGAATTTAAGAACCGTTATAGTTGTATTCAATGGAGAGCCGTGAAGGGCATGAGGAACAAAATAGTTCATGAATACGGTAATGTTGATTTAAAGGTGATATATGATACTGTCAAGAATGACATCCCTAAAATGCTGCTTGAGCTGAAAGAGATTGCCGATCAAATCCATCCCGCAATACACTAATTCCAATGTAGATGTACCCTTAAAAATCCGTACAAAAAATATCGGGTATGGAACGGCTTTTTACGTTATTCTGTAAACGGCAGGAACAAATGAATATGATGAATTCTTTTAACAAAACAATGGACTACATCGAAAGCGAACTTGACGGAACAATCGACGAAAAAGAAATCGAACGGCTTTCACGTTATTCGTTTGCCCTTTTTTCGCGTCTCTTTTCGATATTGACCGGCTACACTTTGAGCGAATATATACGTCTTCGACAACTGAGCCATGCGGCCGCCGACTTGAGAAACACGGATAAAAAGGTTATCGATGTTGCGCTTTTGTACGGGTACGAATCTCCCGACTCCTTTGCCGCCGCGTTTAAAAAATTTCACTATGCATCTCCGAGCGAAGTCAAACACGGAAAAGAATTTCAATCGTTTTCACCGTTGCGCCTGTCTTTAACCCTTACAGGAGGTCAAACGATGAAGGTTAAAATCGAAAAAAAGAAAGCTTTTACGGTTGCGGGTGTCGGCGGAACGGCAAGCGCGCCCGAGGATTTCCCCGCATTATGGAACAAGCTTTTTTCCAAAGCGCCGCACGAGGTATTGGCAAAACTGGGAAACGGTCAAAGTTTCGGCATATGTACCGAAGTAAGCGATTGCAAAAGTTTTACCTATACGGCGGCCTACGATGTACTGCCCGACGCGGAACACAGGGAACGGGCGGAAGAACTCGGCCTTTCATTTTTGGAAGTACCGGAAGCCGAATACGCGGTTGTTACGCTGAACGGGCCGGTTCCCGATTGTATACACGCAGGCTGGAAGTATGTTATGGAAACTTTTTTTCCCGAACACGGATACCGTCATGCCGGCAGCCCCGACTTTGAAGTCTATGCCGAAGGCGATATGTATTCGCCGTCCTACAACATGGAACTGTGGGTACCGATTGTAAAAGAATAAAAACCGTGTTACACTGCGCCCGGATAAAATATGAAAACATCATATAAAGCGCTTATTTTTATCTGCGCGCTGTGCTGCATTATAGGTGCCGCGAAATACGGAATTCAGACAGAGCGCCGAAAGCATAAGGAAGCGCTAAAACGGCACGTTTTGCACAACACAGACGAGTGTTTATATTACGAATCGGACACATAAGTTAGTTATATAGAACTCTTGCATAACACATCTTTCTATATTATGATACTCCTATCAAAACTTAACGCTCTTTTTTGACTTTTTATAGGAGGTTACAATGACGGCGGATTATAAAAATTGGGTTCCAAAGGGAATGTTATATGTTCTTTTCGTATTGAGCGGCCTTACCCTTGCATGCCTTGTTATCTTCGGTATATGCGGTATCGCAACGGCCGGTATAGGGCGCATCATAGCCGGCATTGTATCCGCGGCGGCATTTACAGCCTGTGCCCTCTTTACCGCATGGGCAGTCAACGCATACTGCGCTTTTTCATATAACGGTAAACGACAGCTTTCGCGCCGGATTATACAGGGTATTGCGGAATACGTCAGCCTTCCGAAAGGCGGCAGGGGCTTGGATGTCGGCTGCGGAAGCGGCGCTTTAACCATCGCATGCGCGAAAAAAAATCCTGACGCCTTTATGACGGGCCTTGACCGCTGGGGTAAAGAATACGCTTCGTTTAATAAACCGCTGTGCGAAAAAAACGCCGCAGCCGAAGGGGTTTCCAATACCGATTTTGTACAAGGGAATGCGGTAAAACTCGACTATAAAGATGAAACCTTCGATGCGGTTACAAGCAACTATGTGTATCATAATATTCCCGTAAGCGACAGGCAGCAGCTGCTTTTGGAAACGCTACGCGTTTTAAAAAAGGGCGGCACCTTTGCGATCCACGATTTAATGTCAAGCGCCCGCTACGGCGATATGCAAGCTTTTATCGAAACCTTAAAAAAGCAGGGCTATGAAAAAGCCGAACTTATCGATACGGCGCAAGGACTTTTTATGACGCCTGCCGAAGCAAAGGTGCTGTTGCTGTCGGGGTCAACTCTTTTGGTCGGCAAAAAGTAAAACGGCCGCAAACGGATTTTACGGAATTCATAAAGTTTTACGTTTTGCCCCTACCCTTCTATTGTAAAATCCGTATATCCTGAAACGGCTATAGGGCGGGCAATAAGTTCATCGACGCGGGCATGAGGCGGACCTTCGCGCAGCTGCGTAACAAAGTGTTCCAAAATGCGCTCATCAGCTTCGGCGCACACTTGAACCGAATAATCGCTCAGATTGCGCACCTCACCTTTTATATTCAGCCTCCGGGCAAGAAGCAGCGTCCAATATCTGAATCCCACTCCCTGCACTCGCCCTCGGATCCGTATACGTAAAGCTTTTTTTCCGCTCATAGTTTTTTCCATGCTCCAGTATATCGGTTTTACGCCGATTGTTCCATAATGCGGCAGGGATTGAAGGGGCGGCAGCGAAAAAATACGCGACTTTTGAAACGCTGCCGTTCCGAAGGAATGGAGCGATAGCGGAACCACGAAAAGCCCGGTTCAGCCGCCCGAAATAAAACTATGCTATTCGGAATTTTGTGAAAAAAAGGATAAAAAATAGAGGAATTTTGTGAAAAACAAGCGTTTAAATGCCGGAATTTTGTGAAAAATAAGCTTGAAAGAGCAGGAATTCGGTGATATAATAAAGCGGAAGGGAAAAGATGAAAAGAATCTTAAAGAGAAAAATCGACAGATTTCTCAAAGAATGGAAAAACAGGACAAAAAAATTACCGCTGATTGTAAAGGGTGCCCGGCAGGTCGGCAAAACCGCATCCATCCGAATATTTGCACATAAAAATTATAAGCACTTTGTTGAAATCAATTTCGCTCTGCAAACCGAATTCCGCAGTATTTTTGATCAGGGCTTTGCCGTTGATACTATCATAAAAAATATATCCTTTATCAATCCGGGCTTCATTTTTGAACCGGGAAAAACGCTGATTTTTTTTGATGAACTGCAGGCCCTGCCAAACTGTGCGACAAGCCTTAAATCGTTCAAAGAAGACGGGCGTTATGACGTGATTTGCTCGGGTTCGCTGATGGGGCTCAGTTATCAGGCAATAGAATCGAACAGTGTCGGCTATAAAGAAGAATACCAAATGTATGCTATGGATTTTGAAGAATTCCTGTGGGCAAAGGGATATAGGAAAAATCAAATTGAAGATATATACGGATATTTGAAAAATGTCCGAGCGATCCCCGACGTGCAGTTCAACGTGTTATCGGAATGTTTTAAAGACTATCTTGTAACGGGCGGTATGCCTGCAGTTGTAAAAACTTTTATAAAACAAAAAAATTATTCGGGCTGCCTAAAACTTCAAAGAATGCTTTTACGCGGTTATGAAGAAGATATTACAAAATATGCAGCGGGTTTGGATAAGGCTAAGATTTTGAACGTATATCGCAGCATTCCCGTTTTTTTAGGACAGGAAAATAAAAAGTTTCACATATCAAAGGTTGCCCCCCATGCACGCAGCCGCGACTACATCGGAATTGCCGATTGGCTCAAGGATGCCGGTATTGTGAATATCTGTTATTGTTTGAACCTGCCCGAGCTGCCGCTCAAAGGTAATTGCGATTATGCAAAATATAAAATGTATTATCACGATACCGGACTGTTAATCGCATCTTTGGATGATGAGGCTCAAGAAGATTTGCGGAAAAATAAAAATTTCAATATCTATAAGGGAGCGGTATTCGAAAACATCGCAGCGCAAATGCTTGTGTGTGCAGGCTATAATTTGTTTTTTTATAAAAATGAAAAATCGACTATTGAGATGGATTTTTTTGTCCGCGATAAAACGTCCCTTATTCCCGTAGAAGTTAAAGCACGGGACGGGGCAACGGCGTCTCTAAACAATTTAATACGACAGAAAAAATATGCCGATATACGTTACGGTATAAAACTCTGCGCCAAAAATATCGGTTTTAACGGAAGCTTTTATACGATTCCGTATTTTTTGATCTTTATGCTAAAAAGATTTTTATCCGAAAAAGAGGAGAATTAAAATGTTTTATCCTGTTGATGATTTAAAAGATGAGGAGATTTTTCTCAAATTAAAAAAGACGGCCGAGGCACAGCTTGAACCGGTTTGAAAGGAGATAAAAATATGCTATCGTTTTTATTCGATATGGTGATTATAACTTCGCTCATAATTTCGGTAACGGCAGTGCTGATGCTTTTTATGGGACGCCGATACGATAAACAACGGCGCAAAGGAACATTACGGGGAAGAGCACTGATTGACTACACGGCCGGTGAAATGCTTGGCGAACTGGGGAGAACTTACGAAACGGGGATCGGTTCAATCGACGGTTTAAAAGCGGTTGATTTATATCTTGAAAAGAAAAAGAGCCTCTACCCTGCCGAAAGCTTATTGAGCGATACGGAACTCATCCTTCGTGCAGGCTCTTTTACCGGTACGGTTTTGCGCCATGCCAAACATTACCGCTGGAAATTCAAAGACAATATTCCGCTTATGCACAAAAAAGGCAGAACGGTTTATCCGTTTGAATTGATAAAACAAAAAATCGACGGCAGTTTAAACAGTATATATGAATACTGCAAAGATTTGTAATTCGGCGGGGGATAGTGAAAGATAAGGACAGTATTCGGGTAAAAAAAATGATTTTTTTTATAAAATGTTGTATACTGTAAGAAATGGGGGTATGACATGTCTGAACAAGCCTTTAAACAACTTTCAGAACAAGTTGATATGCTTTCTTACGCCGAAAGAATAAGATTGCTTGATAAAATAGTGAAGACTTTACACACACCTGTAAAAACTCATAAAAGAGAAGCCTCTGACTTTAATGCCGCCTTTGGATTATGGAAAGACAGAGATATTTCCGTTGAAGGAATAAGAACTAAGGCTTGGGAACGTTTTTAATGATTTATCTTTGCGATACATGTGTTCTTATAGACTATCTTCGCGGAAAAACTGCAGTTCAGCCAAGAGAGATAAAATTGATTAATGAGACGGTAGCTATATGAAATATGATTTTGACTTTCTTGAAGACTATTCTAAGAATTATAATGTAACTATAAAAAGAGAAGGCAATATATTTTTTGAAATCAGCTTGGATCAGGATGTTACAATCCGTTTTCAAAATGCGGAGAATGAAAAAGATTCGTTAATTGCATTTGTAAACAGCGAGTGGCATTGTCATAATGATATAATTTTTTCCGGAAAAAACGGCTATTATACATCTTTGAATTATATTGATTTTATTTTAGAAATAATAGACGGGAATATATTAATTTGTTCATCATATGCGGCAGGAGAATTAAAAGATGTGTATCCTGTTCACAAAGATTATTTTGATGAATTCGATTATATGGAATTCGGTGAAGAGCTGAGAATAAAAAAATTGAAAATCGAAAATATTAGATAATATAATAGTGATATGCCGATATTGGAATAAAATGAATTTCATCTATTTTACAATTATAATAATAACCGCTCTTTTTATTTCTTTGTATTTTTATAAAAAAAACAAAAAAGATTCTAATGTATATATAATGCAAAATAAAAATGACAATGATTCTTCTGATAAAAATGCAAGTGAAAATTTGACAGATACAAATGACAAAGAATTTGATAATTATAAATTTGAAATAATATATTATTGGGTAACACAAAAAGTTCTGCCGAATAAAAATATAGATTATAACATTCTAAAGGAACAAATCATTAAAACAATCGGTTCTCTTCCCGAAATTTTAGAAGATAATACTACATTCATACAAAAGGAACAAAGCGAATTTGTAAAGGAAGTATTGGGAAGAGCAGAGTTTTCTTCTCCACTAAAATATTTTATAATAACTAAGGGGCAAAAATTATTTTCCGGTCTAAAAAATATATTCATTATTATAGGAATCGCCTTTTTTATTTTATTTCAATTTGAGATTAGAAAAGAAATCGATAAATTCAGTTTTTTCTATTTTGGAACTGCGATAATTTCATGTATTTTTTCGTTTGTGTTCGACAGCTTATCTAAAAAATTTCTTTCGGCGATTCTAAAAAACCTAAAACCGGGAGACTATATTAAACTGATTTTTGAACCTGATGAATTAATTGAAAAAAAAGTCAAAATAAATCAACTAAGCACTAATGAAACTATGTTTAATAAGACAACTGTTTTTCTAAGCAGAAAAAAAATGTTATGTGAAGATTTTTTATCGCAAAGTTCGGAAATGTTACATACTATTAGTAATAAATTATGTTTGTATATTGTTATTGATTATCTAAAAATAAATTATTCCGAAGAAACATATAGAGAATATCTTCTTGAAAAAGAAATTGACGCTTTGGAATTTATCTGCGGATTTAATCCGAATGCGGTTTCTGCCAATTTCGAGCTTGCACTATTATATTTCGAAAGCAAACGATTTGACGATTTTTATAAAAGGCTATTAAAACATAGAACCGTGAACGGATATGATTGGATGATCGAGTCATATATCAAATCATATGAATTCTATAAGATGAATTGTGAAAAACAATAACCGCCTAACAATATTTTCAATATACGGTTTAAGCAACTATCAGCCGGACCTCCTGCCGGACAGTCTTCCTTTGATATTTATTTTTTCAAACCTGACACACCCTGACAGGTTTTTGTGCTATACTGAAGATATGCACTTTGTAAAAGCAAAAGGAATTTTGTCGGCAAAAAACGGTATGAACATATACCGCGGTTGTACCCACGGATGTATTTACTGCGATTCAAGAAGCGAATGTTACGGAATGAAGCACGCTTTTGAAGATGTCGAAGTAAAAGAAAACGCACTTGAATTATTGGAAGATACGCTTCGCCGAAAGCGAGCCAAATGCATGATCGGTACGGGCTCAATGAGCGACCCCTATATACCGCTTGAACAAAGGCTCGGCATGACGCGAAAGGCTCTTGAAATTGTACAGCGCTACGGCTTCGGTTTTACCCTGATTACCAAATCGCCGTCAGTTTTGCGTGACCTTAACCTTTTGCAGGCCGTCAATCAAAAAGCAAAATGCGTTGTTCAAATGACACTTACCGCCTGCGATGATGCCTTGTGTAAAATCATCGAACCGAATGTCGCCCCGACAAGAGAGCGCTTTACCGCACTGAAAACCTTACATGAGGCAGGCATTCCGACTGTGGTATGGCTGACCCCGATTTTACCTTTTATAACCGACACAAAAGAAAACATCGAAGGCATTTTAAACCGCTGCATAGAAGCGAAGGTACGCGGCATTATCTGCTTCGGTATGGGAGTAACTTTGCGTGCCGGAAACCGCGAATATTTTTACAAAAAACTGGACGCGCATTTTCCCGGCTTAAAAAAAACATATATTAAAATCTATGGCGACAGCTATTCGGTTATGAGCCCGCACAACACCGAATTGATGTCCGTTTTCCGCCGCACATGCAAAGCCCACGGCATTGAGCATAACGTCGGCAAAATATTCAAATACTTAAATAACCTTGAAAATACACAGCAAAAACAATTGGAACTTTTTTGATAAAAAGTTATACTATCGGTAAGAATCGTGAGAAAACATAAAAAACCGCAAAGAAAGAAGAGGTAGTGTTTTGTTTTTTTTAAATATGTTTAATAAAACAAAAAGAAAGGTAATTCCGTTAGCTTATTATTTGAATTATGAGCAAGACGGAGAGTACTCTGAAGAAAATTATAATGATGTAACACTTGCGAATCCTGATGACTTTCCGGAAGAGCTTTTTGAAAAAATAATAATTATGACAAAAAGGCTCCACGAAATGGGCGTATATGAAGAAAAAGAGATTGTCAGATTTATCATTCCTAAAATGCTTGAAGCTCTTGAAACAGGCGGAATTTTGTCGGGCGTTTCCATATCGAGTTTTGATACGGCAGGTATTGTTTTCGGAGAAAATTATGCAGGCTGGATATATAAGGGTGAAACAAAAAAAAAGGATGAAATCCTTTATAGAGTACCGTATCAGTTAATTTTTTATCATAGCAAAAAAGAAGATAATTACTTTATTTGTAAAACAAAAGACAAACTTGAATTAAGACAAAACAAGGTGTCCGTTACAAATTCGGAAAATAAAGAGCGTATTATAAAAAATACAAAAAGCATAAGCCTAACCGAAATAGAAATGAAAGAACTAAAAGCTTCGTTTTCTATATTATTTATGTATACCAAAATGAATATTTTATTAAAGATGAAAAAACTCGGCTATTTGACCTTTGCAGAAAAGATAGCGGAGGATTTTTGCACTTCGACAACAAAAGAGGCATTTATATCCTGTGTCAATAAATATTTTTCTTTAAGTATATCGAAAGAAGATGAAAATAACTTTGTGTATGAAAACCTCTCCTTTAAGGAATTTTTATTAGAGCTTTTGATTAGAAACAATGAGAGTTCGCCCTTGAGCTCTTCCTATGCAGGTATTATTAAGTGGGCGGAAGAAAAAACCGGTATAAAAATCCGCCCTAAAAAAGAGTATCATGACCATATGGAATTTATAAGCCATCTTTCCGATGTTCTTGCAGCTAAAGAATACTATCTGTATTTTTTGATAAAAAAAGATGTTTTTCAGCAAACAGCCCTCTTGCTAAAAAAAGAAAAGCAAGAGCCCTTGCTTGGAAAACAAAATGATATTTTTGAACCAAATTCGAATTTCAGTTATGAAATTACAGCCCTTAGTGAGGATTTACTAGACCGCTATGCTGAAGATATTTCAATTGAAAGAAAAGTAAGAGAGAATGCAAAAATCTTTTATCATATTATCGGAGTAGAAAATATAGATACTATGATGATGAACATTATAGGAAACCGAGTATTGGACTATGCACTTTTTCAAAATTACTATTTATCGGTGGTTTGTTCCGATGAAGACAGGGATATTTATGATATTTTGAGTGAACTTTTATCAAGATACGATATGCCCGATTTGATAAAAAATGCATCAGATTGTGATGTTACATTGGATGCTCTTTATTTTTTAGAATTTGAAGCTGTGAATCCCGTGGACAGAGCTATACTTTATGCGCCTTTAATCAGACAAAATAAAAAGCTGCTGTATTCATTTGAAGCAGGAGATTACTTCTATCTTGGAATTATTGAAGATACTGTCGAAACAAAAGAAAGCTTTATAAAATGCGCGAACAATCTTTTAGAAATGAAAGAAATTGAAAATTATGTTATCTATGATAATGAAGATAAAGAAATGTCTGTAAATCTTCTTTCCGGAATGGATATAACAATAGACGGTAAACATATGTATACACAAAAAGAGCTAAAAGAAAAATTTTATAAAGAGAATGCAGAAAATATAAGCAAAGAAGAAGCGGATACATATTTATCAAGGATTGTGATTAAAAAACCTGAGGTGAAAATATGTGTTTCAAATTATGAGGAAGATGAGGAAGAGCCGGAATTTACAATAAAAGCGGAAAACGGAAAGTATTTTACAAACCTGGATTTGCTTTTCCAAATACAAAAACACTTGGTTGAAAAAATAGATTTTGCAAAAGTATTCGGCGATGAGATATGTATTTTAAGTTTACGATTAAGTGTAGACAGAGAGAAATACTATCTGTTTTGGGATGCAGCATAAATAGAGGGACTTTAACTATGCGTTCAGAACGGCTTTTTGAAATCGTATTTATTCTCCTCAACCGGAAGCGGATAACCGCACAGGAACTTGGAAAAAAGTTCGGTGTATCGGTACGAACCGTCTACCGCGACATAGACATTTTAAGCAGAGCCGGAATCCCCGTGTACACAATGCAGGGAACGCTCGGCGGTATTTTTATCGATGAAAATTACACCGTCAACAAATCGTTACTGACAAAAGAAGAACAGGAAAAAATTCTGCTTGCCCTGCAATGTCTTTCGCCGATTGATGAAATACAAACCGAATCCGTTTTAAACCGGTTGTCGGCGCTTTTTCAAAAAAAAGCCGATTGGGTTAAGGTTGATTATTCACGATGGGGAACCGAAAACGACCGCCGCCTGTTTGAAACATTAAAGCAGGCAATTTCGGAATGCAAAGCTGTCAAACTGGAATATCTAAGCTCATACGGGGAAAAAACCGAGCGCACCGTCTACCCCTTGCGTCTTTTGTATAAATCGAGGGCGTGGTATGCCGAGTGTTATTGCACCGAAAAAAAGGATTACAGGCTTTTCAGATTAACCCGGATACTTTCCGCTACGCACACTTTAACGACATTTAACCGTGCGGAATTACTCGACAAAATCAGCGACAATAAAGCGGATACCGCAGTTCCGTCCCTTACCGCCATCACATTACAATGTACCGCTAAAACCGCCTACAGGCTTTACGATGAATTCCCGCCGGAACTTATCACAAAAAATGCCGACGGATCATATACCCTAAAGGCGGCTCTCCCCCTTGATTCGTGGCTTTACGGTTTTATCCTGTCGCTCGGCACTGAAGTGGAAATCCTTAAACCGGAAAGCTTAAAAAAAGAAATCGCCCGCCTTGCGGAAAAGATTATGAAAAAGCATAGAGAGGGTTAATTTTTTCCTCTCAAACCTGACACTCCCTGACAGGTTTCCGTGTTATAATGATACCGACAAAAGGTATTCCGACGCGAATGCCGAAAAAAAGGAGTAAACTATGTCCAGACCTGCAACAAAAAACGATTTAATTGAAGCCGCAAACGCTCAGTTTGAAAAACTGCGGAACCTGCTTGCCGGCATGAGCGAAGCCGAACGTAAAGCGGACATTGAGCCGAACGAACGCGATAAAAATGTACGCGATGTACTGATTCATCTTTATGAATGGCACTGCCTTTTGTTGAATTGGATACAGTCAAACACACAAGGGAAAGCGGCAGCCTTTTTGCCCGCCCCTTATAATTGGAAAACCTATCCTGAAATGAACATTGAGTTTTGGAAAAAACACCAAAGCACGCCCTATGCCGACGCGGAAAAAATGCTGAAAAAGACGCACAAAGAAGTTATAAAACGTATCGAAACATTTTCGAACGAAGAACTTTTTTCAAAAGGAATTTTCACATGGACGGGAACGACCACCCTCGGAAGTTACTGTGTATCCGCAACATCGAGCCACTATGATTGGGCAATTAAGGGAATAAAAAAAGCATTGAACTCATATCGGAAAAACGCTGTGTAGGACAGCACAAAACACAAACCTTCTCTTGTTTTTTTCTTATGCTTCCGTTATGCTGAGTAAATTATGAAACTGCAATTTACTCCTCTTGACTATGCCGTGATTACGGTCGGTCTTGTGTATTCAACCAGTGCAACCGTAACGCCCGTATGCCTTTTATCCATGGCAAAAGAATTGAACTTTAGTCTATCGGCAAGCGGCGGCATTGAAGGAATAAGGAGCTTTTTACTTTTTATATCCATGTTTTTCGGCGGTTTTATCGCCGCAAAAATCGGAAAGGTGCGCTCGCTTTCCGGCGGTTTGTTTGCATTAAGTTTCAGTTATGCGGCCTATGCTTTTGCGCCTTCTTATATAGCCGTCCTCGGCGCAAGTCTTATTCTCGGCGCTTCGGCGGGTATTTTGGAAGGATTGGCAAACCCGCTTATACAGGACGCTCATCCGAACGATTCGGGCAGATACTTGAACATAACAAATGCGTTTTGGTCGGTCGGCGTCTTGTCTACCGTCCTTATTTCGGGTGAATTGTTGACACGCAGCATATCGTGGCGGCTTATTATGGGTTTTTTATCGCTTTTTTCGCTTGCCGCCGCCATTTTTTTGGCGACTCTTCGAAAATACGAAGTGCATACCCGAACACTAAGCCCCGATAAGGTTATTCGCCGCTATGTTGACTGTCTGCGCTCAAAACGTTTTTGGGTGTTTTGTTTTATGATGCTTTTGGCCGGAGGAGCCGAAGGCGCCTTTACCTTTTGGAGCGCAAGTTATATTCAGATCCATTTTGCCGCCCTGCCGCGGATGGGAGGAATCGGCACCGCTTGTTTTGCCGCCGGTATGCTCGGTATGCGCGTTGCAAGCGGTATATTTGTACCTCAGCATAAACTGCGAAAAGCAATTTTCTTATCGGCGGTATTCGGCGTTATTATCGCTTCGATTATTCCCTTTATACACAGTGAAAAATTCTTTTTCCCGCTTTTATTTTTAGCCGGTATAAGCATTGCCTGTTTTTGGCCGTCCATACAATCTTACAGTATAACAAAGATGTCCTATTTGGATTCCACAGCAGCCTTTATTTTATCGGCATGTGCAGGGATTGCAGGATTCGGCCTTGTTCCGTTTATTATGGGAATTATCGGAGATGCCGCCGGTCTTGAAAAAAGTTTTTTATGCGTTCCCGTTCTTTTAGCGGTATTGGCTTTAAGCGTTTTTTTTGAGCGGACAAACGGAAAATTTAAAACAAGCGTTTGAAATAGTGCCGCTTATTTTAAGTTCAAATTATGTGAATCCCGTGCATTGTACCGCAGATTGCTTACCTTACGGCACTTTACCCGCAAAAACATTAGGCTTTCCGGGGCTGGCTTTTTCGCCGTTTTTACCGCTTAAAACCTTCCAATCCGAAGCGCTTACGGCAAAGGGCGCTTTTTCGCCTGATGTAAAGGCAGCTGCAAGTTCAGCTACGTTCAAGCGGCTTAAAGTCCGTACTGCGGTAATACCGTCGGAACATACCGCATTTTCCGGCTCCGTTCCTTCTATCCAAATACCGCTTTCAAAGGCATCGGCGGCATATTCGCTCATAAGGGGTTTTGTCCAGACGGTTTTACCGGAACGGCTGTATAAAAGGGCGTCTGCAAGCGCGCCTCCGCTGCGTGTCCGCAGTAAAAGCACATCGTCCGCTCCCAAACGTGTTTTTGCACTGTCCGCTTTTTTGTCCCATATGTCGCGGGAAACGTTACAGGAATAAGCGGTTGTGGAAAGCGCAAAATTATCGCCCGTTTCGCTTACCGCCTTTTCTCCGAACAATCGCATATGGACACTTACATAAGACCCCGCCTTAACTTCGGCCGCAGGTAAAACAAAATCGGTTAAAACACCGTCATATGCGCTTTGTATAATCATTCCGCCGATATTTCCGTCTTCCAAAATGTACAGCTCCGCAAATTCCGCTTTTGCTTTTTTGGGATCCTGAGCCGCAGCGTGAACCGGGCCGACTTCGGAAAAAATTGTCGCGGGAACGCGGCTGTTATAGCCGTAAAAATCCAAACTAAAACATAAAGAGCTTCCTCCGGCATCCTGTACCCTGCCTTCCAAAAGATAGTCGTAACCTACGGGAACCGCCTCAATAAAATGTAAAATATAAGAAGTCCCGCCTTCGCCGCTTTCCGTGTTTACCGAAAAGGTCGTATTCGTTTGCCCGATACGCGTACATTGAACTGCGGAAAAAACGACGGGTTTGGAAAATCTCATAAGCGCATCATTTTCTCCGGTCAGTGTAAAATCCGTCAAAACGGGAGCGCTGTAATCTCCCGTCAACAAAGTAAATCCGCCGCTTTCAAGTTTACATGATGCCGCTGCGGATATAAGCGACAAGGCAGTAAGCACTATACAGGCACAAAGCTTTACATACTTTACATTTTTCATATGCGTTCCTCCTGCTATATTAGAGGGGCGGATTGTATTTTTTTCACACTTTTTTTGTAAAAAAAGATAAAAATTTGAAAAAAAATGCTTTTTACGCTATAATCGAAGTCAAATGAAACAAACAGAAAACATCTTGCCCATATTTCTCATGTTTACCGTATAAATCGATGCTAAGGTTGCAGTATGAAATACACCGTAAAAATCTTAACCTTATACAAAAACCTCTGTTATGCAACGGAAAGCGGTTTACCGCTCGATAAAACCGATTTTTTGTATAGTTATACTTGTGCCGTACAAAACAATGATCTAAGCCCGCGCCGTTCGCGTTTTTTAACCAAGCCCCGTTTTGAAGGATATGCGCTTTCAAATGCCAAGTCGCAGGAAAGCGGTACGGGACTGCTTGCCGGCCGCTATTTTTTTTTGCAAGCTCCCGTTCCGCAAGAATGCATTATGTGCAAAAGCGCGGAAGCTGAAAAAAAGCGCTTGGCCGAATACCGCCTCGCTGCAGAATATATGTATACGGAAGCCATATGGAACGAAATCGATTTTTGCGACGATAAAATCTACATAAGAACTTTAACCGAAGACAACGCGGCAGTGTTTCAATTATTTAGAAAAATCGGGACCGAGCGGCACTGTGCATCACTTTAAAATCAGCGCTTCTACCATATAGCGCACGGACATACCGGCGGCGGTCGCGGTTTTCTTTTCTACCACAAAGATAAGACTTTTATTGTCGGGCGAACGAACGATTTTTTCTATCGTATAATCGGTAACTCCGGTACGCTTTATATCGGGAGTACCGGCAACTTGTTTCGATAAAATTTTGCCCGTTTTGTCGCGGCGTTCAACACTGATAAAAAACGACGATTTGGACGAGGCCGTTTTCCCGCCGTACCACGGAATGAGTTTTATATGGAAGGATACCGGATTTTCCTTTGTCGAACCTTCAAAATCGGTAAATACGATTTCTTCGGCGGATGTTTTTGTCTGCTCTTTTATATAAAGCGTATGTGTTAAATCCGCCGGAACAGGCGACTGTGTTTTTATATAAGCGGCATTTTTTTCAAACAACCGTTCGTAAAGCACCGCTCCGTTTACAGACTCTGTTTGCGCCGAAGCGGATATTTTAAAACAACCTGCATCTATATAGTCGTTTTTCGCAATATCTACAGTGTAGATTTCGGCAAAACCCCGCCACGTTTTATCGATGCTTCCGTGTTGGGCAAACATATAGGTACGGCCGTCTTTTGAAAAGCCTAAATCGACAAAAGCCGCAGCATCTCCGGCTACAAGCACCGCACACAAACATAAAAGTATAGCTGCTGTTATTATCCGTTTTGCCATAGTATCCCCTCAAACAAGAATATATATATTATATATCGGTTTTTTAAATAAACGGCTTTACATAAATTTGTTATCCCGATATGCTAAGCCTATGACACTGAATACGCGAAATAAACTGCTTTTATTTTTTTCAATTGCCAGCAGCCTTTGTGCAGCCGTTTTTACCGCAGTTTTAATATGGCTGATAATAAAAAAACCTCAACATATATCTTTATTATTTACGCTTCCTCAGGGGCAATCGTTTTTTCGACTGCTTATTACACCGAATTATACGGCGGCATTTTTTTCGTTATTGATTTTTTCTTTTTTTGTACCGGCAGTAAGTTTTTCGGTTTATTTTAACTTTGAAAAAACACAAAGTCTTGAAGTGCTGTTTTTTTGTTCGGCTCTCATAGGAGTATTAACCGAATCTTTTAAATTGTGTATTCCTCTGTTCGGTATAACGGCCGGATACTCCGGTTTTTTGAGATTTTTGGGACAAGCGGCTTTTTTCGGGCAAATGGAAATATTGCTTTCAATTATTACCCAAGGCGTTCTTGCCGCCGGAGGAGAAAACAGAGATTCCGATAAATATTTGGGTATCATCATCATCATTGCACTTATTTTTTCGACAACAATACCTTTAAATACAACTGTTTTTGAAAATTATATGCATATAAATTACGGATTTAAAAACTTATTCGGCATTATACGCATCGTTTTTATACTGTGCACTTTTTTAATTCTCTTTTTTTCTCCCAAAAGTAAAGAATCTCTTGATTACAAAAGAGCCTCTGTCGATTTTCTTCTTATCTGCGGCGGGTATATAGCGCTTTTACATTGTAATACCTTTGTCATACTTGCGGTCGGAATCCCCCTGCTTTTTGCCGGAACCGTACATTTTTTAAAAAATATGCATAAGTATTATATGTGGAAATAAAACTGTGCGATAAATGCCGATACAATCGGTATAATTAAATTGTCAAAATCTTTAAGCGGAATCAATTCTATGGCCATACCGCACACGGCAATAATAAGGGCTGCAAAAGTACTTCCGCTTACCGCCCACGACGATAAAAAAATTGCGGTAAAACACGTAAGACTTCCTATAACGGTTTTTCCCGCCGTATGCGGAATAACCGTTATGCCGAACATCTTTCCGGCAAGACTTGCCAATCCGTCGCCGAAGGCAAGCGCATAAATACCGACAGCGGCGGCTTTCGCATCAAAAAGAATTTCGGTTATCAATATGCCGAGTGCCAAACAAACGGGACCTAAAACGAATCGATTTTCATCGCGTTTACGCGCGGCCGCTTCGGTTATTTTTGATACGAGAAAAACGGAAAATCCCCGCATCCGTAAAAACTCGGCAACGCAATAAAAAAACAAAACCGCACACAAAGCGCATAAAACGGGAATACGCGCGCGGGCCAACAGCGGCGGAACAAGGGCGGAACAAAGATGGATAGATTTTCTGAATAGTTCCTTTATTTTATCGTTCGTGTATCTTCGCACAAGCACACCGGATTCCCGGCCATCGTGAAATTTGGACATACTTTTATTACTCCAAAGAATACTGCTTTAGACCGACCTCGCCGTATAAAACCGAAGGAATGGAAGCATAAATTGAAGGTTCAAAGATGCGCTGCGGATATGTTAAATATTTTATATTTTGCGCGGCTAAATTGCTGCCTTCCAGTCTAACCATGGTTTTTTGATTTCTCGTTAAAGCATCCCAAGCACGCACGGATTCCGAAAACTGCACAATCGCTTGAGCTTGTAAAGCACTGTTGCCCGTTTGTTCGGCAAGGCGCGCGAGGGTTACTCCTAAATTATTTGAAGCTTTTAAATATAAATCGACAAGCGCATACTGGTCTTCACGTACTTGCGGAAAAACGACTCCGAAACGCCGGCGGTCGGCATCCAAAATATGTATAAGCCGTTCATAATACCCTCGTGCCGCCGATTCATCCCTGCGTATGGAAAGCACATTGCCCAAAGCTAAAAGTAAATTACGGTTTGAAGCTTCTTCGGAGGCTGTTTTTATAAACGACCCCAAAGCTTCGGAATAATTACCGTCGGTATATTGGACAAAACCGATACGGTATCGTATAGACGGCGTATCGTAATTGTTTTCTATAGCCAATTTATAATTGCGGAACGCATTTTGAATATCACCGGAAATAAAGTAATCGATGTCGCCCATATCGCTGTAGAGTTTTCCGACGTCTTTGTTGCTCGTTAATCCCGTATATTCTCTTTTTTGCTCAAAAAGTCTTATACCTTCGGCATATTGTTTTTCCGCAAGCAAATACTCTTGCGATGCAACATATTGTTCGCCTAAAAGCCGGAAGGTATCGATGTGTTTTAAAGTCCGTGCATGACTTTGTTTCGGCGCTGCATCGAACATAGACAAAGCATTGGATAAAGCAAGCTTTGCCTGCTCCGAATTCCCGGTGCGGACAAAATATCTGCTTAAATTATAATGGCCTTCGGGAATCGACGGGTCGGCTTTTATTCCCTGTTCAAGTATTTTTTTTACATTATCTATATAGCCGCGCAAATATTCGTCGGACGGAGGCAAATAACCGTATTGTTTTTCCAAAAGATATCCGCCCAATTCTATCAAATCTTCGCTTTGCAGTAAAATCTTTTTTGTTGACGTAAAATATCCTTTAAGCGGCAAAACTTGACGCAAATTATCCGTGCGGATAAAATAACGGAGCATACGGGATAAATAGAGGTCGTCGCTGCCGTAAAGACTCATCAAAGTTGAATATTGAAGGCGGGCTTGTTCGAATTTATCCGCTTTTTCAGCTTCGGATGTAAGGGACCCCGCCCATTCAAGATAAATATCGCCTAAAAGAATCATCGCGTCTTTATCGTTTATATGGTAATCCAATATAAAGCGGCGGACTATCTGTGCAGCGCGTTCGTAATTCGCCAAATCTTCAAATTCCATATGAGCGTACTCAAGCCCGCCCTGTTTGTCGAATTTAAAACGTTTAATAAGCTGTTCGTACATAACCGCGGCACGCTGATATTGACGCTTTTCCCGATAAGCGCGCGCATATTTAAAAAACCATTTCTTTTTGACCTTATAAGTCAAAGCTTCGTTAAAATTGGACTCCGACTGAGAATACAAGCCCTGCTCAATGAGATTGTAACCGCTTTTATATAAAGATTCCGCCTTTAACGGCCGGTAAACAAACGTATAACCGAAATAAGAGAATATATAGAAGATTCCGCCTAAAATAAGCGCAATTATGGCACCGGGAATAATACGGTTTTTTAATTGGTATTCCAAAGACGTTTTATACAGTTCATATTGTTCCGCCGTCCGTCTTTCGTAATTTAAAGGTACGCTGATGGAAACATCAAGCATTTTTCCCAAATGAGAAGCCAAATGGCGTGCAGATACTTTTTTTATAACTTTAAATAAAACTTCCATGACAGCCGCATCTGTAAATTCGTTTTTTACAACCAGCTGCTCAACGGCAATACGCACATTTAAAGGATATGAATATAAATTTTTTCGAAACGTTTTATATTCGGTATCACTCAAATACGTTCTGTCAAAATCTTCTTCACCTTCACCGCTTTTCTTTTTTACTATGGTATAGATTTTTCCTGCGGACGGAGCCGTTACCGTATCGGAAAAACCGGGTATTTCAAAATTATCAAAATTCGTATCGTCGGCACTAAAAGACAATCCTTCATCTTCGGGAACGGGTTCCGGAAGATCGGTTTCCTCGGCAGGAATACTGTCGTCCGATTCTTCCGTTTCCTCCGTTTCTTCAGAAAAATCAAAATCCGCACCCAAATCAAAATCTTTTACGGCTTCGGAAAGATCAATATCGGGCATATCGGGATCATGAGAAAACCCTTCGTTTAATTCGTCGGATAAGTCGGCATTTAGATTAAACTCTTCTTCCGAATGTGAAAAATCATCATGACTGTCCGAAAAACCGGATGAAAAATCCGAATCGGTTTCGTTACTTTCCGGCGATACATCCGGTTTTTTATCAAAATCATCAAGCGCATCCAAATCAAAGTCTTGCGTCAAAGCGGCAAAACTGTCGGCCGGATGCTCGGCATCTTCTTTTTCGGCATCGGTTTTTTGCATCGTTTCCCGAACGACGGTATCTTTTTGCTGCATTGCTTCCAAAAGGCCGTCTAAAGAACCGTCCGTTTGCGGGGCTTCGGTTTCCGTTTCAAAGCCGCCGGTTTCAAAACCGTTAAAAGGAGAATCCGAAAAATCGGAGGATACGTCCTCCCGTTTTTCCGTAAGGGGTTCGCTTTCGTCAAAAGAGGCCGGCGAACCGTCGGAAGGAAAAAGAGGTTCGTCCGGTTTTTGTTCGCCGATATCGTCGATATCGGCGATATCGGCGATATCGGCGATATCGCTTGTTTTTCCCAAAGGAGCAGGACTCGAAGCCGTACCGGCTAAAAACGCGGCAATATCGGGATCGAGGTCTTCCATAGAAGGAATAAGCGGTTCATCGGGCAGTGTTTTGCTTTCGGCGGAGTCTTCAAAAGATTCTTCCGTTTGGCCGTCAACTTCGGGAGCCGTCGCATTTACAGACGGTTCATCCTGCCCGGGCAAACCGAATTCAAAATCATAAGAATCGTCGGCGGCCGAAATATTACCGGGTATGGCCACTTCGGGCATAGTACTGCCGTTTTTTCTTCGTATATCAGGCTCGTTTCCTATAGGGGTTATATCACTGTCAAATTGCTTCAGTTGATCTATTCCGGGCATAGCTCTTTAATTTTACCCCACAACACTTAATAATAACAAGTAGTCGGACGGATACATCAACGATTTTCCCACCCGTATCTTACTTTTATAATCATCGGCTTTTTCTTTTACGGGCTTTATTTTTACTTTATTTAATCGTAAAATAATAAACCTTTATGAATCAACTGCCGATATTCATAAAAGTTACATGAAACGCATTTATATATTTATCTTGTATCTTTGTTTTGTTTTTTTATCCTCTGCATATGCCGTTGAAAACGATATATTCGGCGGAAATCAATCCGTACAAGATACTATTATAGCCCATATAAAAATGCCGCAAGCTCCCCTTGTTATAGACGATTATATTTTATTTACTGCCGAAGGTTCCGCCCGTCACACGGGGATCGCCTTCGATTTTGAAAATTACCGCTATATCCATTCGTTTAAACGTTTGGTAAAACCAAACTCGCAAACCGAACATAAGGGAAATATTCTTTTTTACGTATTAAAAATTCCGCATGATATACGTATTATAAAATACCGTTTGGTTATAGACGGATTATGGACAACCGATCCTTTAAACCCGAACGGTGAATTCGCCGAAACCGTCAATGTAAACGTATCGAAAGTTGTAATAGATAAACCGATACAAAAGCGCAGTGCAGCATTTTCGCCGACAAAGGTGCGTTTTGTTTACGAAGGTGAAAGCGGACAAAAAATCCGCGTGGGCGGCACCTTTACAAACTGGGATTCTTTTATTTATGAATTACAGGAAATAAGTCCGGGTTTTTACCAGCTTGAACTTCCTTTACCGAAGGGCGAGTACTATTACGCTTTTTATAAGGGTATGAGCGCCTTCCCCGATGAAACCAATCCCCGCAAAGTATATACCGCCGACGGCCGCATCGCTTCGGTTCTCCGCGTACAGTAAAAGTTTCCGCCTGCGATAAAAACGCAAAAAAAGAGCGTCCAAAACCGAAGTTTTTAGACGCCCTTTTAATTCGGCTTTTAACTCACTTATTCAAAATAAACTCAACCCGGCGGTTTTTCCACCAGTTGTCTTTATCCGAATGTGCGGCAACAGGCATACGGCCGCCGCGTCCTACTGTCGTTAAGCGCGAAGAAGCTATTCCGTACGAAACAAGGATTTCTTTAACGGTTTGTGCCCGCGCTTCCGAAAGCGGCACAAGCGGAATGTTTCCGTTTTCGGTTGAAGTTTCTTCTTTTTCGGTACCGCTGATATTATTCGCATGACCTTCAATCGTTACATTGTAATCGCGGAATTTGTCGAGGATTTGGGCAATACGCTTTAATACGCGGTAATTGTTATCTATAATTTTTTGATCGAGCCCGCGCTTGGGATCCTTATCTTTGCCCGCAAAATCGGCATTGTCGCTGCGGAAGATGATTGAAGGAACCTGCATTTTTAACACATCGCCGATACGTATTACAAGAACGTCTACCGAGATAATGCCCTCCGCAGTAGAACTCATGCCCAAGCTGTCGGTTACCGTAAAGGTATACGGATAATCCACCGCCGATTGCACCAATTCGCCGCCGTTGCTTCGTCCGTCCCAAATAATGCGTTCGGTTATCGACGATTTTCCCGACGTCCTCCAAAAGGTTTTTCCGTTGTTCGGATCTTTAATTTCAAAACTCCAACCGGTAAAGGGTACAATGCTTGTTCCTTTTAAAGCGATAAACAAATCGTCGTCGGTACCGTCGTTGTCGGGGCTGAAATATTCGGGTGCGGTGCGTACGCTTAACTGCGGCGGCGTTACCGAACATAAAAAGGGTGCGGTTGTAACGCTGACGGTATCGCCCTTTACATACCGTACCGAAAGGGTACCTGTCATATTTCCTTCGGCTATGCGGCCGTTTACGGTTTTACCGTCCCATTTTATAAGCGAAGGCAAATTCTGCTGATCTTTTTCGTCCCAGCGGTACAATTCTTCACCGGAAGCCGCGTTGTTAATCGCAAAAGCCCATGATTCAATTCCTTCGGCAAGGGTTGTACGAATACTGAATTGTTGCATATCGGCAAAACCGTCACCGTTCGGACTAAAGCCGTCGCGCTCGGCAGTTACAAATAATTTAACCGCGCGGTTATCCACTTGTATATCTTGTACGGAAGCGCTTCCCTTATTGCCGGCTTTATCCGTACTTGAAAGCGTTAAAGTATACATACCGTCCGCAACCGTATTGCCGCCTTCGTCTTTTCCGTCCCAGCTGAACGGAAGCGCATTGCCTTCCCAGCTGAAAGAGCGGACGGCCGCCTTATTTTTATCGGTTATAAGGGCTGTCCATAATTTTTCGCTGCTCGTAATTACCGTAAAGTCGAGCGTATCTTTTCGGCCGTCGCCGTTCGGACTGAAGCGGGTATACGGGGCGCTCAGCTGTACTTCAGGATAAACCGTATCCAATGCAAAGGCTTGGGTGGTAAACACGGCTTCGCTTCCGTTTTTGGACAGCGTCCGAAGCGAAGCGGTATACATGCCGTCGGCACAGGCTTTTCCGTCGTCGGCAAGGCCGTTCCAGCTTATGGAACCGGGTAAGTTTCGTTTTTCGCTGAATGTTTTGACGGCATTTCCCGACGCATCGAGAATTTTCAATTCATACGAAGCGATTCCGGCGGCCGTTTTAATACGCGGCGTAAAGGTGAGGTTATCCTGCACCTTATCGCCGTTCGGACTGAACGCTTCGGCGCTTACGGCTAATATAACTTCGGTAGTACCCGTATTCAATTCAAAAGCGGGCGTTTTTGCGCGTCCGGTATTGCCCGCAAGGTCGGTTGCAAACAGCGTATACGTATAAAAACCGTCTTTTATGCTGCCGTCGGAAGCGGTACCGTCCCACACAACCGAAGAAGGCGGCGTTTCGCCGAAGGTCCAGGTTTTTACGGTTTTACCGGCTTCATCCGCAACAACGGCTGTCCATGTTTTTTCTTTTGAACCTTCTTGCGAAAATTTTAAAGTATCGAGCCGGCCGTCGCCGTCAGGGCTGAATATAAGCCCTTCGGCGCGTACCGAAGCGGCAGGCGGCGTATTGTCCACGGTTATATTGCGGCCGATGTGCGTTTCCTGTCCGTTATTAAAAAGCGCGGAAAACAAAAGTTGGTAATCTCCGTCGAGTAAAATGTCGCCGCCGCTGCTTTTGCCGTCAAATTCAATTGAAGCGGGCGGAACGGTTTTCCCCGAAAAAGTACGCAAAGCTGCACCGTTTTTATTAAACACTTGCACCGACCAATTTACTAAGCCCGACGAATTGGGCATTGAAAGAGAAAGCATAACGCTGTCTTTTACCCCGTCGCCGTTCGGAGAAAAAGGACTTCCGGCAACAGTCATATTTACGGAACGAGGTACGGCATCGTAGATAATGTTCGTTACCTGTGCCGGATCCGAAACGTTTCCGGCGCGGTCGGTTGAAAAAATCCGATACGTATAGACACCCTCGCCCACAGCGACACCCTCGTTGTTTTTACCGTCCCATATGCAGGTTTCGGGAGCCGAATTTTTCCACAAAAAAGTACGCACAAGCTTTCCCGTATTGTCGATAATTTCGGCTTGCCATAGATCTTCGGCGGAACCGCTTTGTTTTATCGCAATTTCGGGCTTATTACCCGCTCCGAAAGTTTTCATCGCTTCGGAAGGCTGCGTCAATTCGATTTGAGGTTCGGTATTATCGACTATAACGGTATACAAAGAGGTTTTGCTTATATTTCCGTTATCGTCCGACGCGGTTACGTAATAAAAATAAGTACCGTCCGCAGCGGTTTCTCCGGAATCCAAAATACCGTTCCAAATAAGAGAATCGGGAATAAGCACGCCCTGTTTGGGTTTAAACAATTGAGTAAAAAAGGTTTTAAACGTAAGTTTTTCCGGACGCGGTTCTTTGTTTCCGATTTTTCTAACGACGGCACCGTTTTCGTCGGTTATAATAAAATTCCATTCGCTTACATACCGTTTTTCGTTTATCGTAAGCGGTATAATCAATTCGTCCTGTATGCCGTCGTTATTCGGAGAAATATATACCGTACCCTTTTCCGAAGCGGAAGTTTGTGCGGCAAAGACAGCATTGAACGTACAAAAAGCACCTATAAGAACGCCGATAAAACGGGCGGCTTTATTGATTTTATTCATTGTTCCCCCATAAAATAATTTCAGGCGCGGCGGTATCTTTTAATCCCAAGTACAGGGCCGCACCGCCGGAAACTGCATGGATATTTTTTTTCATCGGACGGTATGCGCCCGAAACAATCATTTCGCTTTGCTGCCAGCCTTTTTTACCTAAAAGAGAAGCTTCTTTTGCACTAAAGCCGAATTTTACGCTGAGCGAAACGGAAGGATACCACGAAGCCGTTTTGGCTATCGTTTCACGCAAATTGAACTGCCAACCGGTAGAAAGCCGTACCGTTTCGGCAAACAAAAACTGAAGTCCCGTATCAAAAACAAAGTTTTGGAAAGCGGGCAAGGATACATCCATCGAAAAACCGCCTGAGAAATTCTTTATTTCAAACAAATTACCTGCAAAACCGATATGAGGCGTAAAAAACGAAGGAAAGGAAGTCGTGTGTTCGGATAAACCGTTTATACCGACGGTAGCGGGTTTATAGTTTTTACCCATACCTGTAAGAGCAAAGGCAATTCGGGGTTTTCCGATAAAGGGTAAAGCTTTTATCTTTTCAGGCAAATAGAGAAATCCTATATCGGCGCCCAAAGACCAATCCGACCCGAAGCCTCCATACAATCCGGCTCCGATATAAAGCCAATCCGCTATATCTTTGGAATAAGATGCGCGCAGGGTAAAAGAGTTTTTTAAAAGCATATCGTTAAAGGGAACAAAAACGCCCTGAGCGACACCGGTAAAAACACCGTACCGGCTGGGAACCAAAGCACCGAGGTTAAAAGCTTGTCCGTAGTTTTTATTTCTACCGGGAGCAATAAGAGCCGTATATGCGGCGTCTACTACAACCCTCTGTTCTCCGGCAGACAAAGCCGGATTAAGGGCCGTATGTCCGGGGTGAACATGAAACAAAGGTCCGCCTGCCGTTGAAAGCTCTGCGGAAAGCATAAACGGTGAAGTAAACGAGTATAACAATTCCCCGCCCGGCGGCGGATTATACGCAAAAACGGCTGCAAACGGTAAAATCAATAACATTGCACCGAGCGTGAACACCTTATTTTTTTTGAACATCATAGCAAACGCCTCCTGATATTAAATATAATATAGTATATATGCCTTTTTTTTCCAATCCCTGTGCCGCCGATGATTGACCGAAAACTTATTAGATAATACAATAGCCTTTATGAATACGCACACCTTTAAAGGCGGAATACATCCGCCCGAACACAAGGGAATGACCGAAAATCTGCCTATAGAACGGGCATTTCCTTCTACAAAAACCGTCAGTATACCCCTGACGCAGGGAGGCGCTCCTAACCTCCCGCTCGTATCCGTCGGCGACACAGTCGCACGCGGACAAAAAATTGCCGAATCCGACGCTCATATGTCGGTTCCTGTTCATGCTTCGGTTTCCGGCGTCGTAAAAAAAATCGAAAACCGTTTGGTTCCCGGCAACTTCGATTGCCCCTGTATTGTTATCGCATGCGACGATTCGGGTACAACCGATTTTATGCCGCCCCTTGACCCTTTTTCCTGTTCAAAAGAACAAGCTCTTGAACGAATACGGGAAGCCGGTATCGTCGGTATGGGAGGTGCAGCTTTTCCGACACATGTAAAACTCAATCCTCCCGCCGGAAAAAAAATTGACTGCATTTTAATCAATGCGGCCGAATGCGAACCCTACCTTACGATTGACTTACGCACCATGATTGAAGATACCGACAAGGTTATTGACGGCACGGCAATCATTATGCACATTACGCAAGCGCAAACCGGTATTATCGTATTGGAAAGCAATAAAGCTTCCATTGTGCCTATACTTGAAACAGCAATAGAGAAAGCGGGTTACAGCGAAAAAATCGGTATATCTTTGTGCAAAACAAAGTATCCGCAGGGAAGCGAAAAAAACATTGTAAAAGCGGCGGTCGGCCGTGAAATTCCTACGGGAGGACTTCCCTGCGATATCGGCTGCATTATCCATAATGTAGGAACGGTAAAATCGATATCCGAAGCTTTTAGGGAAGGCAAACCGCTTATAGACAGAGGATTGACAATTTCGGGCAGTATATGCACAAAGCCGGCAAACATTATCGTTCCCATAGGAACTTTAGTCGGAGATCTTATTCCCGAACAATTCGATCTTAAGCCCGGATTGAAAAAAATTATACTCGGCGGCCCTATGATGGGCTTTTCAATGCAAAGTGCGGACTTCCCCATTCAAAAAAATACAAACGGTATCTTGTTCCTTACCGAAAAAGAAACCTGCTTGTCGGAAGAAACACCCTGCATTAACTGCGGACGCTGCGTACAAGTATGCTCGTGCCGCCTTGTTCCCGTTATGATGTCAAAGGCTCTACAAGCCGGCAACTTGGAAGAAGCAAAGCGCTACGGACTTCCGGACTGTATCGAATGCGGTACTTGCGCGTGGATTTGCCCTGCACGCATAAAATTGGTTCAGCGTTTCCGGGTCGGAAAACAGCTTTTGCGGGCGGAAAAAGAAAAGCAAGCGGCAAAAAGCACGCAGGGAGGTAAGTAATGGCGGCAGCTTTAGATAAAAATGAAATTTATATTTCGCCGAACCCGCATTTAAGTTCGGCCCGCGATACGACAAGCATTATGCTTGCTGTTATAATCGCCTTATTGCCTTTGGCTGTATACGGCGTTATTCTTTTCGGCCTTCCGTCTTTGTTGACGATAGCCGTTTCGCTTGTGTCCTGCCTTGTGTTTGAAGTTTTAACGCAACTGGCTTTCAGACGCCCCATCCGCATAAAAGACGGATCGGCCGCCGTAACGGGACTGCTTTTGGCCTTAACCCTTCCGCCGGCCATTCCCGTATGGATGACCGTTTTAGGCGCTTTTTTTGCGATTGTCGTTGCAAAAGAATTTTTCGGCGGTATCGGTTCCAATGTATTCAATCCCGCTTTGGTCGGACGCGCCTTTTTGTTTACGAGCTTTCCGGCGGCTATGGGTTCGCATTGGATAGAACCTGCAACGGATGCGGTAAGTTCGGCGACGATTCTTTCGCAAATAAAAGAAGGAAGTGCATCGTTTTCCGCCGCCGATTATGTGCAGTATTTTACGGGAAACAGTGCCGGCTGTATCGGAGAAACTTCGGCTGCCCTTATTTTGCTTGCCGCTGTTTTTTTACTGGTAACAAAGGTTATCGATTGGAGAGCCCCTCTTGCAATGATTGTGTTTACCGCAGTGCCTTCATTTTTGGCGGGCACGGATATTATCGCGTCGGTTTTAACCGGCGGCCTCTTATTCGGTGCGGTTTTTATGGCAACCGATTATACGACCGCTCCCGTAACATCTTACGGACGCTTGGTATTCGGAGCGCTTTGCGGTTTGATAACCTTTTTAATCCGGCAGTTCGGCGGCTACCCCGAAGGCGTTATGTTCAGCATTCTTATTACAAACGCTTTAACGCCCTTTTTAAATAAGCTGACCGAGCGCAAATACGGCCATCCCAAGCTTTTCGCCGGTAAAAAAAATAAAGCCGATAAAGGAGGCGCACAATGAAGCAAATTATAAAATTGGGCTTTGTACTGGCCGCCTACGCCTCGGTCGCCTGCGTTTCTCTGGCTCTTGTATATAATCTTACCGCTCCGGCAATAGAAGCGGCAAAACAGGCAAAGGCCGGCGCGGGAATGAAAATAGTATTTGAACAAGCCGACAGCTTTGTCCCCGCTCAGAACTTTGAAAAAGATGCTGCAAGCGCCGTAACCGTAAATGCGCTGCATACGGCTCAAAAAGGCGGCAAGGTTATCGGTGCCGTTATTGAAGCCGCAGGTGCCACCTACGACAAGGCGGTTATGCTTATCGGTTTGGATTTAAACCGCACGATAACCGGTATTCAGTTTTTAACCCTTACGGACACGCCCGGCTTCGGCCAACGTGCGGCCGAACCCGCTTTTACCGACCAATTTAAAGGCTTGCCCGCTTCAAAAAATCTTGAAGCCGGAACCGATTTTGACGGTTTAAGCGGCGCAACAATTACCACCAAGGGAGTTGCAAACATTATAAACTATGCCGTTTGGGCTGCAGGCGATTATTTGGCAAAAAATCACGGAGGACAAGCCGGAACCGGCGGTGCTCCCGTTGTGGAAGCGGCCCCCTCGGTATTCGACTTCGATACCGCCCTTGCAGAACTGTTCCCCGTTGAAGAAGGAGCGGAAAAACCCGTATATACGGAAGTGCCCGAAGTCGCAGGAACACAGGCGGGAAGCATGACCGTAAACAAGGTATGGACGGTTTCATCCGGCGGAAAAATCATCGGAGCCATGGCATCGGTAAGCGGACAGAGCTTTAATCAGGCCCAGGCAAGCGTTCTTACCGCGGTAAATACCGAGCGCACGATTATCGGATGCCGCATTACCGAATTGAACGACACGCCGAATATCGGACAGCGCGCCTTGGAAAAAGATTTTTATGAACAATTTACCGGTAAAAGTGCGGACGACGCCTTTGCGGTCAACGAAGGTATAGACGCCTTAAGCGGTGCTACAATAACCTCCGCTGCAATCACCGAGATGGTTAAAACGGGCGCCGCGCAAGCCTCTGCGGCTTTAAGCGCACAGGGCGGAAATTAAGGGAGAACGTATGAACACACACTTAAAAATATTGACAAACGGTATTGTAAAGGAGAACCCCCTGCTGGTTTTAATGATCGGCTTGTGTTCTTCCCTTGCCGTTACGGTCAACGTATTCAACGGTTTGGGAATGGGAGCCGCCATGACCTTTGTATTGGTTATGAGCGAAATCATTATCAGCTTATTTCGGAAATTGATTCCCGATTCAATCCGCATTCCGATTTTTATCATCGTTATCGCAACATTCGTTACGATTGTCGATTTGATTATGCAGGCATATTTTCCCGCGCTTTCGGAATCGATGGGCGTATTTATTCCGCTTATCGTCGTAAACTGTATTATTATGGGGCGCGTGGAATCCTTTGCGTCGAAACGCGGTGTAGGGCAGTCCTTTTTGGACGCACTCGGCATGGGCTTCGGTTATTTATGGGTACTCGTCGGCATTTCGATTGTGCGCGAATTTTTCGGTGCCGGAACTTTTTTCGGTATGCCGGTTATCCCAAAAGAGTACACAATCGGCTTTTTTAAAGCCGCGCCCGGCGGATTTTTCGTATTCGCCCTGTTTATCGCGGTAACGCGGGCATTCCGTACCCTCGCCGAACGCATAAAAGCCGCAAAATCGGCAAAAGCCGTAAAAGGAGCTGCATAATGGCCGACTTGGAATTGGGAAAAATCTTCCTTAAATCAATGCTTATAGACAATGTCGTATTTATTCAATTTTTGGCGCTTTGTCCCTTTATCGGTATGACTTCCGATACGGGAAAAGCAGTCGGTATGGGAGCGGCAACATCCTTCGTTATGGTTTTGGCGACGGCGGTTACCTACCCCCTGTACACCTATCTTTTGAACCCGCTGGGCTTGGGCTTTTTGCAAACCCTGATTTTTATTTTGGTTATAGCCTCCCTCGTTCAATTGGTTGAATTTTACTTAAAAAAATCGGCGCCCGCCCTGTACAGTTCAATGGGTGTATATTTGGCCCTCATCACGACAAACTGTGCCATCCTTGCGGTAACTTTAAACACCATTGCAAAGGGCTACGGTTTTTTGCAGTCCCTCGTATACGCCGCAGGTTCGGCAGCGGGCTTTTTAATCGCCCTCGTATTGATGGCCGGTGTGCGCGAACGCATGAGAACATCGGATGTTCCCGCTTTTATGAAGGGTACTCCGGTATTATTCGTTACGGCGGGACTTTTGTCCTTAGCTTTCGGCGGTTTCGCAGGGCTTATAAAGTAAGGCGGACGACATGACAATTATACTGTATACCTTAGCCGTTTCATTCGGCACCGCCCTTTTGTTGGGCTTTTTATTGGGTTTTTTTAAAAAAATATTTCACGTTCCCGTAGACGAAAAGGTTGCGCAAGTGCGCGAAGCCTTGCCCGGTGCAAACTGCGGCGCCTGCGGATATCCGGGCTGTGACGGTTTTGCAGAAGCGGTTGCCCGCGGAGAAGCTCCCGTAAACGGATGCGCCGCAGGCGGTGCCGATACGGCAAAGGCGGTCGGCGACATTATGGGCGTTTCGGCCGCAGCCGAAAAAACGGTTGCAGTACGCGCTTGTCAGGGAGCAAAGAGCTGTGCCGCAAACCGCGGTGAATACACGGGCGTAAAAAGCTGTGCCGCCGCAAAAACGGTGGGCATTAACGGCACTAAAATGTGTTCATACGGCTGTTACGGTTTGGGCGATTGTACGGCGGTGTGCGTATTCGACGCCATTCATATCGAAGAAGACGGTCTTCCCCATGTGGATTACGAAAAATGCACGGGCTGCGGTATGTGCGTAAAAGCCTGTCCTCAGTCGATTTTATCGACCGTCCCCGTACAGCGTAAGGGAGCCGTTGCCCTTTGTTCAAACCGCAACACAAACAAGGCAATCCTTATGAAGCAGTGTAAAGCCGCCTGTATCAAATGCGGCAAGTGCGAAAAACTATGCCCCGAAAAGGCGATTGTCGTTACAAACGGCATCCCCCTTGTAGACTATGAAAAATGTACCTCTTGCGGTCAGTGCGTCAGCGGCTGCCCGACCAAGGTATTAAAACTGGTCCAAGACGTAATTAAAAATTGACGGAAACCTCTAAAAATCAAACCGGATTTTTAGAGGTGCTCCGATTCCGAAAGGCAGTCTTAAAACCGGCCGGCTTTTAAGACTGCCCGTTAGCGGGTTTCCGATTACAGTAATGCATACTTGACAGAGCTTGGCTTTTAATCCATATTTAATATATGGCAAAAAAAGCACGTCAAAAAGGATTGGGCCTGTTGGAAAGGCTCCTCAATTTGTTTACTCCTTCCGATGCGGAAGCGCAAAAAGCTCGCTTTCTCAAAAATATAAACAAAGAACTCGGTAAAACAAAGGTTAAATTTTATAAATACAGTTCGGGAGAAGCTTTGCCGCAGTTGGCAAAATTCTTTTTTGACGTATATAAAGTAATCGGGCCGGCACAACTGGTTTTTAAAAATACCGTGAATCCGAATGCTTTTAAACACATGGTAATCGATTATCACTTGTCCGATATCCAAAAAGACCTTGCGGAAAGCTTGGAAGAAGAATCGATATTCGAACGCGCAAAAAATATGCCGGTTAAAGAATTGGCCGCACAGGTAAAAAGCGAACTTGCCGCATATTTAAACGGATTCGACGTCGAAAAAATAACCAAAATAGACATGATCTATACAAAGCTTTCACTGCTTATCGCTTTTTGTACCTTCGACTATTATTTTTTACTGAAAAAATTCGATTCGGGAATGCAAGAACAAAATTTTTCGTATGTTCCGCATTTTGAAATGATTAGAGCCGAATACATCCTTGAAGATTTAAAGGATTTTACGACTGTTGCATGGGCACTTCCCTTGGAAGAAGACTGGTCGGATGTGTTCGCTATTTTAAAAGAATACCGGAATGTAGAACCTATACCTATAAATACATGGAACAAATTGTTGAATTTGCTCCGTAAATATCGTGATAAAGCCGTTTTTGAAATGACGATTCAGCTTATTTCAAAAGATCCGGGTTATCAAACCGTTATAACGGAACATCATGAGCATATTATAGACGATCAACTCGATAAAATGCGTAAAACGGTCGATACAACCTTGCAAAAAATACAAGCGGATCGTAAAAATTCAAAGATAGATGAAATAGTTCACAGTATTTTCGGATCGAATTCCGTAATCAAGCTTAAAAATTATTCGGAAGAGGGAAACAAAGCGTTTGAAAAACGGAATTTAAGCGGTTATATGTATTGTGCGCCTATGGATTATCTAAAATCCTTTTTGCTCGACTATGTAAAACGTTATATACGCGAATTTGCAGATTTGGTGTTGGTACGGGGGCAATGGGTATCGGCAGCCCTGTCTTCTCCGATGTCGGATGCTTATCACCAATTGCTCGCCGTTTCGAATCAAATAATGGATTTTGACAACAGTTTAAGCGACGAACAAGAATTGGGAACAAAGGTAAAAACCTACCTTGTGCGCGCGGAACGCGATCCCGAAGCAAAAAATATTTTAAAATCCTTGACAAAGGATATAAATGAAAAAGCATATAATATGCTCTCCATTGCCACCCGCGATTTAATTGTTATCGGCAAAAATACAAAAAATCTTCTTGAAGATATCGAGCGCAAAGAACCCGAACTGATTATTAACTGGACGGAATTGACTCACTTTGCCGAGCAGCCGATTAAAGAAATGGGTGTGGACATTTATAAAAAAATCTATCTTTTTGTAAACCTCATGAAATGCTTTTTAAGCAATGAGGGTTAAGCTTTTAATCGGCAGCTTCCAATATATCCACCATTTGGCGGGGTGTAACAACAAAAGGTTTTGCAGGAAAGTGCTTTATATTTCCGGTAACCAAATAAACAGCAGCATCTTTTCCGGCATTCATTGTAACGGCATAAAAGACAATGTCTTTCGGGTCGGGAATTGATTCCGTAACAACTGCGGCATCTATATGCAAACCGATTTCTTTTATTTTATTAACCGCAATAGTAACGGCTTTTGCCGGAAAACAAAATTTAGGACGATGTAAAACAGCCGTATATTCCGAGATAATTTCATCATTATAAACCGGAATAATTTTACCCGCATACATATAATCAATAAGGATACGGGGAATGGAATCGGCTTTTAAGAATGCGGAAACAAGAACATTGGTATCAATGACGGCATAAATAGCCACTTTATTGACCTTTACGAGCGGCGTCTATTTCCGCAGTGATATCTTCAAGGCTCATGTCTGAAATTCCGTTTACGGCAGCACTTTGAGCCATTGACTGCATTGCAGCTGCAAGTTCCTTTGAAATATACCGCCGTATTGAATTCCGTCCCGTCTTTCCCAATTTCATACTGAAGGGGATTCCGTTTTCAGCAACACTACGCTTAAAGAAAATACGAACAGCCGTTGATAAATCCAGTCCGAGCCGCTCGTAAACTGCGGCGGCATCTTCTTTAAGTTTTTCATCAACGCGAATTTGAACTAAGGTACCGGCCATATATCCCTCCTAATAACTTATACTTACACTGTAATGCAAAAAACCCGTTTTTGCAAGTACAATAAAACAGCTCCCGGAAAGATTCCGGCCGGTTTTTATTTTAAGCCCTTTTATCGCGTTCTTCAACCGCAAGGCGGTCGCACAGTTCGTTATAGGTATCGCCGGCGTGTCCCTTTACCCAGCGCCACTCGATTTTAAACTGTTGAGTATACAAATCGAGTTTTTCCCATAAATCTTTATTTTTTACGGGTTTTTTATCCGAAGTTTTCCATCCGTTTTGTTTCCATGTATGAATCCAGCTTGTAATGCCGTTTTTTACATATTGACTGTCTATATAAAAAACGATTTTTTCGGTTTTTGCTTTGGGGAGGGTAAAGAGTTTTTCCAAGGCACCGATAGCTCCGCTTAATTCCATGCGGTTATTTGTAGTTTGTTTTTCGCCGCCTTGAGAAGTGATGATTTTTCCGTCATAGAGAATAACCGCAGCCCAGCCGCCCGGGCCGGGGTTTCCCGAACAGGCGCCGTCGCTGTAAAGGCCGATACCGCCTTTTTTTATATTTTCTTGTGCATTTTTTCCCGGCGATTCGAATAAACTGCCGTTTTCGGCACAGTCTTTTTTTGAGCCTTCGGGAGCGGCGCTTTCGCACGGATATATCAAGTTCCATTGCGAACGCAAACTGTCCAGGATCTTTATCACGGTCATTGTATGTGCATGGGTGTGAAGCGGACTTTCGTATAAGCCCTTTTTAATACAGCGGTGCGTTTCTTCTATTTCGTATTCATAGCCGTTTACCTTAAAAGGATAAGGTTCTTTTTTTATAAGATTGTTTTTTTCGTCATAATATTCAACCGCTTGGGCGCGCCAAAAATCCCGTAAAATAATTTTTCCCTTTGTACCGCATAAAAGGGCGTCGTTGCAAAAACCTCGCCCTTCAATATCGTTGCCGGAACAAAGGCGGGCTGTAAGCTGCCCCGAAGGCAAATTCCATTCGGCCAATACGGCGTTCCATACATCTACGCCGGAAAGCGCTTTGCGCACGGAAGAAAGAATATGCGACGGCGGCAAAACGGAACCTTCATAAAAATCATCTTGCTTTTTTACGGCGGCTGCGGAAGCTTTTTGTGCGGTCGAGGCGGCGCAGGACGCGGCAAGCATGGCAAAGCTTACAGGATAGATGCCCGTATCCAAAAGAGCGCCGCCTGCCATCAGGGGGTTATACAGGCGGTGATTTATATCGTAGGGAACGTTTATACGAAAATCGGCTTGAATGTCGAGCAAGCGCCCCACCACCCCGCCGCGTATCGCTTCAAGGGCACGGCGGACGGCGGGATTGAATTTCATCCACATAGCTTCCATATAAAACACTTTGTGAGAGGCGGAATATTCGAGTACGCTTTGCAATTGAGCGGCATTTACGGCGGCGGGCTTTTCGCATAACACGGCTTTTCCCGCTTTTAAAGCAATAAGCGATAATTCGGCATGATTGGTATGAGGCGTTGCGATATAGACGGCATCGACCTTTTTATCGGCACAGATTTTTTCATAAGCGGAAATCCCGCCGAAAGATTTTCCGCCGTAAGCTGTAGAAAATCCGTACAAGCGGGCAAAAGAGTCCGCACGTTCTTTATCGCGCGAAGCGACGGCATATAAAACCGCATCGGGATTTTCGGCAAGCGCCTTTACAAAAGAAGACGCAATATTTCCCGCACCGATGATTCCCCAGTTAATTTTTTTCATAAAATCCGTAAACTCCCTTGCCGTTTCGGCAAAAAATCAGTATCTTTTACAGTATAACACAAATTCAATCCTATGCCAAATAGATAAGGAGATGACAAAATGGCTAAACAACTGCTGTTTAATGATGACGCTCGGAAAAAAATGCTTTCCGGTGTAGAGCAAATTTCGCGTGCCGTCAAAGTAACGCTCGGTCCTAAAGGCCGTTTGGTTATGCTGGATAAAAAATTCGGCGCACCGACAATTACAAAGGACGGCGTTTCGGTAGCAAAAGAAATTGAACTTGAAGATTCTTATGAAAACATGGGTGCCCAGCTGGTAAAAGAAGTCGCTTCAAAAACCAACGACGTTGCCGGAGACGGAACCACCACTGCAACGGTTCTCGCCTACTCCATGGTACGCGAAGGCCTTAAAGCGGTTGCCGCAGGCATTACCCCCATCGAAATCAAACGCGGTATAGATAAAGCCGTTGTATTGGCCGTTGAAGAAATCAAAAAAGCTTCAAAAGAAATTAAAGGCTCGGAAGAAGTTGAACACGTTGCAACCGTTTCGGCAAACAACGACCCCGAAATCGGAAAAATCCTTGCCGATGCCATTCAAAAAGTCGGTAAAGACGGCGTTATCACCGTTGAAGAATCCAAAACCATGGATACCACCACCGATTTTGTTGAAGGTATGCAGTTCGACCGCGGCTACATTTCTCCCTATTTTGTAACCGACCGCGAACGTATGGAAACGGTATTTGAAAATCCCTACATCCTCATCCACGACAAAAAAATCTCCAGCATGAAAGATATGCTGCCCCTTTTGGAAAAGATCGCACAAACGGGTAAGCCGCTGGTTATTATTGCCGAAGATATGGACGGAGAAGCTTTGGCTACCCTCGTTGTAAACAGTTTGCGCGGCACCCTTAAAACCTGCGCGGTAAAGGCACCCGGTTTCGGCGACAGACGCAAAGCTATGCTCGAAGACATAGCCATCCTTACCGGCGGTCAGGTTATCAGCGACGAGTTGGGCTTAAAACTCGAAACAACCGAACTCAATATGCTCGGTACGGCAAAAACCGTTAAAATCGACAAAGACAACACGATTATCGTTGACGGCGCCGGAAGCGGAAAATCGATTAAAGAACGTGTCGGCCAAATTAAAGCGCAAATTGAAGCTTCGACCTCCGACTACGACAAAGAAAAACTTAAAGAACGCTTGGCCAAACTTTCAGGCGGTGTTGCCGTTATCAATATCGGTGCGGTAACCGAAACCGAAATGAAAGAGAAAAAGCACCGCGTAGAAGATACCCTCGCGGCAACGAGAGCGGCCCTTGAAGAAGGAATCGTCCCCGGAGGCGGCTTGGTGCTCATCGAAGCTTCTACAGCCTTGGACAAGGCCGATGTAAGCAAGTTAACCGACGATGAAAAGGTAGGCTTTAAGATTGTTAAGCGCGCCCTTGAAGAGCCCATCCGCCAAATTGCCGAAAATGCGGGCGTAGACGGTGCGGTTATAGCCGACCGTGCAAAGCACGAGAAA